>JBKHKH010000058.1:0-11426 GCA_046537735.1 Archaeoglobaceae archaeon | reverse complement strand
GTAGTCAACCACTACGTTCTCTGCGCTTGTGGCGTAGAGACCTGCCAGCTTCTGCTTTATGTCACTTCTGGAAGGTGTCTGTGAGTCGAACTTCACTTTAAAGTGGATCTCTTTCCTCTTTAAGACAGGGTTCTGATTGTCTTTTTCTACTGTTACTTCCATAACTTCACCTCCTTTCCTTGATGCGGTTATACTCATTATACGGTTTATATTTCAGCGTCTTTCACTCCGCAGATGGTCATTACTTCATTTCCGTTCCCGTTGACCTTCTCCATTTTCCTTAATATGTGGTGTATTAGTATTTTTTTATCAGGTGTTACCTTGAGAGCCACAACTCCCTGGTGTGGTTGGCCGTAGATGATCAGGGAGTTTTGAGGTAGAATACATACCAGAGGGATTACTGCCAGGTCCTCTTCACCCTCTACCACCATTTTAATTTTCTGGCCTGAATTTACCCTACTTAGAGAGCTTTCGATCTTCTGGGCGAGGTCGGCAGAGACGCATCCGATAGGGTTCTCAACGTCAACGACCTCATAATCCCGGCTCAAACGATCGACCTTATCCGATATCTCTTCATTGAACTCTCTTTTGGTCTTTTTATCCATCAAAATGATGTGGGGCCTCAATCCAGAGTTAAGGGCGTGATAGCTCACCACGTCTCCCACACATATGAGTAGTGAATAGTCCTGTATTTCTTCGATATTCGTTATCTCAACATCATTTCCAGAATAGAGTCTGCCAAAGGGTCTGGAGCACTTTTCTCTCAGCTCTTCTGTTAGTTTCAGCATCTTATCTTCTTGTTAATCCTGCTGTTCATCCCACTTTTAGGGCGTATTTCCCTGGAAGCTTGATACCCAGTTTCTGGGCCATTTCGCTTTTTTCGGGGTTGATGATGATTACGTAACCGTACCACTCCTTGGTAAGGTCCGTACTCCCGCAGTTCTTGCAGGCCGAAGAATCAATGTTGATAAATTTGCAGTTCCTGCATGCCACTTCCATAACAGCACCTCAATTCAATTATTTTGCTTTAGCTTCCCTCTACTTTCTCTTCCACTTTCTTTATATCGTCTTCGAGCCATTTGAGCGTTCCCAGCCAGGGCTGTCTCATGGTCAATCCTATCTTGCTTTTTTCCGGCTCTCTCTCTTTGAGGCTGAGGGCAACTATTCTCGCCCTGACGGAGTCACCTTCGGTGATGGTTTTCTTGGTCTCCTTTCCCATCAATTTCTTGTTCTTTTCATCGTAAACCATGTAATCGTCCATTATCTGGCTCATGTGAAGAAGGGCATCTAAAGGACCGATGGAGACGAAAGCCCCGAACTCAACAACTTCTACAACTCCACCCTCTATGACTTCCTGGAGAGTGGGTTTGAAGGCAATAGCTGTGAAGTCCACTTCATAGTAAACTGCTCCATCCCCCTCGATGATCCTTCCCTCGCCAATGTCTTCAATGGTTTCAATGCCCACGATCATGCCGTAATCCCTGTCCAATCTTCCCTCGAACTGCTGCCACAGCAAATCCCTTACTACTACTTCAGTATCTTCTCCGAATCTTGAGGGGGGGACTCTGACTGTATCGGTAACCTTTATCCTCGCATACATAAAACTTCACCAGAAATTTTTACTTTAAAATAGCCAAGAAGTCATAATATAAATTTATCCTTCCATCCTTCCTCATCAAAACCTAAAAAATTTAAACCTTAGCAAATTTGCTACCTCAGGAAGTGATTTAATGCTGTCTCCGGTAGAGATTACCTTACTCAAATCATTAGAAGTGGGAAAAGAGTATTTGGTAGATAAAGCAGTGGACATTACCAAAATGAATAGGGACGCTGTTCTTAAAGCAGCTCACATGCTGGAGGAGAAGGATTATGCTGAAGTGAACACCCAGATCCACACGGAATACTACCTCAGTGAAGAAGGCAGAAAGTACCTCCAAGAGGGCTTGCCGGAAGAAAGGGTTCTGCAAGCAGTGAACAAGGGTATAACCGAGATGTCCCGCATCCAGCAGGAAGTAGGGAAAAAGGAAGTGGGGATAGCTGTGGGATGGCTCAAGAAGAAAGGAATGATCACCATAGATAATGGAGAAATAAGTATAAAGTCCGAAAACCCGCTACAGCAGCTGGAAGAAAAAGATGCTTTGAAGCTGATCGAAGAGGGAAGACAAAGTGAGGTAGATGACCAGACGCTATCAAACCTGTTGAAGAGGAATCTGGTTGTTCCGGAGGAGCATAAACAGATATTTGTTAAGCTGGTGGATAAGCCAGATGTGGAGCTCAAGGAAATGGTGGCCGACCTTTTCCCCGAGATTCTAGTCTCCGGCAGGTGGAGGAATGTGGAGTTTCTGGAATATGATATTCACAAGCCCTCAGAAGACATTTTTACGGCTAAAATGCATCCCTATGAGAGGATAATCGAGGAGTGCCGCAAGATATTCTTGGAGATGGGTTTTACGGAGATCAAGGGAAACTATGTTCAGAGCTCCTTCTGGAATTTCGATGCATTGTTCCAGCCTCAGGACCACCCCGCCAGAGATATGCAGGACACATTTTACCTGGATAAATATGTTGACCTGGACGGGGAATACGTTGACAGCGTGAAGAGCACTCATGAGAACGGGTGGGAGACAGGCTCTACAGGATGGGGTGGTGAATGGAGCCAGAAAAAGGCAAGACAACTCGTGCTGAGAACCCATACCACAGCTATAACTATCCACCACCTTGCCAACAATCCTCGACCTCCAGTTAAAGCATTCTCCTTCGATAGAGTGTACAGACGGGAGAGCATTGACGCTACACACCTTCCGGAGTTCGATCAACTGGAGGGTGTGGTCCTTGATAAGAATGTAGGTTTCAAACATTTACTTGGATTGCTTAAGGAGTTCTTCTTTAAGATGGGGTTTGAGGATATCCGGTTCAGACCCGGGTACTTCCCTTATACGGAGCCCAGTGTGGAGACGGAAGTTTACGTGGAAGGAATGGGGTGGATAGAGTTAGGGGGGGCAGGGATATTCAGGAAGGAAGTGACCTACCCTCTGGGGATTAAAGATAAAGTGCTCGCCTGGGGGATCGGGGTGGGAAGACTGGCCATGCTGCGCATGGGTATGAAGGACCTCAGAAGACTTTATGTGCCGGACATCGGCTGGCTGAGGGACTTCCCGGTTGTAAAGAGCTTTAGAGAGTGAGAGTGAGATCATGCCTGTAATTCATCTTTTCTGGGATGAGCTGGAGAGGCTGGTGGAAAAGAGCAGGGACGAGATCCTGGATAGGTTACCCCTGCTGGGATGCGACATCGAGAGGATGGATGAGGAGACGGTCGATATAGAGTTCTTCCCCAACAGACCCGACCTCTACAGCATCGAAGGGGTCGCCAGAGCCTTGAGAGGCTTCATGGATGTGGAAAAAGGTTACAGGCAGTACGAGGTGAAGAGCAGTGACTGGGAGCTAAAGGTTGAGCCTCCGGTGTTCGAGGTCAGGCCCAGGATCGTGTGCTGCGTGGTTCGCAACATCCGCATGAAAGATGAGGTTATCCGGTCCCTAATGGATGTTCAGGAGGACTTGCACTGGACTATAGGGAGGAATAGAAGGAAGATGGCTATAGGGGTCCACGACCTCAGCAAGGTCTATTTTCCCCTCAGATACACTGCAGTTGATAGAGATTACTCTTTTGTGCCTCTGGACTTCCACAATAATATGAGCGTAGGAGAAATACTAACGGACCATCCAAAAGGTAAGGATTACAGTTTCATACTTGAGGGTAAGGATAAGTTCCCCATGATCATTGACAGCAAGGATGAGGCGATCTCATTCCCTCCGGTGATCAATGCGGAGAAGACCAGGGTGACCGAGGGAACAACGGACCTGTTCATAGATGTAACCGGTTTCGATGAAAATGTGGATAAGGCACTCAACATCCTCACTTCCATGCTCGCCGACAGGGGCGGAGTGCTGGAAGAGGTCAAGGTGATATACCCCGATAGATCTGAGAGAACACCTGATCTAACGGGCAAGGAGATGAACATCGATAAGCAGGAAGTAGAGGAACTTCTCGGCTTCGAGCTATCCGGTGAGGAGATAAAGGATGCCCTGGAAAAGATGAGGTTCGGGACGGAAGTGGAAGTTGATGGGGACAGTTTGAAGGTCATGATCCCTGCTTACAGGGCGGATGTGCTCCATGAGTGGGACGTGATCGAGGATATCGGGATAGGATATGGTTACGACAGGATCGAGCCTGAGTATCCTCCTACTACTACTATAGGCTTAAGCCACAAGTGGAACGATGTGAAGGATGTTGCCAGGGAGATCATGACCGGTTTGGGCTACATGGAGGTCATCAGCTTTACCCTCACCAATGAAAAGATGCAATACCAAAAAATGCTCAGGGAGACACGTTCATGGGAGCATCATACCCCCGTAATGCACCCCATAACCGAGGACCACACCATACTGAGAACAGATATTTTACCCAAGCTTCTGGAGATCCTGTCCATGAACAAGCACTACGCTCTTCCCCAGAGAATTTTTGAAGCGGGGGATGCTATCATTAAAATGGAGAACTGTTTAAAGCTATCTGCGTGCACCACTCACTCCAAAGCGAATTTTGCGGAGGTAAGAAGCCTTGTGCAATCCTTCATGAAGGAACTGGATGTCCGGTGGGAGGTGGAAGAGAGTGATGATGGAGCTTTCATATCCGGAAGGAGAGCCAGCATAATAGTGAATGGTAAGGAAGTGGGTGTTTTTGGAGAGCTGCACCCCCAGGTCCTGAACAACTTTTATCTGAGTACGCCGGTGGCAGGAATGGAGATAAACCTCTCGGCGATATTCGATACCGGAAAAGTTCTTTAGAGCGGATTGGTCCTTTCTAGACGCTCAATCCAGCACTACTTCTCCGGTGGGATAGACGCATCTGGGCTCTGCCTCGAGATAATCACCGCTCATGGCGTAGGCTCTGGCCCGTGAACCCCCGCACATGTACCTGAACTCGCATTTCCCGCACTTCCCCTTCAGTTTGTCAGCGTCTTTGAGGTCTTTGAATATATCCGTTTCCATGTAGATGTTTTTGAGGGTTGTCTCCCTCACACTACCGGCGACAATAGGTAAGAATCCGCTGGGATAGACTTCTCCCACGTGGCTGATAAATAACATTCCTCTCCCATCGGTTATACCCATGCTCCTCTTGATACCGTCGGAGGCAAGGCTCCTGCCGTGAGCACCGGAAATAACAGCTTTTTTTGAGTCCCCGAAGTTTGTGCTGGATACGGTATTGTTGAGCTGTCCCATGAGCTGGTGATAGACTTCTCCGGGCTTCCTGTTATATATTCCTGCGTCCCTCATATACTCTATTCTTCTCAGGTGGGTTGCTGCAGAGCTCTTGACGTTAAGGGGAGTCTGATTTCCCACATCGTATAACCAGTTCAACACGTCCTCGAACTGGATGGAGGTGGGCATGTATTCTGCCTTTGCCCTGCCGGTGGGGACCACGAAGAAAACGTCCCACAGCACAATTCCGTTCTCGATCCCGATATTCATTATGTTGGGAAGATCTTGGATATTGAAATTGGTCACTGTGGTATTTATCTGCCTGGATATGTCCAGCTCTCTGGTCATCCGCAGGATATCCATACTTATTTCGAAAGTGCCGGAGATACCTCTAAAGTAATCGTGGATCTCAGGATTGCTGCCGTCAAGACTTATGGCAACCCTCGCAATCCCTGACCTCTTCATCTCCTTCATTCTATCTTCAGTGGCCAGCTTGGTTCCGCTAAAGGCCATTGCAGACCTTATACCCCTGGAAGTGGCGTATCTAACGATATCAAAAATGTCTTCCCTCATCAGGGGGTCACCGCCGGTGAACACCACCAGCGGATACGGCTCGCCGAAATCAGTGATCTGATCAATGACTTTGAATACTTCTTCAGTGTCCAGCTCATCTGGATGCCTTTTCTTTTGAGCCCTGGCCCTGCAGTGCTTGCAGGAGAGCAGGCAAGCCCTGGTGACTTCCCAGAAAATTATGAATGGTTTCTGCTGAATATCGAATCCGTGCATAATTCAACAAAATCATGTAGAGATTTAAGTTTAACCCAGATGATCATAATCCGGTGGGCACATCAATAAATTCAACTTCTACATCGAATTTATTTCTCAAGACGTTCATCAGAGCCTTAACACCCAAAGTCTCTGTGGCGTAATGTCCAGCAAACATGATGTTCAGGGAAAATTCCTTGGCGGTATGGTATGAGCTGTGGCCCGTCTCTCCGGTAACCAGCAGATCAACTTCCTTCTCCCCTGCCTCAGGAACGGTGGATGACCCAGCACCTGAAACACAGGCCACAGTCTTTATATCGTTAGGCCCGAAGTTGAGCACCAAGGGGTCTACATTCAGTTGTCGCTTCACCATGTCATTTATTTCCTCCAGCGTCTTGGGCTGATCGAAACTCCCCAGATAGCCAATAGCCTTTCCGTGGTATTCGCCAAAGGGCTCTTCTATTTTTGCTCTTAGAATTCTCATCAACTCCACATTATTTCCTATCTCCGGATGGGCGTCCAGAGGTAAATGTGCCGCATAGAGAGAAAGCTCGTTCTCCAGAAGATATTTCAGTCTCTTCATTATCTGTCCTTTGATGTAGCCGACACTACCCCATATGAGGCCGTGATGAACGATAAGCATATCGGCATTCTTCTCCTCCGCCTGATGAAAAGTATCCATACAGGCGTCTACCGCAAACACTATTTTTTCTATCTTCTTTCTCCCTTCTACTTGCAGACCGTTCATGGACTTATCTTCCCAGTCCGCAATGTGGAGGTAATCATCAAGGAAATCTACTATCTCTGTGAGGTTCATAATTCTCCAAAAAATTTGTTTATTTTTACTTGATCCACACCCGTCTACCTTCTTCGATGAATATGATTCTGGAGCCTATTTTGCTCAATAGATCGGCAATCCTCTCATAATGCCTGGCGATAAGGACCATGTCCACCATGTCTTCTATAAGCCCTGGATTCATTTTGGCGGTGGAGACGATTATTTCTACTGATTCTACATAGAATCTGTCTACTTGATCATCCAAATTACATAATCCATCCCTTAGCTTGTTGGTTTCTCCTGATTCCAGGGTTTTTCTGATGAGGTCGAACATTTTCATGATGTTCTCTTCCATTTTCTTGAAGTGGTCGATGGCAACTTCAAACCCACTCTTGACGGTGTACATGGCGATCTCGTGAGCAAGATCACTTATTCTCTCATAATGACCTGAGATCCTGAGCATGCTCAATGTAAAGCGAAGGTCCCACGCAACGGGTTGAAATAGAGCTACTACTGAAAGACAAGCACAATCGATATCCGTATTCATGACATCCACGATATGCTCTGTCTTGGAAGCTATAATCTTATTCTCATCGTCTCCTTCTAACCCTCCAATGGCTACCTCGACCGATTTCTGGGCTAGATTATGTATCTCAGCAACCAAGTCCTTTATGTTATTCAGTTTTTCCTCCAGTGCTCTCATTACATTCCTCCTCAGTATTTGTCGGGCTCCATTAAATAGCTCTACACTTAGCAATACTTTATTATTTATTATTTTTTCCTATCCAAATCTTTCGGGTATGCAAATAATCTTCCTTCGTTCACGTTTCAGGACGATTATTACTGTATTTACCAATTTATAAGTTTGAACTCACCTCCTACTACTGTTAACACTGTTTAGCCGTCCCTACCCCAATCTATCATTATTATAAGCAGCACGTATTCAAACACAATTTAATAATAAAAAAACTCAAAGTATCTTCAAGAATTGTCCGGCAGTTTGGTTGGAGGGTTAATGTGACAAACTCAGAACCTCTGATACGAATAAAAAATGGGCTGTATAGGCCCGTTCCGCTCTCAGGTGTGAAGGACGAGAAGGGAAAACCCATCTATATGTTCGTAAGAATCGGGGAAGTATCCGCTACTGAACAATAGTCAACAAAAAACAAAATATTTTTTCACCAGTTGAATTAACTTATTTTATGTACGCCCTGCTGGTGATTGATATGCAGAAAGACTTCTGTTACCCCAATGGAGCGTTATACTTGGGTGAACAGGTGAAGAACGTTTTTGAGCCGCTGAAGAAGGTTGTTGAAGAAGCCAGAGGCAAAATGCCGATCATATATACCATGGACTGGCACAGGAAGGATGATGTCGAGTTCGAAGTGTGGCCTCCTCACTGCGTAATGGGTACAGAGGGCGCAGAGATAATCGATGAGGTCAAGCCCGGTGAGCACGACCATGTGGTAAAAAAGAGGAGGTATTCAGCCTTCTACGGTACAGACCTTGATTTGACCTTGAGGGAAATGGGAGTGAAAGAACTGTTTGTAACTGGTGTGGCCAGCAACATTTGTGTTCTGCACACCGCAGCGGATGCCAGTCTTTTGAACTATGGAGTTAGTGTTATAAAGGATTGTTCAGCAGCTGCAGGTGAATACGAGTATGATTACAGCTTAAAACATATGAAGGAAGTGACAGGAGCAAAAGTAATCAGTTCGGAAGATTTTTAGTGATTAGGGCCTCAGACTTTTCGTATCATCATCGGATCAGCTCGCCCATCAGTCATCATCGGCCAAGTAAAGGTTGAGGTAGAGAGCGAAAAAACTTGCGGTAATTTCGGGCAAAACTCGTGCGGTAAACTTAAAGTAGAGATGGTAAGAATTTAGTGTATGAATAAGCCTCTCCTGACCCTGATCCTGTTATTGAGTGTAGCGCTCACGGTTTCGGGTTGCTTGCAGAGACCGGAAGTAATCTCTACTGATCACCGATGGGGCGAGGTGACTTCAGAGGAGACCGAATTGGTGTCCACAATCGTAGTGGACGGCCCCAACTTTGTTCCCATCCCCTTGAGCGACGTCAAGGTGGACATCTATATGAACGGGATACATATGGGTACAGGTAGTGCCGTAGGAGACACCACGATCTCCGGCAGGGATGAGATTGAGATCTCTTCCCGTATTGAGAATGAGAGGCTGAGAGATTGGTGGCTCACCCACATAAGGAATGGAGAGGAAACGGAGGTCAAGATTAGAGGGACCCTGGTCTTCGGTGTTCTGGGGTACGGGTTGGAGGTCCCGGTGGAGAACAATGTCCGTTTCAACACATCTATTTTATCCAAGATGTCCTCGAAAGAGGTCAGGATGGGTTTTACAGGTTTTGACGCCCTGGTGATGAAGAATATGGAGTTCAAGTGGGATGTGGAGAAAGAGAGTGATACTGCCATCATAGTTACCATGGATGTGAGGAACAATCTGCCCGTGAAGATCCCTTTAAGGTCCATTGACTATCAGATGAAGATGAATGGAGTTAAAATAGCGCAGGGAGCCAGCTCAGACCATCGGTCAATCCCTGCATCCGGGCAGAGGGAGATAAGAATGGAGATGACCATGGATAATTCAAAGATACCCCAGTGGTGGGTAACCCATATTCAGAAGGGTGAGAGGACTGCGGTCTCTATTGATATGCAGCTGACACTGGAGATGGATGGTAAGGAAGAAACTGTAGAATTGAGTGATATGGAATTCGAGTTCTCCACCAACATTGCTGGCTCTATGAGTTAGTATAAATTTGATGTCCTATAATGTTCATATGCAGGTCCATAAACATTTTAAGTGCTTGAATACATGCTGATATGTGTACGTTCATGGGGAGTTGTTGTTCCCGGACTATGTAGCACTGGGTTGCTTACCTGTACCCTGGGTTTCCTGCTATCGATAGTGATATATGCATGGTGGGAATGGTGGAAGACAGAAGAAATAAGCATAAAAGAGAAGTCCCGTAGGGTAGTGGTCAATCCTACCGGCCTTTGGAGCCGGTGACGGGGGTTCGAGTCCCCCCGGGACTATTATATGGGATATAGAGTCTTGGCATCCCGTCACAAGAATAAGTCTAAAGTAGTTCACCCCTTATTTTTATATTAAACTTGATTATCTAACTTGGCATAGGGCAAACGTTTCCCTGAAACGGTCCATAAAATCATTTTCAAAAGGATAAAATATTGTGGTGCTTTGTTTAAGTTTAGCGAACCCTAAAAATTGTAGTAAAAGCAAATAAAACCAAAAGGCTTTTAAACAAAGTAAATAATTTTTAAAAGATTGGGGAGGTCTCGATATTTTATGCCTGCCAACCCTTCGGATCTCCCTGTTCACTTTCATCGTAAACATATATATTTCTTTGGCAATACGATATTTTTTCGGTGAACCGAAAAATTTAACTTTAGGAAAAACAATTGTTAAGATAAGGGTAGTTGGGGTAGATCAAATAATTGAAACCTCTTGATCGAGAAACCTCTCCTTTCTGCTTCTCGACCCCTTTAACTGTCCCTTAACCAACCGTCGAATTTAAACACACCTGTCTGGCGGAATACAGCAAAGTATTCCGTCCTTTTCTTATTTAACCCAGTATAAGCATCCTGTTTGACTTTACCAGCAGAAAGGAATAAAAAAGAAGTTTATTTATTGATCACTATAGCTTGAAGGATATCAAGAGGCTTAAGGGGGATAGATTAGTTAATCAACTTTACATTCTCGATCGGTTCTCAGTTTATCTATCTCTCTCTTGGTATTGATCAAGTCCATGGCGTAGTAATACACGGTTTTGGTCATGAAGTAGATTATGGCTATCACGAATACTGCAGAGAACGGTGAGTAGACAAAATCTTTCAGCAGGAAGTTTGTAGCCAGCATATACGGCGATAGCAGGAGGAAGAAGGTCGATGAGCCCATCACCAGTTTTCGGAAGAAGTGTTTCCAGTATAGCTCGCTGGCCATCTCTTGAAAGCCTCTAAATGCTTCGTAATTTCTTTCCAGTAACGCAAGGTAGCCCAGATCATTGTACTCTGATATTTTCTTTTCTTCCTGCCCCATCTCTTCTAAATGTCTTTTAAAGATGATGTTCACCACTCTAAATGTGAGTTTCTCCACCAGGAGGATCACGGGCAGGGTTAAAAGGAAAAAAATGAGGAAGTTGGGGGTTAATACTGTCATCCTTTCCTCCTATGGTGGTAGCTCTATTCCGAGGAATCCGGATAAGATGTATCTCAGTCCCACATAGATGGCCAGTATACCGAATAAGCCATACAGATAGTCTGTTTTTATGTATTTCTGGGTTCTGGGTCCAATGTAGGAGCCGATGAGGATCCCAACCCATCCTATGATAACGGGCAGGGCGAACGCCTGTTTCACGGAAGCCCAGGCTATAACTCCGGAAGCCTGATTGAAGACCACTGCCAGTGCGGATATCCCCGGTGCTATGTACATTGGCAACCCAATGGCGGTCAGGAAGGGCACCAGCAGAAATCCGCCACCAACACCTATGAGGACGGCAATAAAACCAACCAGAAAGCCCCACACAAACGGGAGGTAGTGCTTGACCTTGAAGTGCTCGTCGAAGAACTCGAATTCGGCCG
>JBKHKH010000148.1:0-4474 GCA_046537735.1 Archaeoglobaceae archaeon | reverse complement strand
TCATCAAACACGACATCAGAAATGCATTGAATCCTGTGGTTACTCAGGCTGGATTGGATTTGGGATATCTTCTTGGGGGAACGGTCATTATAGAGCAGGTTTTCGGTTGGCCGGGAATTGGAAGTTTTCTTTTGACCTCTGTGATGGCTAGAGACTTTCCAGTTGTTTCTGGTTTTGTTCTCATGATAGCATTCCTTTTCGTGCTCATCAATTTACTGGTTGACTTGAGCTATTCCATCATTGATCCTAGAGTAAAGCTGGAGGGAGTTAAATGACCAGAAACCTTTACCTCAAGAGTTTGAGGTTGCCAGTTTATATTCCCAGCTTGAAATTATCTGATATCATAAGCATCTCTATAATAGTTCTTTTCCTGTTAATGGCTGTATTACCCAATTTTCTGGCTCCCTACGACCCAAACGATGTGAATTTAGATAACAGGTTAGCCTCACCCACCTGGAGTCATCCCTTCGGGACCGACAGTTTCGGAAGGGATACCCTGAGCAGGGTGATATATGGAGCCACCACATCACTTTCCACTGCATTCACTGTCGTTGCTATATCAGTAGTAACAGGAACGTTCCTCGGTCTCTTATCGGGTTATTTTGGTGGTTATTGCGACCAGGTCATTATGAGGCTCGTGGACCTCCTTCTGGCATTCCCCAGAATCATTCTGGCTATCGCCCTCGTTGGTATGCTGGGTTGCTCCCTGATAAATATAGTTATCGCCCTATCGGTTACCTGGTGGGTCAATTTTGCCAGGATAGTGAGGGGGTCTGTGCTACAAGTAAAGGAGAGGGAGTTCGTTGAGGGTGCCAAACTTATGGGGGGCGGGGGATTTTACATAATGAGAAGGCATATTCTCCCCAATGTTCTCTCTCCTGTCATAGCTCTAGCAACACTTGATGTTGGCTCTGCTATCCTCCATATAACAGGATTAAGCTTTTTGGGGCTGGGAGCACAACCACCTACCGCAGAATGGGGTGTCATGCTTAAAGAAAGCGTTGCTTTCATGGAGACAGCCCCACAAACCATGGTATTCCCGGGTTTGTTTATACTTTTAACTGTATTGGCGTTCAATCGCCTGGGGGACAGCTTGAGAGATTCGCTGGATCCTGTTAGCAAAGGCGTGAAAGGATTAAATCAAATTTATGGAGGACTCAAATGAATGGCTCAGGTGGCAGTTTGGAGAGATTACTGGAATTAAAAAGTGTGGATACCAGCTTTCCGACCAGAAGAGGAGAAGTTAAAGCTGTAAACAATTTGGATTTGGAGTTGATGAGAAATGAGAGGATGGCTCTTGTCGGTGAAACTGGTTGTGGAAAATCCGTGCTGGCTCAAACCATATTAAGGCTTTTACCCGGAAATGCAAGAGTTAATGGAAGCATAAACTACAGGAATAAGAACATTCTAGAGCTTGATGAAGAGGAGTTAAATAGAATCAGGGGCAGGGAGATAGGTCTGGTTCCCCAGAGTCTTTTGTCCATAAACCCATTGATGAAGATTGGTAATCAGATCGGGGAGGCTATACAGCCAAGCAATGGAAAAAAACTCTCAAATAAAGTTGGAAAATTGTTGGAGGCGGTAGGACTGGATAAAAGCCTTTCAGAGAAATATCCTCACCAGCTCTCCGGAGGAATGAAACGGAGGGTGTTGATCTCGATGGGAATAGCCTGTAACCCTTCCTTAATAATTGCAGATGAACCTACTACAGGACTGGATACTATTGTTAAAAACAGAATTATGAAGCTGCTGGAAAATGTTACGTCTGAAAAATCTCTACTTCTAATCACTCATGATATTGATGTTGCCAGGACCTGCGAGAACATCGCTGTTATGTATGCCGGTGAGATCGTTGAGAGGGGAAGCACAAGGGAGGTGCTGAATGACCCTCATCACCCTTATACCAAAGCTCTACTGGATTCTTTGCCTTCCAGAGGTTTGAAACCAATAAAAGGATCAAGTCCAAGCTTGATTAATCCACCAAGGGGTTGCAAGTTCCACCCCAGATGCCCACATGCTACAGAGGAATGCAAAATAGAACATCCGGAATTAAGGGAAAATGGCAGAGGAGTGCGGTGCCATGCTTTCAGTTAAAAATGTGAGCAAGACGTTTAGATACGGAATGCTTAATAAAAGTGAAGTGAATGCTTTAAGAGACGTAAGTTTCAGCTTAAGCCGGGGAGAGACACTGGGATTGGTAGGGGAGAGTGGATGCGGTAAAACTACTCTGGGGAGGGTTATAATCAGGCTGTTAGAACCTACAAGTGGTAAAATAGCAATCAATGGAATTGATATTACCAAATTAAACCGGAGGAAATTCAAAAAGTATCGTACCAAACTTCAGATGATATTTCAAGACCCCAGAACCTCATTAAATCCTAGAATGAAGATTTCCGACTGCTTAACAGAGGGCTTAGATTTGCAAGGTAATCACAATGAAGGTATGTTGTATGAGCTTCTTGACACGGTCAACTTGCGCCAGGAAATTCTGGACCGTTACCCCCATGAAGTTAGTGGGGGAGAGATACAGAGAGTAGTAATTGCCAGAGCTTTTAGCCTTGATCCAGACTTAATTGTTGCTGACGAGCCAACATCCAATCTTGATGTTTCGGTTCAGGCACAGGTTCTTAATCTCTTAAAAGATCTTCAGGATGAGCACAAGATAACTTACATTCTCATTTCCCATGATCTTGAAGTTGTGAGAAGCGTGAGCGATAGGATTACGGTGATGCTTGCGGGAAGAATAGTTGAAGAAGGATCAGCTGAAAGGGTGATTAATGAGCCTTTACATCCCTACACCATAGATTTAAAGGCTGCATCCTCTTTAGAAGGAACTGTGGCGGAAGAGGAAAATTTTTCTACGTCTTGCAATGGAGGTTGTCCTTACTTTCATAGATGTTCCAGAGCTGCAGATATTTGCTTAAGAAAAGAGCCTCACCTAAAAGGCTCTGATCATAAAGTTGCCTGTATAATGGCCTAAGAATCATACCTTTGATGGAAGGAGTTGCAAAATGAATCCTGCTAGTATTGGATATGAGGCGGTTGAAATCTTTGAGTTAATTTTACCTTTCCTATTTTTGGGTTTTTTTATAGCGAACCTGATCAAACTATCGCCTTACCTCAAGTATATTGGAAAGCCTATGTCTTACCTCAACTCCGCATCACGCCTTCCAGCCAGGTGCTCGCCGGCCTTAACAATGTTTTTTCTTAATAACTGGTCTGGACTGGGGATTCTCTCTGACTTTAAACAAAATAAATTGCTAAATGATAAAGAAGTGTTTGTAGCAGTGTTAGTTGGCCAGTTCCCTAAAGGGATGCGCACCATAATCTTTTTTATGGGTCCAGTTACCCTCTCAGTACTGGGAGTCTTTCTGGGAGGTATCCTTCTATCTCTAGAGCTGTCAATATACTTGGGGATTGCAGTAATTGGAATGATAGCTGGAAGATTAATATTGAACCCTGAATCGGACATCAACCCGGGTGTAGGGAATAATCCTAATACCTTTGTTTTTGAGAACAGTGATAAAGGATGGAAGGAAAAATTAAAGGAAGCTCTAATACAGAGTCTTAGAGAATTCAAGAGAATAGTGATAGTTCTTGTTCCTACGGTCTTAGTGATTTTGATCCTGCTTGACCTGGGATTCCAAGAATTCTCAATAGAGGTTTTTAAATCGATTCTAGATATAGCAAATCTTCCTTCTTCAAGTGTAACGGTACTTATTGCCAGCATTGCAAGCCAGATGGCAGCTGTATCAGCTGTGGGAACACTTATTGCAAAGAATATCATTACTCCCGCGCAGAGTCTTTTGCTTCTATTTATAGCCCGTGCTCTCCATCTAGGCATTGGTTGCTTCAAAACCGGTCTTCCAATCAATGTTGCACTATTTGGCAGTTCACTAGGGTTAAAAGTCACACTGGCAGTTTACTCTTTGGTTGAGCTAGGCATATTTCTCATTGTAATTTTGCTAATCTATTTAATGTAGATTAAAGGATTTAAGTTATACAATAAGGCTAACTCAAAGCATAGCTGTTATTCTCAGATAAATATCGCTAAAGGTATTGCCAAGAAAATCATAGAGAATAGTTACGAGAAACGGGATTCACTGGCACTAATAGCTTTTAAAGGTTACAGAGCCGAAATTCTGGTACCTCCAACCCGCAGATATGCGAGCGTGATGGAGCTCTCCACAACATTAATACAGGCGGGAGAACTCCTCTCCCATCAGCCCTACAAACGTTACAGATGCTGGCGAGGAGTTTCAAGCTGAAGAACAAGAATTCTGTTGTAAGATGCTTTCTGATATCTGATGGCAAAGCCAACACACCAATTTACGGGAAATCAATAAAGGAGGAGATCCAGATACTTGCCTCAGCAATCAAAAAGAGGGGAATAAAATTTGAGATATATGACACCAGAAAGAACTCCATAGATCCTGCACCCACCTACATTGAGATGTTATCCGAGTTGCTTAAC
>JBKHKH010000147.1:0-4483 GCA_046537735.1 Archaeoglobaceae archaeon | reverse complement strand
TGCCGGGGAACAGCTCCTTAAGGGCTATGGGGAGAATCCTATCACCCACTTTCTTATCGCCAGCAAACATTTTGACCGATTCTCCGATCCCTCGCATGGAGAAGTTCTTGAGGAACTGCTTGGTCTCATCGGAGGCTACGTAGCCATCCTGCTCTTGTTCTACCAACCCGGTTTTGCTCAACCATTCAAGGGTCTTCATCCACTCAGCTCTCACTTTTGACCGCTGGAGGGGCTTTTCCAGACACATGGAGAGCAGCTGGAATTTCATAGCTTCCTCATTCATCTTTTCCACATAACCGTAATTCTGGGAGTTGAAGTACTCTTCAGGATGGCTCTTGTAGTAAGTGCTTATGGAGTCGTGATCCCTCAAGAGCACCACCCCTACACTCTCCTGACCCTTTCTTCCTGCCCTGCCCACCCGCTGCAGGAACTGAGAGTAGTTCACCAGTTCAGAGACAACCACATCAACATCTCCTATATCCACTCCCAGCTCCAGGGTAGGAGTACAAACAACTACTTTAACCGTCCCTTCTCTAAAGTCCTCCTCCACTTTCTCCCTCAAGTCTCTGGGAAGACCCGACTTGTGGACCCTGGCCCGTATATCTTCCCTGTTCAGGACCCATCCGATGGTCTCCACACTCTTGTAGCTGTTCCCGAAGATCAATGACTTCTTGTCGGGCAAGGATTTGATTATGTCCTTGATGGCGCCGTAAACACTGGGAGTGTAGCGCATGACAAAGTTCAGGACCCCTTTACGGTGCTCCCCGTATACGTGTGTGAAATCTCTCTCGAAAAGCTCTTCGGCGAACTCTTGTGCGTTGGCGATGGTGGCTGAGGCGCAGGCTATCTGGAAGTCGCTGAATCTGGATAACCTCTTCACGAGATAGTGCATGTTGGACGCAAATAGCCCATTATAACTGTGGAGCTCATCCACCACCACAAACCTTAAACTGGTCACTATCTTCCTGAAGGAAGGATTGTTCCTCAAATGATAGTCCACCATATCGGGGTTGGAGAGAATGATGTCGGCTTTGCCGCCAAAAACAGCTCTCCTCTCATTCTGGTCTGCGTCCCCGTCAAATCTCACGGCATGCAGCCCTATAGAAGAAGCATAGGCCTTTATCTTGGTCTCCTGATCCCTGGCCAGAGCCTTGGTAGGATAAACTACAATACCTCTTCCCCCGGGAGCAATAACTTCCAGCAAAGGGATTATAAAGGCTTCAGTCTTCCCAAAACCTGTGGGTGCAGTAATAACTACATTATCTCCCTTTCTGATGTTCTCAATAGCATCTTTCTGGAACCGGTAAACGTGGGTTATCTCCCTATCCTTCAGGGCCTTTTGGAGCATAACCGGCAGATCAACCTCTTCCAGAGGTATATCCGGCTGTGGTTTATACGGCTCAAAAATGCGGTAAAGAATTATCTCGTCCTCAGTATCGAAAAGAGGCTTCAGCTCAGGATTACATTTCTTCTGCATTAAGAGTCCGATGTTCTGCTTCTTGATGGTGTCCTTACGGCACACACATCTCCTCTTCAATTTACCGCACTGAGAGCAGAATAAATCATCGATCATTTCTCTTCCCTTCGGGAGGGTGATATTATAAGTCTTCTTGCTGTGGTGAAACAGAAAAGAAATGAAAAGAAAGAACATAGCAAAAATTTTTATTGATTTACACTGAATCCGCAGAGAGATGTCGATATATGCTTTTGCGGACATGGAGGGCGGTAGAGCTGTAAGGATAAACGCCAATGCCAGTTTTCCTTCAAAACAGAACGGGAACGTTTTTCTGGATTCCCGTCAACCGGTAAACCTCAAGTTTGCCGATGAACTACCTCTTCACATTGAAGATTGTTTCTCCCTTGTGGCGTTCAGGCCCAGCCATGTCCTGATATCGCGGGACGTTCTGGGGGGAAAGCCTCTGTATTATGAACCATCTAAGCTCGCCTTCTCTTCTTTCAGCAGTCTTTTAGACCAACCTGTAGAGCTTCACCCCGGAGAATCCCTGAAAATCGATTATGAAGGGAATGTGCTATCCCGGAATGTTTACCAATTTGAGGACATATTCTACAATCAAGTGGAAGACCCTGTGAGAGCTATTGAAAAAGCTTTAAACTCTTTTTTTCATGCGGATTCCTGTGTGGCATTCTCGGGTGGCGTTGACTCTTCTCTACTTGCAGCCATCTACGATGTACCTCTTGTCAGTGTAACTGCCAATCCTGAAGAGAAAGAATGGGTGGAGAAAGCTGCCGGCAAGCTGGGGAAGGAGGTTGACGTTTTCGTATTTGGAGAAGAAGAGGTTATGGAGGCACTATCAGTGGTGGTCCCCACTATCGAGACCACCGACCCGGTTCAGGTGTCCATTGCCATTCCCCTCTATTTCACCCTGAAATTCGCTCGTGAGCTGGGTCACAACAGCGTTATATTCGGTCAGGGAGCGGACGAGCTCTTCGGAGGGTATAGCAGATACCAGAACATGGACATCGAAAAGCTGGAGAGCAGCCTCATCCAGGACATAAAGAATGTGGGCAGGCATGACCTCTCCAGAGACGTCAAATTGGCCTACAAACTTGAGATGGAAGCCATATACCCCTACCTGCAGTGGGAGGTGATAAGAGCAGCTATCAAAATACCGCCGGAGCAAAAGATCAAGAGCACTGAGAATGGGGTGATAAGAAAGTATGCTCTTAGAAAACTCGCATCCCGTTATCTGCCTCAGGAAGTGGCATTTAAGGATAAAAAGTCCGTGCAGTATTCAACCAAAACCACGGCAATTCTAAAGAAACTGGCCAAGCGAGAAGGCCTGTATCTCAACCGGTATCTCCACAGGTTTGAAACCAATGGTAGTGAAGGGTAAATCGGTATTGTAACCTATTGTAACCACATCATATTTTGGAAGGCAAATTACTTTTACGAAGGATAATTATAGATGACTAAGGTGTATTCCATGACCGAACAAGTAGGGAGAAACGACCCCTGTCCATGCGGCTCGGGATTAAAGTACAAAAAATGCTGCTTGAAAGACCGCCAAAAGAAGGAAACAGAGATCACAGAGAAACTGAATACAGCTGAACTTTCAGTGGACACCCAGGAAGAAAATGAGCAGGAGGATTATGAAGTAGAGCCGAAGATGGAATACGAGGACGTCTCGGATGGTGATGCGGTCCAGCTGTACACCAAGGAGTTCGCTTTACGGGGGTATAATATCAGGCTGGATGTGCTTAAAACTTTTTTTAACCGCTGTCTTCAGAAGGATGGTGTGGTGGACAGTCAGAGGGTCGAGGAATTGTGCAACCAGCAGAGAAAGCATGAGAAAATAGTGATCACTTCTGAAGACGTTGATCAGTTCTTCGATGAGCTTTAGATCATTCAGCTGCATGTGATTACATGTGGCCAAGTATGGCTACAATGTGGTGATAAGCTCTACCAGCTTTCGGGCGTCATCCCGGTTCTTCATTATCGTGGGGGCGCTAACCACTTGTATGCCTTTATACTTGCCTTCCAGTTCCCTATCCCTTTTGTCCACCACCAGCACATCCAGAAAATTTTGGTAGCAGTCAGCAACTCCCTTGGGAGAGACTTCATACCCTTTTGCTGACATTAGTTTGGCAGCAGGACCACTGAAAGCCTTCTTACTGATAATGGGGGATACGGCAATCACTTTCTTCTCTTCCAGCTCTTTCTTGATATCTTTCACCGAGAGGATGGGCATAATGCTGGTGATGGGGTTGCTGGGACCGATAACCACGGCATCACAATCTCTTATGGCGTTAATCACTTCTGGAGTTGCTTCAGCTCTATCAACGCCCTTGATAACCACATCCAGAACATCCGGCTCCCCCCTCCGCTTGACCCAGAACTCCTGGAAATGCATTTCACCCTGAGGAGTGATGATGTAGGTGAACACCTCTTCTTCGCACATGGGGAGGAGATCTTCCTCGATCCCCATCTGGTTCTTTATGCTCCTGATGGCCTGGGTTAGGGTGTAGCCCCTCCTCAGTAAATCGCTTCTGATGATATGGACCGCCCTATCCATGTCACCTATAGCCAGCCCCTCATCGAACCCCAGCTCTTTTATCCTGTTGTGGGTGGTGAAGGTGTCGCCTTTGACCCCCCACCATTTTTCAGTGTCTATGATACCTGAGAGGGAATAAATGACGGAATCGACATCGGGGCACAGCTTATTACCCGAAACCCATACATCCTCACCGGTGTTGATTATAACCACAAACTCCTTGACCCCTTTAAGACCCTGAAGCAGCTTGCAAGTACCCGTTCCTCCAGAAAGCACGCATAACATGATGTCCAGTCATCAAAACCATATTTATTATTTTCCAGCTTTGAGCCTTGGAGTTGGACTTGGATTTAGAGTTATTGCTTCTATCTATTGTTTCTTCCACTGATTGAGATCTTCCATCAATCCCTGTCTATCCATAAACGTGAGAGAGACTATATATTCGTCCTCAACTTCCCTCTCAGTTCCCA
>JBKHKH010000057.1:0-11455 GCA_046537735.1 Archaeoglobaceae archaeon | reverse complement strand
GTCCAGGGAAGAAAGAAGGTATCCAGAGAAGAGCTTCAACAGGAGACCGGGTTGAATGACGAAAAGCTGGACAGAATACTCCAATCTCTCGAACAGGTTACAGTGGAGGGAGAAGAAGTTCATTACGTAGGAGAAAGATGGAAGGAATAATAAAAAAGGAATAAGGAATAAGAGGGTAACATGCCGCATGTGGTAACTCTGCTAACCGATTTCGGGGACTACTATCCAGGAGTTATGAAAGGGGTGATCCTGAAAAACACTCCTCAAGTTAATGTGGTGGATATAACCCATTCTGTGGAGCCCCAAAACGTGTTTCAGGGGGCATTCCTCCTCCTAAAAGCGTACGGATTTTTCCCTCCGTGCATCCATGTTGCAGTAATCGATCCCGGAGTTGGAACCAAGAGAAAAGCTATCATCGTGGAGTGCGACTACTACACATTCATCGGACCAGATAACGGAATCCTCTTTCCTGCCTGCAGAGAATCAGGAATAAAAAGGATGTGGAGGATCAGTGAGCAAAAAATCGCTGAGGTGGCTGAGAGCAGGATTTCCACTACATTCCACGGGAGAGACTTATTTGCTCCAGCAGTTTCCTATGTAATTAAAGGTCGTATACCCGAGATAGCAGAAGAAATAGAAGAATTAGAACAATTGGATGTTTTTGAATGTCATATCGAAGGTGAAGAGATCAGCTGCAGAGTATTATTTGTGGACAGGTTCGGAAACGCGGTTACCAACTTGAAGAGAGAAGTAGTTGAGCAATTGAATCCAAAAGTTTTTAACATAGGTAAACAAAACTTTCCCTTGGTAGTTAGCTACTCCGATGTTGAGATAGGCTCGCCCCTATCCGTAATGGGAAGTTTTGATACCCTGGAATTGAGTGTGAGAGAAGGAAACGCCAGCAAGCGATTCGATCTGAAGAGCGGATGGCTAAAGCTTGGGGTGGGCTAATGTGGATAAGGAGGGAGTAAGATGGTATCGGATAAAAGCCGAGGAATAATATCGGACAAACAGCTTTCCAAAATGGTTCAGGCCATGAACAAGCATATTCCCCAGAGCGGGAAGTCTCTTGCTGCACTTCTAAAGGAAAAAGAGCCCATGATAAAAGCAAAGGACGGTAACGAGTATATAATCGAGAAAGAGGAGCTGGAATTCATTGCTCAATACGTGGATGAGCTTGATTGGGAGAGGTTCAAATTACCTATTATTCTGGAAATGAACGATGTTTACGGAGAGAGGATCATATTGATTAGGGATAAGCTGCAGGCAAGCTTTATAAAAGATGCATTTGGTTTTGATAGATTTAATAAGGATGGGGCACTGCTCATTTACCTTTATGAGCTGGGACCTGTAAGGAGAAAGCTGAAGACAGCCTCAAACGTAATGTTCAAGGCACCACTTTGATCTATATTCATTTTTTCCTGTCTGATATCCAATCCGCCAGATAAGCCAGACAAAGATCTCCAAAATTACGTACAAAGAAAAAATACAATTTATTTTAGTTTTTAATTACCCCATAGTGTGTCATAGGAAAAATTTAATAATTTATACAGCCTATATTTATTATGGCGGATAAACTGGAAAATTTATATTGTGCACGATGCGGCTCTGAATTTGACTTGAGCATAAAAAGGAAGACCGGTTATTCTGGTCCATTATATTTACCCAATATCTTCTGCCCCTTTTGTGGGGCGAGAAGGATCACCAAGAAGCAGGGAGTATTCAGATGAATGATGCTGGAAATGTGATCAAAGATATTATTGAAGAAAAGGGGCCGATAAGTTTTAAGGAATTTATGGAAATAGCTCTATATCATCCTCAGTTCGGTTATTATTCAACAAAAGAGATCGAAGAGGATTACATTACCTCTACTAGCTTTGATATGTTCGCTAAAGGCATTTTGGTAGCCTTTAAGGACATGCTGGAAAAGTGCTCCGGCGACTCCATTGTGGAGTTCGGTGCTGGTGATGGAAAGCTGGCAGAACGGATTTTGAGGAAAGTGGATGTCAACTACTATATAGTGGAAAGAAGTCAGCACATGCAAGAAGTTGCTCAGCAGAGATTAGCGGAGTTTGACAACGTCAGTTTTATCCATGAATCCCAGCTAGATGACTTGAAAGTAAACGGTATTGTGTTTACCAATGAGTTCTTTGACGCGCTGCCGGTCAATGCAGTTGTCAATGATAATGGTGAGCTCAAGGAAGTTTTCGTGGACTACAGGAATGGCAGGTTTGTGGAAGTCCTGCAGGAGCTTTCTGATCCTGAAATAGAAGATTACTTCGCAAGGCTGGAAGTTGAGCTGGATGAAGGAGCTAGAGCGGAGGTGAACCTTGACGCTGTTCAATATATCAAGCAGTTCTCTAAAGTATTGAACAAGGGTTTTGTTTTAACTATTGACTATGGCTACCCCAGTGAAGAGCTGTATACTCTGGAAAGACGGGATGGAACAGTCGTCTGCTACAGCAATCACACCTATAACTATGATCCCTACATAAGAGTGGGTGACCAGGACATAACCAGTCACGTGAATTTTTCTGCTCTCATGGAGTACGGCAAAGATACCGGCCTGAATTTGACAGGACTGACCAATCAGCTCTATTTCTTGATGAGCACTCTGGGAGAGAATGAGGTAGATGACTTTGAATCGGCTGATGAGTTCAAGTTTCTGGCCTTCAAGATGGGGATCTTCAAGGTCCTGATCCAGCATAAAGGAATAGAAAGACCCTATTTGACCTGCCTCCGAATGACACCTTCTTTTGGATACTGGAACAGATATAACTATCAGGGTCAACTGGAAATGGAGTTCCTGGAAGAATAATAGATCAATCCAGCAAAATCATTCTGAGGTTTTCACGTCAAACTCAAACACCAAACGTAAAACATGATCTCATGCGATGCCGATTTCTTCATCGGTCAGATAGCAATCTGGCTCATTACCCCAAAGGTCTCCATACCTCATTGCCCTTAATCGGAAACCACCGCAAACTTCTTTGAACTTGCACTTTCCACATCTCCCCCCCAGGTATCGGGTCTTATCCCTTAGCTTGATCAGCAGGTCGTCGGTGGGGTTCAACCACATATCGCTGAACTTCTGGCTTCTCACGTTCCCTATGGTGTAGTCCCACCAGAATTGATTGGGGTGGACGTCTCCTACCATGTCCACATTCGAGAGCCTAAATCCGCTGCTATCTCCACCTCTATACTTCAGGAATTCCAGGGCCTGCTCTGCCAGCTTCTCATCTGTCTCCTTTAATTTAAGGTAGGTGTAAATACCATCCACTGGATTATCTACAGTCAGTATCTCTGTTTTATAACCATCGTCGTGCAGCTGAACCGCTTTATGGAAAAGCCAATCGATCAGCTCTCTCCTCTCTTTGAGGGTTATATCGTCCTTGAATTCGGCCCTACCAGATGGGACAAGATGATAAAGACAAAAACGAGGTATATCGTTCTCTGCCAGCAGATCTATAATGGGGGGAACATCTTTAACATTGTATCTGGTCACCGTGAACCTGATACCGGTCATAATTCCGGCGTTCCTGGAGTTGAGGAGACCCTGAAAGGCTTTATCAAAAGCACCATTGACCCCTCTAAATTTATCATTGGTCTCGGCCTCACCGTCAATACTGACACCCACGTAGGAAACTCCGCATTCCTTCAGCTTTTGTGCTGTATCTTCATCTATCAAAGTTCCGTTGGTAGAGAGGGAGCACATTATTCCCCTGGAGGTAATATGAGATGCCAGTTCGCAGAGATCCCTCCTCATAATGGGTTCTCCACCACTGAAGATCATGAGGGGTATCTTCATCTCTGACAGGTCATCCAGGAAAGCTTTTGCCTCCTCAGTGCTCAGCTCGTCACTGACAGAGCCAGCATTGGCATAGCAGTGAATGCACCTTAAATTGCACCTTGAGGTTGTATTCCACACCATAACTGGTACAGGCTTCTCAGCAGCCTGAACGAGCTTTTGAGGTATTGTGCTCTTGTCTCCACCGTAGGTTAGCCGTTGAGAAACTGTTGCTTGACCGGTAGCCATTTTGGTTATTCCTATCATTAATTCTGGTTTTGGTCATTAAGTATAAAAGTCTTCCACTAGGGTAGATATGAGACTTAGGTATGAGTCACAAAATTTTTTTATTATTAAAAGAATTAAGAATATCGTGCAATACAACTATTTCTTCTTTCACCATGACGACATGGAGGAAGTGGTCGACCTCCTCAGGGATTTGAATATTTCCTTGAGAACCAGGTTCAAGAGATACAGACATACTTCAGCTGTGGCCACCAACGAGGATTTATTTTTGGGTAAATTGGAGAATATAGCCTACATGATCTCCACACAGGAACTGGATTTGGATTTCGAGTTCTTGAAGAAGACTAAGGTTGAAGTCACCGGTCCTGAAGACACCTTTTACCAGTCCAGATCCTGTAACTTCGCTGTAGAAGAGGACGGATCCAGAATAAAAGTTGACAGAGATGATGAAGAACTGATTTACGATTTGATCCCTGCTATAGAGATCGAGATGATCAAATCTGATATACTGCTGAACGAGTGTAATCTTCAGGCGGACGTAATATCCAAAGAGGAGAGTTATATAATCAACCAGATTAAAAAACTGTCCGATAGAGCTAAGGAATCTTCTACTGTTTTAGAACTGGAGAACATTTCGTCTGAGGTGTCAGGATTTCAGGCAGATTTCTTCAAGAAGTTCATGAATTTCAAGGATATTAATGAAGAACTGTACTCTACAGTGATGAAATATGATGCCATCGCCCGGAATTTAGGAGGATGGTTCTCGGAAACAGCAGTTAATTTCAAGGACTACTTTGAAAAGCTGAAATATTTCGAATCCAAGTTCGAGCAGACTATGGGCGCTATAAGAGATCTGTTCACTCTAGTATCCTTAAGACTGGATATGCTCCGGAACAGCGAGTACCTGGAGCTACAGAGAAGAACATCATCACTACAGGCGGCAGCAGCAGTCATTGAGTTTGTGGCTGTTTTCTATTACACCATGAAGATATGGGAGCATTTTTTACCCATAGGAGCGATGCCTCCGGTCATTTCCTTTTCCCTGCTGGCAGTTTTCACTACTTCCATTGTGGTCTACACTGAAGCCATCAGTGAAGCCATCAGGGAAAATGAGGTTAACCCCAAATTTATCCTCCTAACCTTGCTACTGGCGGTAATCCTAGTGTTAATGGTGGTTCTTCCCCTCACTTCTTCAGGAGGCGTATCGCCTTCAGGCGCTCATTGATCATTTTTAAGTGACTTTTTTCCTCCTCGATCATAAAATCCAGCATTTCGGCGGTTTCCTGGTCTGCTTCCTCTTTCATTTTAGAGTATTCACTTATAGCCTCTTTCTCCATCTCCTGAGCTCTTTTTAATATGTCTTCTACCTCCATATTTTCACCTGCACAGAAAGTATATGCGGTTACTGTGAAGTTTTATTATTTTAAGACTTTGAACCTGGGTTGAAAGTAAAATATTTTATTTCTCTACCATAAATTCAGTTTTATGTTCCCCGAATTCCCCGAGTTCCTGTTGAGAAGGATGCTTAAGCGCTATTTTGAGGAAGACCTGAGCCTGGGAGAAGTTACAGGGGTATTAAAAACTGAGACCCGGGCAAATATCATATCCGGTGGTAAAGGCGTGATAGCTGGGGTCGAGGTAGCCAGGACCGCATTCGAGATGTTCAATGTGGACATAGTTTACAGTATAGGAGATGGAGACCAGGTAGAGCCAAAAGACCTTATAATGCAGGTGGAAGGGAATTCTAAAGACATAATGATGGCAGAAAGAACTATCCTGAACATTCTGATGAAGATGAGCGGTGTAGCCACCACTACCAGTAAAATGGTTGAAAAGGCGAAAAAGCATAATCCCCCTATCATAGTTGCCGCTACCAGGAAAAACACACCAGGTTTCCGGTTTCTGGAGAAAATGGCCGTCAGGATAGGTGGTGGAGCAACCCACCGGCTCTCTCTGGGGGACTGCGTTCTGGTGAAGGATACTCACGTTAAGATCGCTGGGGGGGTTGAACAGGCCATAGACATTGCAAAAAAGGCTGATTTTACCAAAAAGATCGAGGTAGAGGTGAGCAGTAGTCAGGATCTGCTTTTAGCTGTGGAGAAAGGAGTAGATATAGTTATGCTGGACAACATGTCCCCTGAAGAGATCAGGCAAGCTGTTCAATTGCTCCAGGAAAAGGGATTGAGGGATAAAATTACTATCGAAGCTTCAGGTGGAATAAATATGGAGAATATGGAGGATTATGCATCCACTGGTGTGGACATTATCTCATCCAGTTTCATTACTCTCTATTCCCCACCACTCGACCTCAGTCTGGAGATCGTGGATTGATAGGTTAATAGGTTAATAGGTTAATGGTTGACGATCTCCCATAATCTACGCTAAAATTTTACAGGAATAACAAAATTTATGTTGGTTAGCGTACATATTTTTAGTGTTGAGGATGTGGTAAAGTGAGAGAACTCAATCTTGAAGACCTATCTGGTTTAATCAAATATGAGGTTTCAGATAAGGAAACCATCTATTGCAGGAGATGCAACCAGGAAATAAAGGGTATAGCACATCTTTTAATAGACCCAAAGGCAAAAGAGGTTGTTTTTGTCTACTGTCCTCGTTGTGTTAATGAGTACAGAAAAGAAGAGCTGGCAAAGCACCGTAAAGACGTCTACTAGGAGGGAGATCATATCTACTAGTATACCTCATGATCTCCCCCCACTACGATTTAATGTTTTACACTAGAGGATACATCAGAGAGGGTTAGTCAATTTTTAATTGACAACTTTGTTAGCTTCGCTAACTAAATATCGACGGAGGGGATACCTCGGTGTGATGGTCCAGGTTTCTGAAGCTGGTCTTCAAAAATATTTATCTATGATCAGGAACTCAATTTCATGGTCAAATGACCGAAACAGAATGGCGGAACAGGCAGCCTGAAACCGCTTTAATAGAGTGGAGGGGGGAGATATACGTTGGACAGGTCCAGGAGATCGCATCTGAGTACTCTAAGGAGATCGTTTTCCTGACAAAGACCTTTCACCCCAAAGCCCGTTATGAACATATCCTGAAGAGGGGTGGGAAACTTACTAACCTTTACGCTGACGACTCACTGGAACTGACCGGTAGATACCACCTGGTCAGGAGAACGGGAGACGAGCTTACCTCTTTGACCTCTGAGCAGAGAGAGTACATGGACAAACGAATGCTTCGAGTATATGAAATGATGGTGAACGACGAGATACTGGGCGATTAGCTCTGATCACTCTAAGAGTTTTTGAACCATTCAGCTATAGCCATATCGTATCTGGCAACATACTCGAAAGTCTCCGCAGCCAGCTCCCTACTGAACTCTTCTGTAAGGTTATCTATCATTTGTAAAACTTCCTCGTACCTCTCCGGGCTGCATACCGGTAATACTTTGTGGTAGTTCTTTGCCGCCGCCCTGAGAAGGCTGACCCCTCCAATATCGATGTTATCTATACCGGGCTCCTGCTCAAAGGGATAGAGGTTCACAACGACCATCCATATCTTTCCAGAGAATATACCTTCATATATTGGGTGATGAAGGGTTTTCAGCTCCCTTCTCTCTTCAACACCTGTTAGATCCGAGATCCTGGTCACTTTTATCCCTTTTTCCTCCAGGAAGCGGGCGGTACCGCCTGTGGAGATTATTTCATCCTTTAATTTTCCTGCGAACCCCAACAACCCGGTTTTATCGCTCACAGAGATCAAGACTGCCATAGTAACGTTTTTCACCTCGGCAATTTAAATTGTTTAGCTTGCCCCGCCTCATCTGGCCTTCTGAATGTCTCATAATCATAATATTTCAGAACATTATATTAGAATGATGGCTAAGTCGGATATATGTGTACCAAAACCGGCAAGGGATTGATCTTCATGACTTTGCTCATTTCACTGGTACTTGCTGGATGTTCCACAACCCCGGAAATCGAGCCTTCAGAAACACCTGATGATACTGTACCGTCCGATACACCTGTGGGAAAAGAGATTGAAAAATCGGTGACGAGCACACCTCAGGATCAGCTGACCTTGCAGGACTCTGCCGCCTCTTTGTGGAGGGGTACAGTGGACAAAGTTTTTCTCATCTCTCATAGAGGACAAGAAGAGTTTCCAGCCAGTGACATTGTGATCGAGGTTTATCAGCATGGTGAGCTGGTAGATTCATTAACGTATGACCGCTATTCCAAAAGATTTCAGGGCGAAAAACTGAGGTCTCTCCCCTTCTCCGATGGAGTACTGGAAAACGGTGATGATGTGCTAATAACCGAGATGTCCGGCTTCAACATAGAATCAGACTCGGTCCTCACCGTTAAGGTCGTCCAAACTGAGGAAGACCGGATCTTACTTTATGAACAGATAAGAGTTATATGACTACTGTAGAAATATCTAAATAGCCTTTAGAAGCTTTTCTCTCATGGACTGGTTTGAAAGGGAAAGTAAACGCCTTATTCAGTTTTACGGCAGAAAAAAAGTAGTATTCGAAAAGGGTAGTGGATGCTGGCTCTATGACTCTGAGGGTAATAAGTATCTGGACATGATTGCAGGGATCGCTACAGTGGCTGTGGGCCACTCCCACCCTGAATACGTCGAGAGGGTAGCGGAACAGCTTAACCATCTGGTCCATGTCTCGAACCTTTACTATACCATCCCTCAAATCCAGCTGGCGGAAAAGCTGTCGGAGATAACCGGTATGGACAGGTTCTTCTTCTGCAATAGCGGAACAGAGGCCATCGAAGGTGCACTAAAGATAGCCAGGAAAACATCGGGTAAAAAGAATTTCACAGCATTTACCGGCTCTTTTCACGGCAGGACAATGGGCGCTCTGTCAGTGACCCATAAAGAGAAATTCAGGAAACCATTTCAGCCCTTAATGGATGCCGAATTCGCCCAGTTCAATGATGCAAACCTGTCGGATAAGGTGGATGATGATACGGCAGCAGTGATCGTGGAGCCTGTTCAGGGTGAGGCAGGAGTGTATCCCGCAGAAAAGGACTTCATCAAGGAGATCTTCGAGCTTAGAGATGAATACGGTTTTGTGGTCATATTCGATGAGGTGCAGACAGGATTTGGTAGAACAGGGAAGTGGTTCGGCAAGGATCACTACGGGTTCCGGCCGGACATAATGACCATGGCCAAGGGGATGGGCTCCGGCTTCCCCATTGGGGGAGTTGGTGTCACCGACGAAGTGGCATCCAGACTAGAAGCAGGTGAGCACGCTTCCACCTTTGGAGGAGGTCCCCTCGCATGCACCGCTTCTCTGGCAACCATAGACATAATAGAGAAGGGAAAAATGGTCCAGAACTCTAAGGAGACGGGAGCCTATTTAAGGAAGAGGCTGGAGGAGCTGGATAAGATAGAGTCCACCCGGGGTTATGGTCTGATGATAGGAGCGAACATCTCCGAGGCTTCTCAACTGGTAGAAAAAGCTCTTCAAAAAGGTCTGGTGCTCAACAACACTTCTGAGGAGTCTTTAAGGCTGGTACCTCCACTGGTGATCACCAAAGAGGAAGTAGACCACTGTGTAGAAATAATGAACAGTTTATGAACATTTATTTCTTCTTGATCGGTCAAGCGAGTGGGGAATAAAAAACAATGCTTAGGGTTTTAATTACTGGCTCTCAGGGAAAAATCGGGCGGGTTCTTACGTCCGCCCTATCCAATTCCCTAGAGGTTTATGGTTTGGATAAGTACGGAAAAGATGATGAAAGAAACTACAAAGCAGAAATCTCCAGCTATTCTCAGCTGAGTGATGCCTTTCGACATATAGGTAGATTGGATTGCATTATCCATCTGGCAGCAGATGCAAGCACCGATGCTGAATGGGATTCAGTTCTCAAGAATAACATAGTAGGAACCAGGAATGTCTATGAATGCGCCAGAATATATGGAGTGCGTAAGGTGGTTTTTGCCAGCTCAAATCACGTTACGGGAGGTTATGAGGGGATACCACCTGAACTGCATGAGCAACAAAATCCGGAGTTGATCACAGTCCATCATCCCATCAGACCGGACAGCGATTACGGTACCAGCAAAGCCTTTGGAGAGGCTGTAGCCAGGCAGTACTGGGAGTTATACAGCATTAGATCCATTTGTCTCCGCATCGGCACTGTCCTGGAAGAAGATATGCCCCAAAATGCCAGACACTTGAAGACCTGGTTGAGCCATCGGGATCTAATACATCTGGTAATCAAAAGCATTCATTCTACAGTGGATTTTGGCATATACTACGGTGTATCCAACAACAAGGGTAGATTCTGGGACATCTCCAACGCCGAGAAGGAGCTGGGGTACAGCCCTCAGGACGATGCCAGCAAGTATTCCCACTTAATACAGTCCTAAAGTCTAACAGTCTTAAAGTCCTAACGTCCTAAAATTTAATATGGTGAGCGAAGGAAGTATACAGTATATGGACCTTGAGGACAGGTTCAGGGGAGCGATTCTGGGGCTTGCCATTGGGGATGCTCTGGGAATGCCGGTGGAAGGTTTATCCTCAAAGGAGATCGAAGATAATTTTGGGACTATTGATGATTTCATTCCTTCTCCTGACGGTTTTGGGGCTGGGGAGTGGACTGATGATACAGAGGAGATGTTGATCCTTTCCGAGTCCATAATAAATTCTGTTTACCTCGATCCCCACGATTTTTCCAGGCGACTTGTTTCGGCTATGGATTTGGGTAAGCTAATTAAGGCTGGTCCTACAACCAGGAGGGCTATCTATAATCTGCAGACAGGTGTTCCCTGGTCGAGATCTGGTGTGGAAGCTGATACTTGTGGAGCTGCCATGAGGGTAGCTCCAATTGGTCTCATCTATAACTTCAGTTTCGGACTGGTGGAGAAATATGCTTATGTATCGTCTATGGTCACTCATAAGGGGGGAGCTGCTATTGGTGGAGCTGTGGCAGTAGCAGTTGCCATAGCCTGTATATGTCATCAATATGACAAGGAGAGCCTGTTGAGAGAGGTTATAACTAAAACCGAAAAGTATGATAAGCTCGTGTCTGGAAAGATCGCCTCGAGATCTGTTGATGGAGTTTCGATGTATACCTGGGACGCAGTACCTGCAGCTTTTTACTGTTTTCTGACTTTTGACAGCTATAAGGAGTGCGTGCTCAACGCGGTTAATCTGGGTGGTGATACCGACTCCATTGGAGCTATGGCAGGCGCCATGAAAGGTGCGGAGGTAGGCATAGGCGGTGTTCCTCAAAGATGGATAGATGGAGTTAAGGACAGCATTTACCTCCAGGAAATGGCTGAGCAGCTTTTTCGGACCTTTACAGAGATATCGTCAACTCTGCCCTAGTTTTATGTATCTATATGCTGAGTTAGCAGCTACTGCACCATCTCCACATGCGGTGACGATCTGTTTGAGGGGGTTGTCGCAACAGTCTCCAGCAGCGAAAACAC
>JBKHKH010000146.1:0-4546 GCA_046537735.1 Archaeoglobaceae archaeon | reverse complement strand
CCTCATCCTGGCCCAGAGAAAAAACTACAGGATCAAAGAGTTCCCCGTGGAGTGGTCTCAGGACGACAGCAGTAAAGTAGAGCTTAAAACCGATGCATTATATATGCTGAGAAAGCTCTTGGGGATGGTGTTCAGGCATTAGGTTCAAATCGCTTAGAGGGCTGGAAGATCACTTGAGAAGAAGCAGATTGAAGTGGGTCATTCAGATCGCCATAGGAATAGGCATCATTCTGGCCATATACTTCAAGTTGAGGGTCTATGATTATCCCCTATATGTAGATTTGAGATGCGTTCTGCTGGCGGCCCTATCCTTTTTCCTTTTGAACGTCGTTCTCAGCTTCAGGTTATACAAGATCTTAACGGTTCTGGGGTGCAGGACAAGCTACTTGAGGTCTCTGGAGTCGCATCTGGGAGGGATGCTGTTAAGTGACTTTACTCCGGGGAAAAGCGGTTATTTGACCACACCTCTCATTCTCAAAAGAATCGCAGGTTGCAACACCAAACTGGGTATGGCCTCTATACTGGTCCCTCAGGCAATAGAGTTTCTGATCAAGATATTAGGTGCTCTACTCGCCTTGATCCTGCTATACACTTCTTCTACCCATTTCAAGGACCTTCTGCTGGTGGCAGGGATTGGCATTGCGATGCTATTTGCCATCTCAGTGATCATCCTCGTAGCCTCCTGGAGCGAGAAGATACGGGTTCCCGGATTCCTGAAGAGGTTTGAGGTTGTCTTTCAGAGTTATTTTGAGCATTCAGTGAAGACCAAGGACCACATACTTCTGCTCAGCTCCATCAGCCTCATAGGATGGTTCATCACCGCAGTACAATGGTATTTCATAGGTGAAGCCCTGAACATCGACCTTTCCTTTATTCACTACTTCCTCTTGCAGCCCTTGGTCTCTGCCCTGATGTTCGTGCCCCTAACACCTGCTGGTATCGGAATAATGGAGAGCGGGGCGATTGCAGCCTTTTTTCTTCTGGGTGTGGACGCTTCTCCTGCCTTTTTCTTTTCCATACTGACCAGGGCGAGCATGATACTGGGCGATATGGGTGGAGTGATCTCCCTCACCAAAGCACCACTGAACAAAAATGAATTTAAATAGTCCATAAGGTTTCAGCTTTGATGTGGTTGGAATGAAAGTGAACTTCGTGGTAGAGGATGTGGGGAGCATGAAGTACGTGGGATGCTCCACTCTGGCCAAAAGCCTTTATGATAATCTGGAGATAGAGAAGGCATGGAATTCCCTTAACAGCGATTCTGATCTGGACCATTTCCACACATTCGGGCCCTTTTCATTATTCTTGAATTTAAAGGAGAACAGACCTTCAGTCCTCACAGCCCACTCCACCCCCAGAGCGAATGTGGGCAATGTCCTCCTGAGCGAAGACTTCTGGAGGAGGGTCTACAGCAAGATATACAATGAATTCGATAATATTATAGCCGTTTCGGAGACCAGCAAAAAAGAGCTCATAGATATAGGAATAGAGAGGGATATCAGTGTTATCTACAATGGGGTAGACAGGAGCAAATTCTATTTCGATGGAGAAGCAAGGAAGAAGATAAGAGATTATTACGGGCTGGATGAAGATGAACTGCTGGTGATAAACGTGGGTCAGAAGACGGTCAGGAAGGGGATCTTCGATTTCATTTCCATGGCAAAGAAAAATCCTGACATGAAGTTCCTGTGGGTAGGGGGTATGCCCTACTCCGGATTCTCTGAAGGTTATAGGGAGATAAAGAATGCAGTAAGCCAAAAATATGATAATTTGATACTTCCGGGTTACGTGGAGGACCTCATCGCTCATTACTGTGCAGCAGACCTCATGCTCAACCCCTCCAACTTTGAGACTTTTGGGTTGACCATTCTGGAGGCGATGAGCGTGGGTCTGCCGGTAATAATGAAGGACGTAGAGGTGTTTCAAGAGCTTTACTCTCACTCAGGCATGATATGCCGCAACATAGAAGAGATGAGCTCATGTCTGGAGTATCTAAGGGATGAGAACTGCAGAAAAATCATGGCGAAGAAATCTCTGGAAACTGCACAGCACTTTGACATAAAGAAGATCGCTCAACAGCATGTGGACCTCTACAGGAGAATAAAAGATAATGCTTCTTGAAGAGATAGAGATACCCAAAGACAAAGGTAAATGGAAAAGGAGAGGAGACGGGAGAGGAGATCTAGAGTATTTCTTTATTGGGGGAATGAACTACTCCCGGAAGTTCGGGTTCCAGAAATCACATAACAGGTACCCCTTTACCACCTATTACATGGACAGGATCGAGGACGTGGTTCACGAGGGCATAACCTACCGCTCTCTTTTCTACTGCAAGCTTCCCCTAATCTGTCTTCAATTCGAAGATGGATGCGAGTGTATAGAATTCGAGCTGCCTGCCATCTGCGAGGGAAAAAGTGTCTATCCTTTTGTGGGGCTGATGGAGACGCAATCAAGTTACCGCATTGTTTTCAAGCACTTCCCTGAGTTTACTCTCAAGCAAAAGGATACTGCATGGCTGGGAAGAGGAAAGAAAAGAGAAGTAAAAGAGGACTGCCACAAGATTGAGTTCAAGATAAGGAGATACAGGACCAAAGACTGGATCGAGGCTGTAAGGGGGTTCATGGACAGCACAGACCTCCAAAAAGCGGGATATAATCCAGATACCGATATTACCCCCAGGGTTAACGAGCTCTGCTGGAGGTCTAAAGAGGCGTTGAAGCGCTCCTACGATAGCGAGGTGGGAACTTTTCTTCAGCTGCCGTGGAGAGAGTCTTCGGGTTTTGTTTTCTCCCTCTACAGCTACTCCCTGCTTAGCTACGAGGCAGTAAGACTGTCCTATTTTTCCCAGCTTTATCGCAAAACAGGTGACCCTGATTTCAAGAGCTGGATGGAGGGCATCAGAGAGCTGTTCGTCAACCCCGAGCTTTACAGAGATACTGATGACGGCCTTTTCTGGCACAATATGACCCATTTCGATGGCAAAAAGCTTAAGGGTTATTCCTACATGGACGTGGGATTCGCAGGTTATCCTGGTGGTCAGGGGCTGATCTCCCGGAGTCTCCTGGAGTACCTGGAAACAGAAGACGATACAGATATTGAAGAGCTGGTCAAGAAGAACCTGGAATTCATTTTGAACGCCCAGAACATTGATGGTTCCTGGAACGCTGCTATACCCTTTAAGAGGTTCAATCCCTCCAGCATGATGACCAGGTGGTCAAAATCAGAGGGGGCAACTGCAGAGAACGTCCGGGCCTTGCTAAAGGCATACAAGCGCTTTGAAGATGACAGATATGTGAGTGCAGCACTGAGGGGCCTTGAGTATCTCCAGCGAGAGAATCCCATTTGCAGGAACGTTTTAAGAGATATAGGGCTGGAGGAGCCGGAAGGCTATTCCGCTATTCTGGCGGTCAACGCTTTCCTGGATGCTCTCCAGGTATCCGGAGATAATAAGTTCCTTGAGTATGCCAGTATTTATGCCCACCATCTCCTGACATTTCATTACTGGTATGGAAGCATATACGGTCATTTTCATCCCATAACAGAATCCATAAACCCCCGACTATCTCCTTTTGAGTCTCTCATGGTTGTAAAGACCTACAGGAGAATGGGAGAGGTCACAGGCGATAAATTGTGGGATACAATGTCCAGCATGCTCCTGAACAGGACTCTTGAGCTTGTGGACCAAAATGGGGGGCTCAGCGAGGGGGTTTTCGTCAGATATGGTGGTGAATTACAGACTCTGGTAATGGAGCAGACCTTCGCTACCGCTGAGCTGGTTCACACCGTAAGCGATTATAACTGCTACCACTACAGGCCCATAGAGAAGAAAGAGCTAAAAGTAGAAGATATGGGTGACAAGATCGTTGTAGAGGATTTTCTGGAGGTTAACAAGCGCCATTTCGAGTTCCTGGACAAAAAAAATAATTATAGTCTTGATATAGAGATGTCGAAGCCTTATAAGCTATCCTCCAGACTAAAGACTTTATTCCTCAACAGATTGAGGGGACTCGGTCTGGTTGCGGGTGTAGTTGACCTCAAATACCTTATCAAAGGTGTCCATCCACCTGAAGAAAAAGTGGATGTGCAGTCCCTTAAAGAGTATGTGACCGGCTACAAGGTTGCCCAGAGAGACAGAGGAGTTGTGATTGAGGCTGAGCTCTCCTACCACCGCATTCTGATAGAGTTGTTTAAAACCAGATTCGATGAGGTCTTTATGGATCTTTCCATTGACGTAAAGGGTCATGACCTCAAATGCGATAAAGTGGTGATCTCTTTTGATAGGACTTACGATGAGACCTTAAAGACCAACTGGACCCACGGGGGGGTGTACAGGAGGGTCTTTCCATTATCAGGTTGAATCTGTATGATCCATAACCAATTTTATATTATATCTTATTGCCTTTTTACTGCCCGCCCATTCCCATCTCTTTTCTTCCGGTGCCTGTTTTGCTCCAGAAGCTAACCCCATAGTGAACTCCCAGCAGACTGCCTATTACTAGTACGCCCCAGAACTGGGGTATTCTCTGGAGAAAAACTGCTGCAGAGG
>JBKHKH010000056.1:0-11558 GCA_046537735.1 Archaeoglobaceae archaeon | reverse complement strand
AATGGAGTTGAGTTAATAATTGATTTTTCTGCTTCAGAAAGATGAACAAATCCATTTACTGGGTCCCTTATCTCCATTGATTGATACTTAAAAATAAAACTTATTTCTAAATTTTGTGTATAACGAAAGTAGATCTACATGATTCTGTCATTCTATTACCCACATGCATATTTCATCAGTTCTTTTTTGAAAGCAGATGAGAGAACTCCTTTATTTATAAAAATATACTCATAACTCGAACTCATTGATTTAAGAAACTTAACTACTAAAGGTATTTTCAAAAAAAACTGCCCAAAACAGCGAATAACCCTAAAATACTTTTTTATTTTTATTGCTTTCTAATAAAATAATTACATTAGGTCCGTACCCGTTTCTCCCATTCCTCTCTGGAGATGATCTTCTTGAAATCCTTCAGATGGTCAGTAGCCAGCACACCGTAAAGATGGTCGATCTCGTGCTGTAAAAGCTCGGAAAGATCATCAAAGAACCTCTCAACCATAAAATTACCATAATCGTCCTGATACTCAACTTCAATGCTCTTGTGCCTCTCAATTCCCACGAAGAAAGCCACATCAAAGCTATAACAGCTATCCCACACTTCAACCATCTCTTCACTCCTCCAGACTATGTGAGGATTTACCAGCACAAACTTCCTGCTAGGAGTCTGAACATAAACCACCCTCTTCATATAGCCAATCTGAGGAGCAGCCAACGCCCTACCTATCCCTTTCAATTGCTGAAGATGTGTCAGGGTATCCTTGAGGTCCTGAACTATTTCACCAGTTTCGGAGTCAAATTCCGCTGAAGAGCTTTCTTCTCTCAATTTGGGGTTGCCCAGCATCAGCACCTTCCTTACAGCCAATTAGCTCACCTCTTTTCGTTCTAATCCTTAAAAAAATCAAGTTCACAGCTGCTCGAACCTTCGCAGATCTGATCCCTCAGCTCGAACTTAATATCACCGAACTCGGATGCCCACACAGGGTATTCAGTATTGCAGATCACGCTCCCCACTCTCCCGGAGAGCTCTTCTCTCCCGGATTTGACCATCAACTCGTGCCACGGGCATTTATGGATAATGACCTTGAATCCCTCACCTTCTTCTTCAGTCTCGAATTCAAATCCTTCCAGATTGAGCTTGGTGGTCAGACACTCCTCTAGAGCATCCATACCCTCCTCAACATCCAGGATGGATTTCAGTTTGCGGGCCTGTATCTTGGGGAGCACCTCCCACACTCTCCTATCAATTTCAAGTGCCTTGTCAAAACCGTATTCCTCTTCCAGTTTCATGAACCACAGCCCATCCACGGCGGTGTAGCTTCGGTGAAAATAGTCGGCAATCTGTTCATCGGTCAGCTCTTTCATGTCCTGGAGATAAACTCAAAATTTTTTAAAACTTTCATTCATTTGAATTCCCATATTCGCTCAAATTCCTGTTTACACTGGTCGTAGCTCAAGCCATTAGCGTATTCGGCTATCTTGTTCTCATCTTTTAGATGAGGACAGGGATTTTTGTCAGTGGGCAGCAATTCTTCTTTCTCTATCAGGGAGATGTATATTAAACCCTGTGCAGCCATCAATTTAGCCTCTTCTTCCCCTAATTTTTTGTTTATGATGTATTCTTCCGTTAACAAATTGCCCGGGTTCTCAAACAGCTGGATGTTACATGATCTGGCTTTCTTTTCCACTAGATCCACAGTAGCGATGTAAGAATCTTCAATCAATTTCTTCAGGATCTCAGGAAGGAGGAAATGCATCCTTCCCGTCTCCACCAGAATATTAGAGCTCTCACTGGTCTCCAAAAAACTGGCTATGTGTTTGGCTCTCATGAAGTCTTTTGACCTGAACCTCTGGGCATCTGCCTGAGCGAAAAAAATGGTTCCTTTAACTATTTCATCGAAATTCTGGTCAACGAATTCCTGCTGATACTTTAACCAGGCATAAGTGACTCCTTTTTCCACTCTTTTAACCACATCTATCCCCTTACCACTCAATTCGTCCAGTTTACCTTCTTCAATAGCCTTATTAATTTCTTCCAGGTGCTGGGAGTAAGGATCGATCTGTACTATCTCTAAATCCTCATTGTAGAGCTCTTTGAGCAAACTCAGATATTTGCCAGTGAATACAGGGAAAGTGGTATCTATCTGGCTGATATAATATTCAGCATCCATCTTCCCTTCAAGGAATTGATAAAGTCCTTCGTTCTGTGGTTCTTCCAGGATCAAGACCTGATTTTTCCTGGCCTCTTCCTCCAAAAGATCCAGCATCTCCACCCGATGAGAGGTTAAGGCTACAGTTATTTTTCTCTCCATACTTCTGTACCCATCATAATATTATCTTCTAGCTGTGCTATATCCTATAACATTATACAGCGTGCAATGTCTGGTGATGGCTGTAAATAGTCCTAGAAAAGCGATTATAGCTGCCAACCACTGCCAGCCCACAAAATAATCCATAGATAGACCAATAATAGCAACCAGACCTATTATGGTCCTCAAAAACAGATCGTATCCTCCCACATTCTCTTTCACTAGTTTATTCATAAGGAGCAATTATTGCTACTAATATAAATCTAATTTCCCTTAAGTTAAGAGCTTAAGGTAGAGGTAAGGAGACCACTACAAATTTTAATAAAATAGGGGCTGGTGCTATACTGCCTTAACCCTTTTCTTCAGTGCTGGAGGCCTGGGCTTCATTAAAATCCTGTTTCCGCATTTGGTACACTGGATCAAATTCCTTTCCAGATCCACATCAACTTCAGACCCACAAACAAGGCATATATAGCTCATAAATCACACCTATAATTTCAGCTTTTGGTTTTTCTAATGGATTGTTCAACGATCTTCATCGCTGGGGTTCTGGGAACGTAGGTTCCTCCTGCAAACTTATAGCCGCAGCTGCTGCAGGACCATATACCTGTACCTGTTCGTTTGACGGTTCTCTTTCCGCATTTTTTGCACTCATATTTCCTTCTCTGGCGATCCTCTACTTTATCGATTCCTCTCCTCACTCTGAGGCCGTATCTTACTCCGAATCTTCCAGAGGCTTTAACTTTCTTTTTTCCCATGTTTATTCTCCTCTATGTGGTTTTTTGCAGTGTCGCTAAACTTCTTTCAGTAACTCCCTGTTTTCTTTAGCTTTTTTCAGGCTGGTTTCAATGAGTTCATAAAATTTTTCCTCAGTGAGAGGATAGCTACCACTTTTCTGTATGGCCACCACATTGTCATCCTGATCAGATGTAATGGTAATAAGTTGACTGCCTACGCTTATTTCATCTCTACTGGGATCGACCAGAACTGTATCGTTGACAACCAGTGATGTTACGCTCACAGGTAGATCTCGAACGGGTAGCGGGTAATCTTCACCTACTCCGAACCTTTCGGCTGGAACTATTGTGGTGAGGAGGGCAGCAATTGCCGCTATAGCGGAGGCGTCCATCAGGTTCCCGTCATCGTCTATAGCATGAATGTCCACGAATATCATCCACACCTTATTCTCCTCTATGAACAGGTTATCCAAATCGATACATTTACTTTCCCTGATGCCTCTATCAACCACTCTAGCCAGCTCAACGGAGTTCTCATCCGGTGGACCGGGTTCAAAGGTTGGTGAAGCCAGAGGGACTAATTCAGCATTGGTAATAATAACCCCTTTCTCTGGAGTGTCCGGAAACGGTTCTCCCGGCTGCATCTTAACTCCTACTACTACTTGTGTGTCACCCAGTTTGACCTGAGCAGAGCCTTCTGCTTTGGCTGCCACTCCAGTTTGAATATCCAGATTCCTGTATTCATCCACTTTTCGTCCATCAACTCTTTCCTTTTCCTTTAATTTCATCAAAACATAATCTTTTTTAATATCCGAAAGAATGTCACCGCTCATTGTTCCTCCACCTCCTCAACAGCATATTTTCTAAGTATCGCGTCTCTCTGAAGGTTGTATATCTCCTGAACTCCTTTCTTGGCCAGCTCAACTCCCTGTTTAAGTTCCTCGTAGGTCATTTTACCGTCCATTTGAATTAAAGCTATGGACTTGATCTCTCCATCTCTAATAACGAATGCCAGAGGAACGTCAGCCTCTCCCTCGTTATCTTCGTCTTTAAAGAGATCAAGAGCGATTTTACCGTCTATTTTCCCTATAGCTACAGAAGAGATCATTCCTTTCATGGCGATTCCTGCGTCTATCAAGGCAACAGTAGCAGCGTTTATGCAAGCAGTTCGAGTTCCAGCATCAGCCTGTAATACTTCCACGAAAATGTCTATCCCCGACTTGGGATATAACTCCTTCATTACCACCAGGTCAAATGCTTCTCTGCTAACCTTGGAGATCTCCAGGCTCCTTCTATCCGGACCGGGTCTTTTTCTTTCATCTACGCTAAAAGGGGCCATGCTGTATCTGTATCTTATTACCGCTCTGCTGGGGTCCTGCGTGTGCCTGGGAAACACTTCCTTGGGACCGTAAACTGCTGCTACGATCTTATTATTTCCCATTTCAAGATAGCATGATCCGTCTGCTCTTTTCAGGTTTCCAGATTCGATTTTTATCGGTCTAAGTTCGTCAAGCTCTCTTCCATCCAATCTCTTTCCATCAACTAAAAGTTGTTTTTTCTCATTCTCTGTCATGTTCTAATTCCCCTATTCTGTTTTTTATGAGATAAACTATCCTATCAGTGAGGCCTTCTGTATGGGCTTCTTCTTCTATCATATAGATGGCCTCCTCAGCATAAGAAATTTTATTTTTGTCCCCACTCAACCAGATCAATCCATTTTGTCCTACCAGTATCTTTATTTCCAGCTCCGATTTTAGAGTTTTTATCATGCTCCCCTTTTTACCGATGACTCTAGGGACCCTGGCAGGATTTATGGCTACAATTCTTCCAAATCTGACCGGTCTGCAGGGCTTGTCCCTCATGCTCAGGGTGACATTTAATCTGGGGTCAATGCTGAGTACTTTGGAGACGATCGCATCACCAATATCCAGAACGTCCTCTGGTTTCTTCGTGGGTTTATAGTCCGGATTTTCTGAGAAAGGTAAGAAAGCAGAATAGTGAGAGTAAATATCCACCATCCACCCACCGGATGTAACTTCTCTAACAATACCTATAACAATATCCCCTACTGCAGGTATATACTTTCCTTTCAGGGGGATTACTCTGACGCCCGTATCGCTTTTATCGAACAGGCCCATCACTCTGGCATAAACCTTTCCACCGTCTATATATGTTCCATATCCTGCCGCTTTGGGATTTGATGCCAGCAAATCTCCTGGCAGCACAATTTTTCGTGTCATCAATAAATCCTCCTCAGCGTTTTTGTTTCCGCTTCGCCTTTAGTCACTCTACCCAACAGATCCATAAGATCTGTCTGCAATCCAGCCGGAATTCTCAACACGCATATCCAGCTTCCATCCTTTTGCCATTCCTCCTGGATGACGTTCCCAAAAGAATGTATCGAGGGGTTAGCCCTACCTGCATATTCGGGAGGGACCTTCACTGCTATCTCTACTTCTTCAAATCTTATAGGCAGGATGGGTTTAATTTTTTTGACGATTTCTCTGGCTTGAGTTTCAGCTGGTTTGAAGATGTCGACATGAACTTTGACCTCCTCCATTGCCCTCTTAACCCTTTCATAGGGGTGAGGAGTGCCAGTTTTTGGTTCAACTGTGTTCTTACTGATGAAATCAATGATCCTTCTCTCCTTCTGCTCCTGCATCTCCTTACGCTGCTCTGATGTTATCTGAACCTCGCCCTCTTCTATTATCCTGGTGATTATGTTGCGAGTATCACTTTCGCCAAAGACTTTCTCCAGATCTTCAACGGATGCCCTGTCACCTTTACTGGAGTCCTTAAAAACTTCTTCAGCTGCCAGCAAACTTTCGAAATCCACTTCTTTACCTTCTTTGAGATCCCTAGCTAAATACGGGTCTACAAGAACTTCAAAATTCTCTCCATGTTTTCTTACTCTAGCTATAACCGCATTATCCAGGGATACCATCAAGTCACACCAATTTATTTGCCCAGCTCTTTCTTTATCTCTTCATTGGCTTCTTCTACGTAGGGCTTATTCTCTTCAATAGTAAGCTCCTTAAATTTCTTATCTTCAATTTTTATTAATCCCACTTCCACCGTCTCTGGAGTCAGCTCTCCTTCGATTGCCTTACCCAGAGCGATCATGGACATCTTAATGGCCTCATCCAGAGGCATATCCTCTCTATAGTTATTCTCCAGATGTTCTATGACCACCGTTCTGCCTGCACCAGTAGCTGTGGCCTTATACTCCAGGAGGGCTCCACTGGGATCGGTTTCATAAAGATGAGCCCTGTCATCAATCCCCGCCACCAGCAGGGAAACCCCAAAAGGTCTCACACCCCCAAACTGGGTAAATTGTTGTTTAAAATCACATATTTTCTTGGCCAACTCTTTAACAGTTATGAATTCATCATAGGTCAACCAGTTTATCTGACACTCGATCCTTGCCCTATCAACAAGGGCCCGAGCATCAGCAACGAGACCGGAAGTGGCAGCACATATGTGCTCATCTATCTTGAAAATCTTCTCGATAGCGTCTGCTTCCAGCAGTCTGCTGGCTACCCTTCTATCTGCAAGTAAAACTACTCCATCATTTGTTTTAACGCCAATTGCTGTTGCTCCTCTTTTAACAGCTTCTCTAGCATATTCTACCTGAAAAAGTCTACCATCCGGACTGAATACCGTGATGGCTCTATCATAACCCATTTGCGGCATCTGCATTCTTTACACCTCCAAATACTTACTTTTACACTTTTTAATCGTTCCACTTACTCCTAGGATTACGGGGATTACATCTACTCCGCTCACCCTACCGGTTAAGGTTAATGCTACTTTAATCTTATCAACCGCATGGCTGTAGCACCGGAGAATTCCGTACTCCTCCTTAAATTCTTCTAGCCACATACCGGAATAGGAACTATGGTAATCCCCGAATAGAGATATCAGATTACTCCATATGGCTAACGCCAAATCTCTGGTTTCGATTTGGGTTTTTTGGGAAATGGAGCTGTTTTCAAGCTCCGGGATGTCACTGTTAAAGATGAGCCTAAAAGCAATATATCTTTTTCTCTCCCTTAGCACCGGGGGCAAACCTTTCATAACCATCCCTCAAATAAGAACTTCATTTCAATCTTCCGCCAATATTTCCAGCCCTTCTGCAATATAATGGGGGTCAGTAAACCTTCTGATCAGATCTTCCATATACTTCTGTTCCTGTTCTTCATGAGCACCCAAAAGGAGAAGAATTCATAAATTTGTCTTTTATTACGAAGCTCACTCCATTTATTCGCTCCCGAAGTCAAGACGAAAGGGACATCGAATTTATTTATCAGCTTTATGGTCTGGATGGTCTCTTCAAAGATTTTTGCTCTCTTTAAACCCCAGCAGTTCAAGAACTTGGAGATGGCCAATTCAATTACTACGTCCTTTTCGCTGGCCAGCTTCAAAGTAGCGTAATCAAGCCTTCTTTCGGGGGAGTCGAGGAGAATATCAACTTTTTTCCGCATGATGGCCTCTTTATTGACTTTAATATTGCTGCTCATCACCCCTACCATCCACTTCTTCTTCGCCTTTTTCAGGGTAGACAATAACTGTCCCACTTCATCACATTTCAATAAATAACCACCAAAATCCGCCGGCTTTTCGCTGAATACCATGAAACTTTCGATTCCCAATAAATCCCCTATATCAGGGGGGTCGAATCTCACAAAATCCACATTCTTCATGCCTGAGATAACAATTCTTCCACAGTTTTTAGGGCTTTCTCTCTTCTGGCAGGATAGGAAACTATTTTCGCCTTTAGTTTGATGTTGTCTCCTCCCTCTGTGATTTCCAGTTGGCCGTAATAAGCCTTCTGCTTTGATAATCGGATATGAAAGACGTTGTTTTCGTCAAGTTTCTCATCTATAGTGTTTAGTAAAGCATTTTTCTGTTCCGCAAGCTTTTTCATCAAAAAATTCCACAATTCTTTTATTTCCTTTTTACTGGTCACTTCAGTCTTTAAAAACTGCATAGGGTTCCCATAATGACCTTGAACGTTCATTACTTCAACCTGAGGCTCAAAAGGGAACAGGTTCTTGAAGGCCTGCAATACTTTTTCTTCGCTTTCGGTAGAATAAACTACTGCAGAAGCAGTTATCCTTTCCACATTCATATAAAAATAAAATTATGAACGGAAGTTAGACCTGTAACTGGGTCTAACCTTCTCAGCGCCTTTACCCCTGGCTCTTAGACCTCTGGATTTCCTTCCTGTAGATGTTAATCCTCTATAAGCTCTTCCCTTTTTCTGGGCTAAATTGATCATGTCCTGGTCTGTCTTGATCGCAGGATGGTCCCTATCCACTAATATAATCTCAAACCATTTGTATTTGCCATCTTCGCCTACAGGATAAGAGTTAAGCACTTCCATGTTGGGGTACTTTCTAGAGGTTCTCTCCTCAGCTATTAGCTGCAGGCTTTTCTTGGGTGTTTTTCTGTTAACATGCATTCCTCTTGTCTTTCTTCCTCCGCTGGGCCTGGTTGCCCTTCTTCCACCTCTTCTTACCCTTGCTCTAGCCACTATAATGCCTTTCTTTGCTTTGTAGCCCATCGCTCTCGCTCTGTCCAATCTGGTTGGTCTTTCAACTCTTACTACCGAGGGTTCATCTCTCCATTGCTGGAGTCGCTCCCACATCAATGATTTTACATAGCTTTCGTCAGGATTTTTCCACGCATCTCTGATGTAAGCATACGATGATTTCATACTTTCACCTTCTCATATCAGCCAATTAAACTGACTATATCTCTATATTTGACTGTAAATGGGTACAAAGAGCACATTCTTAGGGGGTTAATAAATATATCGCAGTGACAAGCAGAGCGTAAAGCTTTTGGTAATTACCTGTAATTCCCTTTTATGCGAATTTACATTCTTTCGGACAATAAGGTGATAGAACACAGGCCTAAAGACCTGATGGCAGAATGGGGCTTTGCCGCTCTTGTGGAATTTAACCATGAATTTATCTTGTTTGATACCGGTAAGAGGGTGGTCAACCACAATGCTCAGTTGATGAGAGCTCCTCTAGACAAAGTAAATAAAATCGTGATCAGCCATGGACATTACGACCACACCACAGGTTTGCCGGAGATCTTAAGGATCTTAGATGCCGAGCTGTACCTACATCCTCACGCCTGGCTTCCCAGATACGTAAAAGAGGAATACATCGGGATGCCCTACAAAAAGGAGGAGATAGAATCTCTTGCCAGTATTGTAGAGCATGAAGAGCCGGTTGAAGTCGTTAAAAACTTGTGGGGTCTAGGAGAGATCCCCCGCAAGCATGAAGGAGGTAAACTTGATAGTTACATGGTTATGAATGGCCGCAAAGTACATGACGAAATACTGGATGACCAGGCTCTGGCCATGAAAACCCAGGAAGGGGTCGTGCTACTGCTGGGCTGCTGTCACGCTGGATTGAAGAACACAGTGGAGTATGCTGAAGAAGTCGTTGGGGATGAAGTCAGGCGTATAATAGGTGGCATGCATTTTATCAGCTTGAATGATAAGGAGATCGAAGAAGGAGGTAAATGGCTGGATAACAAAATAGATTTTGTTGCTCCCTGCCACTGTACAGGATTTAAAGCGGAGGCTATTCTGTCCTCCATGTTAAGTGACAGATTCAACGCAATCGGTGCTGGATCTGTCTTAACCCTATGAAATTTGGATTGAATGTCGTAAAATTGGCCCACCGCAGGTAACGGTGGGCTGCCGGTTGGAGGGGTGTGTGTTATATTAGGATAATAATCATCATTTACTTAAAGGTTTTGGAAAATGTAATATTATCATTAAATTGGTAAAAGACAGGGGATGAAGAGGTAACCTGGGTATAGACAGAAGCTGAGGAGCTAGACCCTTATTTCAGTACATAACTTTGACTTGATTGTGTAGAGAAAATTGGTGTAGAGAAAAAAGGGATTATTTACAATTCCATAGGCCCATTCCTTCTTCTTTTGCTTCCACCTGGTAACTGAGATATTCAGATTCTCGAGTGAAGTTCTCTTCAGTATAGACCCTGGACAGACCCAGTTTAACCAGCTCCGCATTGACGTCCCTGTTATAATCAACGTAAGCCAGAAGCCTGCCGTAGTCATCTCGAAAACCAGCGTTCCGATCGAACTCGATATCGCAGATCCTTCCGGCAACGGCAGATGTGAGGTATTCTTTTGCTGATTTCCCCCAGGTCTCCAGACAGTAAACATCAGTTATGTTATCATATTCTCCCGGAGTATTCCTTACAGCCACCGGTTCAGGAGCATCAATTCCCAGCAATCTCACACGCTCTTCCGTTTTATCGGGGTAAACGATGACGTCCACAGTATCTCCATCTATAACTCCGATGATTTGTGCCTTATACTCTACTCCGTATTCATATCGGGGTAGAGGAGTGCCCGCAGGCTCAGTGGTGGTCGTAACTGCAGTAGGAGTGGGTGTGGCAACAGCCGGTGTTGAAGTGGCAGTTGGGGTGGCAGTTGGTGATGCGGTTGGAGTCTGCTCATTCATAGGGCTTTCTAATGGGGTTGTGGTTAGTTCATCTTCTTCCAGACAGCCTGCAACCAGTAGCGCCAGGCTGATAAGGATTAAGACTAACAAACTCTTCAGCATGTTCACTACCTATATCAACTTAATGTTATATGCTCTTTTGCAATAAACCAATGGTAATTGGCTAAGACCTCAACTCAAATTCAAATTCAAATTCAAAATAAAGTTATGATATCCTCTTCAAATTATCATGATGTTTTCCGTGAGTTTTTAAAGCTGCAATTAAAAATTAACTACGGAGGTTGAGAAGCGTGAAAGAAAGGAGCAGGAAGCGAATAATCAGTATGGCTACATTGTATCTTACATTGATAATTTTGATCTCCGTTTTCGTCATGCAAGTAGGAATAGTTTACAAGGGGGACAGAGATATAGAAAGCGTGGAGAGCTCCCCCAATCTAGGGGTTACAGAACAGGAGATGGAGAAGATATCAGCGACTATTGAAGTTAGCCCTCAAAACCTTGATCTAGCTGAAGAAGAAGAGTTCACGATTTTTATTCAGCTGCCAGAGCCATATGAGGTTTCGGATATTGATCCCCATTCGGTGAGATGTGATGGATTAACGCCCGGTGAGGTAACGGTTACCGATTACAATGGCGGATACTTCATGGCCCAGTTCAACACCCAAGACCTTGGAGAAGAGACCAGAAATCAGGGAATCCTTACTGTAGAGGGTGAGCTAAAGGACGGAAAAACATATTTTGAAACAGAAAAAGTGTTGAACTGAAAGCCATAAAATTTGATAGGCAAAATTTTTTTCACTCTTAATTTCTTAATTATCTTTTTGCCCCAGTTCAAAAGAGTGGGATCCAGACCGTATCCAACCTTTTAGACAGACTTTATCTTATAGATGTCAAGAATTATTGGAGTTAAATTATTGGAGTTAAGGCTATTTCGTCTAGTATTCTAAATTCTAATATTATAAGTGGTGGCTGGGTTTTAAAAGGTGGTAGTGGTTTAAGTAT
>JBKHKH010000145.1:0-4577 GCA_046537735.1 Archaeoglobaceae archaeon | reverse complement strand
GATAGAGATGATAGACAGAGGGGAGATCGGTGTGTGCAGAACGATCGGTCCCTGCGAGATGAAAATACCTGAAGGTATAGAGGCTGATGTATATCCTGCTCCCAAACCAAGCTCAATCGATTACATAAAGAAAAAGCTGGATGGACAAAAGCTTACTAAAGAGGAAGTATACACCATCGTTCGAGACATAGTAAACAATGTTCTTACTGAGACCGAACTCACTGTACTTATCACCTCCAACTATCTGATGAAAGTTGATTTTGACGAGATCGAATTGTTTACCAGAGCAATGATCGATACAGGTGAAAAACTGAGCTTTGAAAAGGGTATTGTGGTGGATAAACACAGTATAGGCGGAGTTCCCGGAGATAAAGTCTCCCTTATAGTTGTCCCCATACTGGCAGCAAGTGGCTTACTCATACCAAAAACCGCTTCCAGGGCAATTACATCTGCATCCGGTACAGCAGATACTATGGAGGTACTCGCTAACGTAAATCTAGAAAGTGAGGAAATAAAAGAGATCACAGAGAAAGTGGGGGGAGTTATTTCATGGGCTACATCTGCAGAAATCGCTCCAGCAGATGACAAAATAATAAGAGTGGAGTATACACTAGCGATATCTTCGAAAGCAGAACTGCTGTCCAGCGTTATGGCAAAGAAGGGTGCCATGGGTGCAAAATACATCTTCATAGATATTCCTGTGGGGAAGGGCTCTAAAGTAGCCAACATCGAACTGGGTAGAGAGCTTGCCAGTGATTTCACTGAGCTAGGAAGAAGACTTGGTCTCAATGTTTCCTGTGCCTTGACCGATGGCAGCCAACCTATTGGTTGGGCAATAGGCCCGTCTTTAGAAGCGTGGGAAGCTTTAACAGTTCTTGAGAACTTAAATTCGCCCAAGGTTTTGTATGAGAAATCCATTGAAATAGCTGGTGCTCTTCTTGAGACTGCCGGGAAAGCCAGGAACGGTAATGAGTATGCAGAGAAAATTTTGACATCTGGAAAAGCCCTTGAAAAGTTCAGAGAAATTATTGATGCTCAGGGAGGAGACCCCCATATTAAATCTGAAGGCCTATCATTTGGTAGTGCCAGATACGACTTTGAATCACCAATTGACGGTGCCGTATCCACAATAAACAATATTGCACTGATAAAAGCTGCTAAAGATGCTGGTGCACCCAAAGATAAGGGGGCAGGGATAATGCTCCACAAGAAAATAGGTGACCACGCCAAAACAGGAGACACTCTCTTCACCATATACGCCGAAAAGGACTGGAAACTCGAGCAGGCAATCGAAACTGCTACCATCGAACCTCCAGTAGTGGTCTCAGGAATGATCCTGGAAAGATTCCCATCATACAGGATCCTGTGATTTTTTTCATTGAGCAACACTGTTCTGATTAGTTTTGTGCTGATACAGAAGAAAATGTTAAAACGGGAAGGGGTCTGTTTGCTCCAATAAGTAAATTTAAAACACGGTCAGCTCTCCATTCAATAGTTTCTGGGTGATCTCTTGAATGTTTTCCAGTCTTTCTGAAACTATTCCCTCCATTTCATTCCTCAGGTCAGCGAGGCTGCTGGAATTATTGATAAAGCCTATATCCACTGCCTGGGGTTGATCGATGGGTTTGCCTATCTGGGAGAGTAAATTAACGTAAACCTCTTCCACCTTTCCGGTATCGTAGATATCTTGAGCCAGTAAAAATGCCAGCAGGTTGTAAATTTTACCTACATGGGCCAGAGAGTTTTTACCTGCGGCAGCTTCCAAGCTCATGGGTCTGTAGGGAGTGATCAAACCGTTCACCCTATTCCCTCTTCCCACGGAGCCATCGTCACCTGCCTCTGCAGATGTTCCTGTCAGGGTAAGGTACACCACTTCATTTCGGTAATCATCTGCCATGTTTATCCCTATAGAGACATCTCTACTCGTATACCTGGCAGCGAGATCAAGTAACCGGTTCTTTACCTCTTCTTTGACAGAGATATAGTGGTCGAGATCAGGAACTTCTCCGGCCACAAATGCAACTGCAATGGTCAGGTTGACCTTATCCTCGGTCCTACCCGCCATGACCTTAATATCTTCTCCCAGTTCAGTGTAATCTTGCTTGAAAGAAGCAGAGGAAAGCAACTTTTCCACTTCAATCACCAATCTTTCAGTCTGGCTAAGAGGAGCATAAGAAACACCGATAGAAGTATCATTTGCCTTGGGAATTCCTTTATCATACAGACCCTGTAATTCTATGGAGCCCCGTCCTATTTTGGATTCGAAGGTGAAGTTATTCTCTACATCGGTGTGGTGAAGAGTTTTCCGAAGGTATTCTTTACCAACTCCAATAGCCAATTCGTGAATTGGAACGCTCTCCCCTTGTACTTCAGAGGTTGCTCTGCCAGAGATAATGACATGTATGGGGTTCAATAATCTACCCCCTCCGAAACCAACTTCTACTCCCCCTGCCACTATCTGAACCTGATCCGTATTATAGTGGAGGATCCTTCCGTAATTTCTCAAATAATAGTTGGAGAGGCCTGTAGATATTGATTCTGCTATTCCGTCGGCAAGTGTGTCCGGGTGACCCCAGCCCTTTCTCTCCACCATCTCTACCGGTAATTTCTCTATAGGGGTCTTGCTCAACTCCTGCACAAACAGTGAATTGGTATACAGCATGTCTGTACAGTCTTCAGCATTTTTAAAAAGCTTTGCAATTTATCAATTCTTATTTTTGCCTCAAGATCCGGGCAGGGTCAATGTTGGCTGATAAGAACACAAATACGAATACGAACACAAGCAGATAAAAGTATCAAAAAAGTACGCTCGTAATTAAGAAAAGGGCGGAACACTCGTTGTATTCCGCCAGATAGGTGTGTTCGGTTTAACAGCTGGTAAGGGCAAGCAAATTATTGTTAGGGATCCGGCCTCAACAAGGAGGTTGGTTTGGAGAGGTTTTGACACCTGGGGTCCCTAACAATACACCCTACCCAACTGATATACCCTGGATATAATATGTATTTTATCTGTATTAAATTTTTCGGCTCTCCGAAATATGGTAAAAAATTTTTTTGTAAACATAGACAGAATTAGATAGAATGGCCATTACTTTTTTATGAGAACAATCTTTAAATTTGTATATATGGCAGATGACTTTTTAAATAAACTGGCCAGAAGAATAGGAGAGAGCGTAGGAAGAAGTAAAGGTGAATTCAGGAGAGCTCAAAAGAGACAAAAACTGGAGGAAATAGCCAAAGATTTGGGTATCACAGACGTTGAAGAGAAAACAGATGATGAGCTGATCGATGAGATAAGAGATGCCCACACCAAGACCTGAATATCTGCTCTCCTCTGACGCCCCAGGAGCCATGAAGATTAAGTAGGCGTAGCCACTATAAAAATTAAAGAATTTTACTCTTTTGTGAGTTTATGTGGATACTTTCGTGATAGGCAAATAGTTTTTTTGTGTGCGAGTTATGGTGGGTTTGAGGTGGTCTAATGCTGTTGGAGGTCAGTGATCTAAGCGAAGTTTACGGTAGGGGTAATGTTGTTCTGGATTTTTGGGCTGAGGTCATCCACTGGGTAAAGAAGAACCTGAACGGAGAATAGGAGAATAACCTATATGAGCGCAGTGGATAAGATTCGGGTTCTGGAGTTCCCGGGGGTTAGCGAAGCTGTGGATCTGTGCAGGTGGGGTAGTGGTTGGAGGTTGGTCCAGGTTTTTGGAGAGTGTGAGGTGTGGTATGAGGGTAGAGCCTCCAGCTCCCTTGGTCTGGGCGATCGGTTGATCGTGGTCAAGCCTGACGGCAGCTTACTGGTCCATCAGGGTTGGGGTAGGGAGCCAGTTAACTGGCAACCACCAGGTAGCAAACACAGCTTCACCGAGATTGAGGGGAAACTAAAGGTCAGCTGTTACCGTATTAAACCTAAGGAGGTACTGGAGGTCCTCTTCAATGAAGTATATCTGATTACCTCTTTGTTGATGAAGGATGATAAGGAATTAGTGTTGAATGGCTCTGAACTGGAGTATAGTAAATGGATTAATGAGAACCCTGAGTTCATTGAGGACGGGTTCCAGCCAATTAAGAAGGAGAGGGAAACCGGCTTCGGTTTCATAGACGTATTGGGAAAAGATTCACAGGGACGGATAGTGGTAGTTGAAGTGAAGAGAAGGAGGGTGGGGCCAGAAGCAGTCAGTCAACTCAAGAGATACGTGAACTACATTAGTCAAACCAAACACCACACAAAACCAGAAAAAGTTAGAGGGATTCTGGTGGCTCCATCCATCACCAAGAAGGCAAAACAACAATTAGAGAGCGAAGAACTGGAATTCATCAGCCTGAAACCCCAGAAAGAGACCATGACCACCCTAAACGACTTCTAAATCCATGAGTTATAATCGAGATTGATTAGGATAGAGAAAAAATTAAAGATTAAGTATGGAAGGTTCGAATATGCGTTTGGCTTGCACGGAGTGCCAGAAGGAGTATTCTCCTGAGAGGATGATCTATAGTTGTGAGGATTGTGGTGCACCACTGGAAATTGATTATGGTTCTCAGTTAGCTTCTTCTAACCTGTTCAAGACTGAAGGAGA
>JBKHKH010000144.1:0-4695 GCA_046537735.1 Archaeoglobaceae archaeon | reverse complement strand
CCCAGTCACACCACCCAGCCAGAAAACCGAAGTGATCCCCCATAGCTTCCTTTACCCATATGTAACTGCCTCCAGCCTCTGGAATTGCGGAACCCAGTTCAGCATAAGCCAGCCCGGTAAAAGTGGCGATTATACCGTTAAGCAGGAAGGCCAGCATAACCGCAGGCCCTGCCACACCAGCAGCGATGCCAGTGAGGGCAAATATACCGGCACCGATCATACCAGCGATGCCGATCATGGTAATATCAAAGAGATTGAGGTCCCGGCTGAGGCTTACGCTAACATCTTGCTGTCCCACATTTTCACTTGATTTATAGTTTAAAAATATTATTAACCGGAATTACTTCTCAGAATTACATTCCCCCCTCAAACCTTAAAAGTGAATAAGAAAGCCATAAACCCCATATACAGGACAAGGAAGGCTACTCCTTCTATTCGCCTCAGTTCCCAGTGACTTCGGATGAAGACCAGCAGCAGTACGGACATAAATATCACGAACGGAGCAATATAGTTCAAGGTCGTTTTCTGAGCGTATATGGGGAAGACGAGCCCGGAGACCCCCAGTATGAGGAAGATGTTGGCGATATTGGAGCCAATGATGTTGGCCACAGCAATGTCTCCAAACCCTTTTCTGGCTGCTGTAAAGGACACGCTCAACTCCGGGAGCGAAGTCCCTACAGCAACTAATGTAAGACCTATTAGTGTCTTAGAGATGTTGGCTGCTTCCGCAAAAAATATGGCTCCATCAATAAGGTAATTCGCTCCCGCCACAATAGCCACCCCGCTGGCAGCCAGCACCGTGAAATCCTTACCCAATCTCTCCTTTTCGATATCGTTATTTTTTGAGCTGGAGTTACCTGCTCTATTGGAAACCGTTTTGATGGTTTCCCTCACATAGCCCAGCTTGAAGAAGTAGGTGATGAACTGCTTGAAACCGTATTCACCCTCATAACCATGCATCTCTCTGAACAAGAAGGCGATATAAGCGAAGTAGAGCAGCAAGAACAAAAACGCTTCGAATGTGGACAGCATCCCGTTAAAAAGGAACACATAGACTAGTACTGCTGCGAACAGCATGATGTAACCATCTCTTCTCAGCATCTCTTCTCTGGTCTTTATGACAGAAATAGCTGCTGCTACCCCAACGATCAATCCTATGTTGGCAATATTGGACCCCATAACGTTTCCAATAACTATATCGCTCTGCTGTTTGACCGAGGCCATGACAGATGAAACGAGTTCTGGAATTGATGTTCCCACTGCCACCAGAGTTAATCCAATAACGAACTCCGAAACCCCCAACTTCTTGGCAATGGAGGAAGCTGACCTGACGAACAGGTCTGAACCCTTGATGAGGGCTATGAATCCCAGAACAAGGATCAATACATTTGCTAACAGTGGTTGCATCAATTTGAATACAGGTGATTAATTATTAAACTTTCCCGGTAATATTCTAGAAGTACAAGAAGGAAAAGTGTAATATCTGAGCTAAAAGGTAAAAATACGGGAGATTCGATGAGGATTGTTCACGTGTCTGATATACACTTGACCAGCGTGTATTATAAATCGGAATGGGGTGGGAAGCTGATCTCTGCCTACATCAGCCAGAAACTATCTGTTAAGAGCAAGGTCAGGATTCTGGCACTGCACCATCATTTGATACCCATTCCGGGGACGGGAAGAGAGCAGCACATTCCAAGTGATGCCGGTGATGTGCTGGAGCTATGCAAGCAGTTGGATATCAATTTTGTTTTATCAGGCCACAAGCACAAACCGTGGATATGGAAACTGGAAGACACTTACCTCGTCACTGCTGGAACAGCCACCACCTTACGATTGAAGGGGAACTCATACCCATCATTCAACATCATGGAGATAGAAGAAGGTAGAGTGCTCTTGAAAGAAGTGAATGTCTCCAGGCTTAAATCTACGTGATTAGAAGCGTCTGCCTTGAGGCTTGGGTCGAGCTTTATTCACTTTAATTTCTCGACCGGTCATTGTTGTTCCATTCAAGCCGTCAATGGCGGCTTTAGCTTCATCTTCATCAGACATCTCTATAAATGCGAAGCCCTTGGATCTTCCAGAGAACCTATCCTTAACCACGTTTACTGAGAACACCTGACCATAGCTCTCAAACCCCTGCCTCAGTTCATCGTCTTTGACGTCGTACTGCAGGTTTCCAATATATATATTCATTTTTTAACATCTCCTTTTTTTAGAATCCAAATGTAAAAAACTCAAAAATGAAAAGTTAAATCCTTTTAATAACAATTTTTTAGAGTATTATTTCTATTCCCAGCTTTTCAGCCAGTTCTTTGTATCTGTTTCTTATGGTTACTTCTGTGACGCCTGCTACTTGTGCCACTTCTCTTTGGGTCCTTCTCTCTCCGCCTAGGATTGAGGCGATATAGATGGTGGCGGCTGCAACGCCTGTAGGTCCTCTGCCGCTGGTGAGTTCCCTTTCTTCGACCTTCTTAATGATTTCTACAGACTTCTTCTGGACCTCACCGCTGAGACCGAGGGTAGCACAAAACCGGGGTACATAGTCTGCTGGGCTGGTGGGCATCAACTTCAGGCTGAGCTCTCTGGCAATGAACCTGTAAGTCCTTCCGATTTCTTTCCTATCAACTCTGGAGTAAATAGCTATTTCATCCAGCGTTCTGGGAACTCCTGCCTGTCTGCACGCAGCGTATAGGGCGGCTGCCACCACACCTTCAATACTTCTGCCTCTTATAAGGTTCTTATCCACCGCCTTCCTGTAAACTACAGCAGCAGTCTCTCTAACACTCTTGGGCAGTCCAAGAGCTGAGGACATCCTGTCCAGCTCACTTAATGCAAAAGCCAGATTTCTCTCTGTAGCATTACTGATCCTTATTCTTCTCTGCCACTTCCTAAGCCTGAACAACTGAGCTTTATTTCTCACAGAGATGGCTTTCCCGTAAAAATCTTTGTTCCCATAACCGATTGTGGTTGAAAGACCCTTATCGTGAATGGTGTTGGTTACGGGAGCACCAACTCTACTCCTCTTATCTCTCTGCTCGCTATCGAAAGCTCTCCACTCCGGTCCCTCATCAATATACGTGTCTTCCAAGACGAGACCACAATCCTGGCAAATAAATTCGCCTCGCCTGTAGTCCCTGATAAGTCTGGGACTACCACACTCAGGACAAGTCTCCAGAGTCTCCTCCTTCTCGACTTCCTTCTCAATTTCTTTTATCTCTACTTCCTTTTCCCTAACTTTTTCTATCTCCGGCATGAAAAATCACCACAAATAATTCTTTTCAGCAAGACTAACAGCTCCAGGTTTTCCTGAAGCCTTTAAAGCCTCTTTTTCCGGCTTAATGAGCGCAAAAGGAGACCTTTTTAGCCCAATTTATATAAATTGAATAATTCAGACTTTCTCGGCTTATTGTTGGCTACCTTGGAGCCAATTCGGGTTAGATTATTCGGTTCTAAGAGGTGACCAAACTACAATCCCTCCTAGATCTTCATAATAGTCTCCAAACAGTTAAATAGTTATAGTCAGCTCAACATAAGGATATCATGATATTAAGAGAGCTGTTGCCTTACTACTCAGTATATTAACCATATCGAAACCTTAAAATATGTTAGTTTAGTTATTATATAAAACTTTCTATGACTAACGGCGACCTTACTTTTTCACTATAATCGGCATTACTATTCAGGACGTTGGTTTCTGTTAAAGAAAAAGGTAATGTGATAGGAGTGCTGGAGGGATAGTATGAAAGTTGTTTATGGTCTGGATGGTCAAGTATACCAGGAGAATAAAGCTGGTTTCAAGGAGATCCTCAGTAAACATAAGATCAGGTGGGCTGGAAGATTTGGAGTCTTTAAGTGGAAAGGAGGTCAAATAGAAGTGCTTGCCAGCTATGAAGGGGGAGAAGGGGTCATGGAGAGTGCAAAGATCGAAATAAGATTCCCCTATAAATCAGATGTAGTAAAAGAATTGATCGAGTGGCTGGAGAAGCATGGGAAACTACTTTCAAGAGAATAGATAATTTTATGAGATAGCTATTTGATTTTAGCCCTCAATCTTTTCTTGCTACCGGTTTTCCATCAAACAAATATAATATATAAATCTGTGAATCCCGTTTAGTCCTCATAGACATCCATAGTTATAATTATCAGTTGGAAAATTAGAAAGGTTTTTTACCTAAAACCTTATAAAAATTAAAGGTAGGGTATGCTAGGTTAAAGTTTCTCTAAAATATACGTGAGAAATTAAAACCTTGTAGGTTGGAGAGGTGTAAATGAAGGCCAGGATAGCCATACTTCTAGTAGTAGTTGCAGTCGTAATTGGAGCGGCAGTTCTACCTTCGGTATTTGCTGGTATGACCAAAATGACTTTTACTAAGGTTTATGATATCTATGATTATTTTTGGGTTCTGGAGGACATGTATGCTACTGATAGGGTTGATTTGAATATTAGTGGTGGTTGTGCTGGTTGTCATGGAGCAATACAGGATCAACTCAATACTTCTTCGATTCACTCTGACTTTAGTTGTGAAGAATGCCATAAAATAACCAAAACTAGTAGCGGTGAAGAGATCGAATACTCCAACCAGACCCATGACCTGACCATACCCAGATGCTTAGATTGTCATGGGGGTAATGGGACATACTCCAATGATACGGGGGTAGAGAAGCAAGCGCCTACGGCAACAGGTTTCAATG
>JBKHKH010000010.1:0-26843 GCA_046537735.1 Archaeoglobaceae archaeon | reverse complement strand
TGGACAAGTATGGTATTAATCTTATTGGCGCCAACACCGACGCCATAAGGAAAGCAGAGGACAGAGACCTGTTCAAGAGCTCTATGAGGAAGATCGGAGTAGACGTTCCAGAAAGTGAGGCTTCCAGTAATGTGAATGAATCACTGGAGATAGCAGAGAGAATAGGTTACCCTGTGGTGGTCAGGCCCGCATATACTCTGGGCGGCACTGGAGGAGGGATAGCCTTTAATAGAAAAGAGCTGGAACATGTAGCCCAGCGCGGGATCGAACTCTCTATGATAAATCAGATCCTGATAGAAAAGGGGGTTATCGGCTGGAAGGAATTCGAGCTGGAAGTGATGAGGGATATTGCCAATAACGCCGTAATCATCTGCTCAATCGAGAATTTCGACCCCATGGGCATACATACCGGAGACAGCATAACCGTAGCCCCTGCCCAGACACTGACCGACATGGAATACCAGAGGTTGAGAGACGCTTCAATCGATATCATAAGAGAGATAGGGGTAGAGACGGGCGGAAGCAACATCCAGTTCGCCTTACATCCTCACATGGATGAGATGGTAGCCATAGAAATGAATCCCAGAGTGAGCCGCTCGTCAGCTTTAGCCTCTAAAGCCACAGGGTATCCTATTGCCAAAATAGCTGCCAAACTGGCAGTGGGATATACTCTGGACGAGATCCCCAATGATATAACCAAGGAGACTCCCGCCAGCTTTGAACCCACCATTGATTATGTGGTGGTCAAGATACCCCGTTTTGCTTTCGATAAATTCCCTATGGTAAACTCTGTTCTGGGCAGTCAGATGAAGAGTGTAGGTGAAGTGATGGCCATAGGAAGGACCTTTGAAGAAGCTCTGCAGAAAGCACTGAGAAGTCTGGAAATGTCACGGCATGGCCTGGGAAGCGATGGGAAGGACAAGAATCCTGATAGAGAAATGGTCCTGCAGATGCTCCGCACTCCCAATATGGACAGGGTGTTTCACATCAGATATGCGCTTAAAATTGGATTCAGTGTAGATGAAATTTATAGAGAGACCAATATCGACCCCTGGTTCATCAGAAAGATAAAGAAGATTGTAGAGATCGAAGAAGAGCTGAAAGAAAAGAAAAACCTCAAGTTTGATGAACTGGACAGCGAGCTGGTTATGAAGGCCAAGAGAGCCGGTTTCTCGGACAAGCAGCTGGCGTACATGTTCAATACCACTGAATTTTGGGTAAGAGAAGCCAGAAAGAGGATAGGCAAGGAGGCTGTTTTCAAGATGGTGGATACATGTGCCGCCGAGTTCGAAGCCAAGACGCCCTACTATTACTCTTCATATGAAATGGAGAATGATGCCAAGAGAACTGACCGCAAAAAGGTAATGATCCTGGGCTCGGGTCCTAACAGGATAGGTCAGGGCATCGAATTCGATTACTGCTGTGTTCACTCAGTTTTGAGCTTAAAAGATGATGGGTACGAGACCATTATGGTGAACAATAATCCAGAAACGGTCTCAACAGATTACGACACCTCAGACCGATTGTATTTCGAGCCCATAACTCATGAGGATGTGATGAATATTTACCAGAACGAGAAGCCTGAAGGGGTTATAGTCCAGTTCGGGGGACAGACTCCCTTGAACATTTCTAGAGAGCTGGAAGCATCTGGTTGTAAAGTTTTGGGAACTTCTGTGGACTCCATAGATATAGCTGAGGATAGGGAAAGATTTGCAGAGTTGCTGCGGAAGCTGGACATCCCTCAGCCGGACAATGGTATCGCTTTCAACTTGGAGCAGGCGAGAAGATTTGCCAGAGATATAGGATACCCCATTCTGGTCAGGCCCTCTTACGTTCTGGGTGGTAGGGCCATGGAGATCATATACGATGAGAAGACCCTGGAATGGTACATAAATGAAGCCATCGATGTCAGTCCGGATAAGCCCATCCTCATCGACAAATTCCTGGAGGATGCCATAGAGATCGAAGTGGATGCTCTGTGCGATGGAGAAGAAGTGATCATTGGGGGAATAATGGAGCATATTGAGGAGGCGGGTGTCCATAGCGGTGACTCTGCGTGCGTTCTCCCCCCGGTATCCGTATCCCAGAAAGACATTGATGTCGTTGCCGATTACACCAGAAGGATGGCCCTGGAGCTGGATGTCAAGGGTTTGATCAACCTGCAGTTCGCTATCAAAGAAGGTAATGTTTATGTGCTTGAGGCCAATCCCAGAGCGAGCAGGACCGTACCATTCGTTAGCAAAGCGTCCGGGATACCTCTGGCCAAAGTGGCGGCCAAGCTGATGATGGGCAGGAAATTGAAGGAGCTGGGGCACAAGGAGAACCTGCATCTGGATCATGTGGCGGTGAAAGAGGCCGTATTCCCATTCACCAAGCTGCCGGAAGTTGATCCTGCTTTGGGACCTGAAATGAAGTCCACTGGAGAGGTGATGGGGATAGATTATAATTTCGGGGTTGCTTATTACAAAGCAGAGCTCGCTTCCGGGATGAAGCTTCCCCTGGGCGGCAGGGTTTTTATCAGCGTTAAGAAAGCCCACAGGGAAAAGATATTTCATGTGGCCAAAAAAATGCAGGAGCTGGGATTCGAGATAACCGCTACGGATGGAACTGCCGCTTACCTCAACGAAAATGGGGTCAAATCGGATGTGACCCTCAAGATCAGCCAGGGAAGACCGAATATTGTGGATGCCATCATCAACAAACAGGTGGACCTGATCATCAACACACCTACCGGGAAGCGGGGCAAAACTGAAGGCTACTACTTGAGAAGATCTGCTGTAGACTATGCTGTACCCTATATAACTACCATACCTGGCGCCATTGCGGCTGTAAAAGGAATTGAGGCCATTAAAAATGCAGAGATGACCATAAAATCCATTCAGGAATATCATGAGAGCCGAAAATGATCATGGACAAAGCATTGGGGACAGAAAATGACCGATGAGGATTTAAGAGATCTCTTTTACAAGAAGATAGAAGAGCTGGCCAGGATCGATCACAATAGGGATATCAGGGCAGGTAAGCCGGAGGCGATTTTTGCAGAGTTCAAGGAGCCTGAGGAAATAATCAAGATAATTAAAGGTTACCTGGATTCTTCCGGAAAAGCACTGGTCACCAGAGCCAGTAAAGAGGTCATAGAAGCGATCGAGAGTGAATTTCGGTCCTTTGAAGTAGAGATCAAGGTCAACGAGAAAGGAAGGACTGTTTCTCTACGCAGGAAGGATAGCCAGAGTCAAAAAAGGGAAGGTAAAATGGCTATCATCACTGCTGGGACATCGGACATCTCTGTGGCTGAAGAGGCTGCATCCACAGCAGAATTCATGGGGCTGAAAGTTATGAAGTTTTATGACGTGGGGGTAGCAGGTATTCACCGTCTGGTTGAGCCCATAAAAGAAATATACGACAAACAGGTAGACGTTATTATAGTCATAGCAGGTATGGAAGGTGCACTCCCCTCAGTGGTAGCAGGACTTGTTGACATTCCGGTTATAGCTGTTCCCACTTCAGTGGGTTACGGTACGAATATGGGTGGGTTAACTCCCCTGTTCTCTATGCTTCAGACCTGTTCGTCAGGTGTAGCTGTGGTGAATATAGATAATGGTTTTGGTGCGGCTGTCTTTGCCTGTATGATCGCCGGAAGATCAGGTCAAAGATCTGATATGTAGTTTTAAAAGTATTGATTTATCAAATAAAAACTGTGAAGTTTGTATAAAAACGAAAAGAAAATATAGGACGCTAATATGCCCAATCAGTATGAATAGGATACTGGCTGTAATTTTGGTATTTACTGTGATACTGGTGTCCCCGGTCGCAGCAGATGAAGAATCATGCGGAGTGTGCCATGATCTATCGGGGATGGATTTTAGCAGCAGCATTCATAAAAGGGTAAGCGGTATAGATACCGGTTTCCAGCAGACCACTGGACAGGACTTCAATATGGATACACCAGACATGTGCTTCCAGTGTCATACCGAAGATTGCAGTGCGTGTCACCCGGTGCACAAGCAGACCATAGACATGATGGAATGCAATCAATGCCACGGTGGTAGGATCGGTGCCAATTTCGTGGGGAAGTTATATGAGTTAAAGGAAGATGCCCCTCATCCCGACGTCCATTATGAAAAAGGATTTGAGTGCCTGGACTGCCATGATGTGGACAAACTTCACGGTGACGGAAATTACTACACTTTTGCCGAGGAAGCTGTGGAGATAACCTGTGAAGATTGCCACATCGAAGGCAAAGAAGTTGAAGGTAAACAGGCAACTTATGACCCCGGTACAGATGCTCACAAATTACATCGGGATGTTGACTGCTCTGCCTGCCATGCCGGATACTATCAGACATGCAAGAACTGTCACCTGGAAACAGGGGAGATAGATTCCACTACCTTAGAAGATTTCCACATAATGAAGTACGATGGCAAATACTATCCTGCCTACATTCAGTCCGTCAGCCTGGGGGACATGAGCTCAAAGGGTGCAGGGACAGTCAGCCCCCACACGATTACTTCTCAAGCTCGAGGGTGTGAGGAGTGCCACGATAACGAGGAAGAGGTGTTCATGGTGAATTACGATGGAAGGACCTTTGGACCCCCGGGAACCGAGCTTGCCGAGCCACCATCTAAGGTGGCAGCCGATCTCAGCTACTTCGGGGTGGACTACGAAGTGGACATAACCCTATTGGGTACACTAATAATTGGAGCGGTCTTCCTGGGCATGGCGGTCCATCTCATCAAGAGAAAGATCACTCTGGGGAGGTGGATCGGATGAGCAAACTATATCAGACGGGGATCCCTTCCGAAAAGCCGAAGGCAGAAAAACGACACGTAGACTATGGATCTATCGAAGTGAAGAGGCACTCTACCCAATACAGGGTCTATCATTGGGCCATAGTTGCCACTGGACTTATACTTGGCTGGACTGGATTGAGATTGGGCGGAATATACGGTGTGAGCTTCCCGGACATGCAGCTCTCACTTACTATTCATGTTTACCTTGGCTTCGTGTTCGCCGGACTTTTCGTGCTGCTCTTTGCCTACGTTATCGCCCATGAATGGAAATGGTTTACTCTAGCACGCATACCCTACGCAACAAAATTCTTCATTCTGGAACTACTGTCGTGGTTCAAGCTCATTCCCCACGTAGAAGACCCTAGAGGATATAACGACCGAAAGAAGGAATACGTGGAAAAGCTAGTGCCCACAGAAGTGATTGTACTGTGGCTGTACATTGTTCTGGTCTTAATAATGGGGATAACCGGATTACCGCTTTACTACACGGATATACTGGAGCCCATCACTCAATTCGCTGGTCAATTCGCAGGATTTTTCAACTTTGCAGACGGAGAAATGTTGCTCAGAGCTGTTCACCAACTTTTCATGTTCATATTCCTGATGACCATGCTGATCCACGCCTATGCAGTGATCATCTTCGGAGTTCTGGGCTCAATGGTTACCGGAAAGAGAGAAGAGAAGGTGAGAAGGTAACATAAACCAAATCTTTTTTCTTATTTTTGTTAAATTAGTTGATTTTAATAAATGGTAAGAAAAGTTTAAGTTTATTTTGATCATTATATTCTTGATGGCGTTGTTCCGCAAGGATCGAGAGAAGGTGGAGATGAGCAACCGCATACTCCATATCAAGCTGGATAATGTTGCTGAGTTATTAATTTATCATAGAGACCAAATATTTTCTCCATTCGCCAAGGAGAGAGAGGTTAAGGCTGCTGCAAGATCCATAGAAAGATTGTTAAAAGATTCGGAATACACTTTCACTGAGGAAAACGCCAGAAAGATAAACATACTGGCTAAGGAGCTCAAAAGATTTTCTATGATCAAGCTGGGAGATGTAGACAAATATTCTTTCGATATCAGGATCAAGTGGATGCTCAAGCTGATCGAAGATCTAAAGGAGAATACGATGTAACTTTCTAGTAAAGCTCTATTTGGGCTTTTTCCTTCTCTCCATTCATTTGGGCTTTTTCCCTATCATGAGGCTGGTCACAGGCCCGGTAACCCTTCTTTCTATGTCTTTTAGACCAGCGTTCGTCATCCAGTTCCTGACTTCGGATTCGGTGTATGTGTCTCCTACCCCCGTGTTTACCAGCATGTTGAGGGCAAAAATGGCGCCGAAACCGGGAGAAGTTCTGCTCTCATCCATAATGAAATCCTGTATCACTAATTGTCCACCCGGGTTTAAAGCTTTGGAGCATTTTTCAACCAATCTGTGATTTTCTTCAAAGGAGTTGATGTGAATTATCGCCGACAGGAATATCAAGTTATATCCACTGCCGAAATCGTCGACCCTGTAATCACCGGACAGCGTATCTATGAGATCATTCAAACCTTCCTCCTGAATGTACTCCCGGGTCAGGGGTATCACATCCGGCAGGTCAAAGACTGTCGCTCTAATTTCGGGCTTGGTCCTTACGAAAGCCATAGAAAAAGCTCCAGAGCCCCCACCCACGTCCAGAACCCTATTGACTTCAGACAGATCGAGCATTTCCACTATTTTGGGTGCGGAGTTCTTTGCCCTCTCGTGCATGGCAGAAATAAAACCCTTCAGGTCTCTATCATCTCTCTCCCTTTCGGCTGGTCCTCCTTCTTTGATCACTTGTGTAAGCTTGCTCCACGACCTCCACAGATCAGCGCTGTGCATTAATCCTGCCATGTAATCCGGGCTTTCCTTGGCCAGGTATCTGGCTGTGGTCTCGGTATTGGAAAACTTATCATCAGTTTTTCTTAACATACCCATGGCAGTGAGAGCGTTCATCAACCGGTCCGTAGCCCTCTCATCGGTTCCCAGTGATTTTGCTATTTCTGTTGACGTCTTACTCTCATTGCCCAGAGCTGAAAACAGTTCAAGCTCCACTGCTGTCAGGATTATCCTGCTCTTCTGAAAATCCCTAGCAGTTCTTTTAATTTCCTCTGCAGACATCTCTTCCCCTTCGCCCTGTTCGCCTGTAGTCATTCTCTCACCAGGTCTTAACAAAAAATTAGTGGAACATCGCGTCCACATCACTGTAGCCATCGAATTCGTGCTGCAGATTCCAGATAATGTACATCTTACATCTGAAGACCTCTCGTAGACCTTCTATAAGGACACTCTTCTTGAGGTTCTCGGAATAGATGGGTAAGGAGAAATCCACTCTCTGTAAATTATCCTTATCAGAGTGCATCTTGAACTCAGCATCCCTGAAAAGCAAATCCATCTTCCACTGATGCATCAAATTCCTTTTCTTGCTTGAAGGTAGAGAATTGAAAGCCCTCAAGTGCTTCTCCGATAACGCCAGACCACTCAGGACCAGAATGAAATCTTTTCCCTGCGGTTTAATCACATCTGACACCTGATTCGACTCCGAAGGAAATTGAACCACGTAATGCCACTCAGAATCATCATCAGTAACCTCCTTCTTCAAAATATCCTCTTCAGTTAGCCATTCTCTGACCACATCACCCAACATACATAACGATATGTATTAAGATAAAAGTATTTTTCACTAACATATCGACCATGGACAATACAAACACCACCAAGTCGACCCCTTCAGTAAAGGCTAAGAATTATGAAATATATTATCTAGCATGGAAGAGGTGGGAAGGGTCTCACATTATTTTAACAAAATCGGAGTAGCAGCCGTAGTACTCAATAAATCTCTTAATGTAGGAGATAAGATAAGAATAAAAGGAAATAAGACCGACTTGATCCAAACTATTGACTCCATGGAAATTGACAGGAAAAAGATTGAACAGGCAATGCCCGGAGATACTGTGGGTATCAAAATAGCGGATAAGGTCAGAAGAAAAGATAAGGTTTACCGGGTCGACTAGATGGAATCTAATTCTGACTATAAACCCTTTTGCTCTATCTTCACTGGGTAGCCCAGAACCTCACTAGCCCTATCTTCTAACGACTCTCTAGTGTTAGCGATCTTCTCTTCGATTTTGTTTGCTTTGTCTTCGGTGGATTCTCTCTCTTTCTCCAGGGACCTCTTTCTGTCATCGGATTTGTCTCCCCCCATTTTGATCTTCATCTTCTTGATGTTATCCTTGATCTCACTAAGCTGTTCTTTGAGCTTTCCGATCTCTTCCAGCTTTTTCTTGACTTCACCTTCGGATATGCCCTTTAATGAATCGATTATTGATTTCTCCTGTTTCTTTTTCACCTTTATGTTCCCTTTAACTACTTCGGTGATTGTATTTGAGGCCATGCTGGTCATCTGTTCGTCATTGAAGTCGCTTGTGTCCAGTTTAACTTTTCTTCCCGTCATGTGGGCGTAGGTTTTGAGGGGTTTACGTGCGATGGCGATTCTTCTTTGAACTTCCTTCTCTTTATGCTGTATCTTCTCATCAATTTGCTTTGCTTCTCTTTCAAGCCTGTCCAACTCTTCGTTCTGTCTGGCCTCTTCGGATTCATCCTTACTTTGCTCAATGGTGTCCACTTCAGTAGAGAGCTTGTTGACCTCCCGTCTCAGTGCCTCTCTTTCGTTGAGCAGTTTCTTCAACTCTTTTATCTCGTAGCGCATCTCTCTTACGTTATGGGTGTCCATGCTATTGCGCTTCTCGTCGACTTCATTGATTATGCTGGCAATTCCACTAAGGTAATGGTTGATGTCTTCTATCTCGGGGGGTTCGAAAGCGAAAAGGATTCTGAAGTGCTTTACCTTCATATTGGCTGTCTTGTTCATGGCTTTCTCAACTTCTTCGAAATTCTCTGTGTTCACGTTCTTCCACAGGTCGAGAAAAGAGGATTTAAAGCTGGTGGCCACCCCCTTCAGCCGGGGATGTAGATTGGAGGAGTCAAAATTTTCCAGCTCTGAGATCAGATTTTTGATCTGCTCATCCAGTTCAGGTTTTTTTTCGGAAATAAAAGCAGAGATATCCCCTTCGTTCGATTCCAGTAACTCGCTTAGCCTTTTATCCAGATCGTCTAAGGAAATAACTTCTGGTTCGGGTTCTTTCTTTTTTCCAAACAGTCTTTTGAACATTTTAGTTTATTTTTTATCCCCATTTAGTTAAAATTTTTGAGGGAAATTAGTCGTACTCTCTCCAGGTTTTACCGCATTTGGTGCATCTGAAGAACCTGGTCTCACTTTCATCAGCAGCTCTCAACTGCCTCAACCACCAGTAAGCTTCTCTATTACCACATTCTGGACAAACTACTTCGGTGGTGGGAAGAGTACCGGACTCTCCTTCAATGACTGGCACGTCCTCTCGTTTATTGCTGGTGTGGATAATTAATTGTTCGTCTTCTGCTTCTTTTTCGTATCCGCATTTCCTGCAAACGGCTTTATTACCGTTGTATATCATTATACTTTTACATTTCGGGCAAAATTCCACGCAAATCACCTTTTGCATCTTTTATGATCTTTTCATGGTCGAATGCCAGCTCTGGTAAGTCATCGAAACCAAAAGACTCTACCGATTTGGCATCGCTCCCTGCTTTGGGCTTGCCCTTGGGAAGGACAATAAAGCAAACGGAAACAAAGTGACCACGAGGGTCACGAGCAGGTTCAGAATATACGCCTGTCATCTTATAAATCTTCCCTTTAACACCCACTTCTTCTTCCACTTCCCTCAGTAGAGCATCCTCAACAGTCTCTCCATACTCCACAATCCCCCCGGGAAGAGCATAATAATCTTTGAAAGGCTCATTCTTCCTCTTGATCAATAATATCTTCCCCTCGTAGGGAATAACGGCATCTACTGTGAGAGTTATACACTTCATAGCCTATATTATTGATTTTCCTCTCTTAAAAAATTTATTAGCCATCCTAAAACCCCATTTTACGTCCCCCACTCTGGATAATGAATGGCTATCACTCCCTACAGAATATTTGATCCTCTTGTGAGGACATTTTCCCAGCACAGATTCAGGTGGAGCATAATGACCGGTGTTAACTTCCAGCCCAACATCATTCTCCATCAGCAATTCCAGGATCTCTTCGTCTTTTTTCTCGTTGGCTCCATCAAAAACGTTGAAAAGCTCCGCATGGAAATGACCGAGAATGTCTATATCATTCCTTTTTAAACAGAGCTCAATTCTTCGGTAATACTCGTCCATGGGAACAATATCGTGCATGGAGGCCAGAACGAGATCGAAATCAAACTCAGGCAGCACTACCTTACCGTCAGCCAGTATTCCGCACTCAATACCGTTTATTATTTCCATATCGTATTTCGCTCGGGCATTTTCTATATCCATATAGCGTTTTTTTGCTTTGTTACGGGTGAGTCCCATAGGATGTTCGATAGAGTGGTCTACTATAGCTATTGCACTTAGACCACATTCTTTAGCCTTTTTTGCTATAGAATCTACGCTGCAGTCCCCATCCGAATATAAGGAATGAATGTGGAGGTCATACATCTCTCTTCATTTCAATTCCTATTTATTTAAAGTTGCCTGATTGGGCACTTTTATATTGCAGTTAAAATGGATTGACTATTGTGACTGTGAGGCTACGAGGTGAGTGGCTACGAGGTTATGAAGTTATGAGGCACAAAATTATTATAGATTTGTATAAACACTCCACCAATGGATATTTTCATCGTAGCATCTATAGCTGCAATGCTGCTATTTATATTTCTGAAAAACAGAGTTGTGGGGGGGATAGCCTGGGCGATATTCGGTGTTGCATGGATCATAAAAGTGCCATATTACATAAGCATCAACGATTACTTTAACGCCACTTTAGTGATACTCGCCTTCCTGTTCTTTGTAGCACTGGCAATCACCATAGTTACCAGTAGCAAGTATATGCATGTTTTTGTGGATGTTACTGCTTTCTCAGCCCTCGCAGCTCTGGTGTATTTTCCATTCACTTTTAGCACTTATCTCAACCAGGCAATAATTGAACTGGTGGCAGAGCAAACAGTAATACTCGCCAACTGGTTGGGCATCCACATGGTCAGGATGGGGGATACGATACTTCTGAACGATCATCGCATTCAAATAATACTTGCATGCACGGGTATCGAAAGTGTGGCTCTCTTTACGGGAGCTACTCTGGGTATCAAGTCCAACAGCAGCAGTAGAAAGTTAAAGGCGTTCATGATATCGGTCCCAATAATCTATATACTCAATCTTTTGAGGAATATATTTGTCACCATGAGTTTTTCTTACAGCTGGTTTGGGGAAAACAGTTTTTACATTGCCCACCACATAGTATCCAAGATACTGGCAACAGTAGCTCTCATATTGATCTCTTTGGGGGTGTTTAAGATATTGCCTGAGCTGGCTGATTTGATATTCGGGCTTAAAGAAGCTTTAGCTGACAGGTGGTGGCATTGATAGAGAAAAGCGGAGCAAGAGTAATTTTGCTGGAGATCGCGCTGGTAGTAGTATTTTATTTTATCAGCCAGGCGGTAATGGTCCTTTTGCTTCTCTTTCTTGCGTTCACCATCTTCTTTTTCCGCGACCCTCCAAGAGAGATTGGGGAAGGGATAGTTTCCCCTGCTTATGGAAAAGTGGATCGAATACTCGGTAATAAATTGGAGATCTTTATGAGCCCCTTTGACTGCCACGTTAACGTTGCTCCGGTCGATGGTAGGATAGAGAGAACGAATCACATAAACGGCCCTCATTTTCCAGCCTTCATGAGGAAGGAGAATGCAGAAAGAAACGAAATATACATAAGTAATGAGGACGGAGAGTTCAAAGTGACCCAGATCACGGGAATGCTGGCCAGAAGGATAGTTTGCTATCCCAACGAGGGTGATTCGGTGACCAAGGGGGAAAAAATTGGGATAATAAAGTTTGGTTCTCGCACCACTCTGGAGATACCCCTGGGCTATAGCTTTACCACAAAGGTTGGGGAGAAGATAAAGGCGGGAGAAACTCTTGCGGTGAAAAAGAATGTTTAAGATCCTGTCCGAGATCAGAATAAGTGATTTTTTTACTTTCCTCAACCTCTTCTTCGGATTTATGGGCATATTATATCTTTTTCAGGATGTAACCATGTCCGTTAAATTCCTGTTCATCTCTGCCATAATGGATGGCGCGGACGGGTTTATTGCTTCAAGGATCGGAGAGGGATCACTGGGGAAACCTCTGGATTCTCTTGCAGATGCTGTATCCTTTGGAGTTCTCCCTGCATTGATGATAGCCCTTTCTGGACATATGGCTGTTGCAGTTGCTTTTCTCCTGACGGGAGTTCTTAGACTGGCCAGGTTCAATGTATTGAAAAAGGAGGACTTCGTTGGCTATCCCATAACCGCTTCGGCTATTGTGATAGCTTCTATGTTCTACCTCAACTTCGACATCCTGACCGTAGAGGCAATGGCCGTAGTTCTAGCAATATTTATGATCCTGGACATAGAGTACCTCAAGATTAGGGATAATGTGATCCTTTTCGTTTTTGCGGTAGTGATAATATCATCATTCGTGGTAAGAGATGCGGCTTATGCCGTATTGGCGATGACCCTGCTCTATTTGGCAAGTCCATTCCCCGGGAAGGTGTATCAATGGATGGAGAGAAGGAAAAAGCCCTATTTGAGGCGGGTATAAAGCTGGGAGCTGTCTTCCACCAGTTCATTGGAGTTCCTATCGGTCCTGAAAATGTGGACATGATGGAGAAAGCCATTGAAAGCTGTGTAAGCCTCCAACCTTATGTCAGCGACGTAAGGGTGAAAATAGATAGGGAAAGACTATCTGAGGATCTTTCGGAGTTGGGCTACACCACATTGAACGAAAAACACCTCAATGTGGAGGTAAAAGTAGAGGTCGGGGGCTCACATATAGTTGCTGCCCTGAAATGGGATGAAAGCTTGAAATACCCTCTCATGAAGATTGAGGATGAGTGAGCATACATGGGTATTGTATTTCTCTCTTCAGAACGCACCTCTGGTTCAATTAAATTTAAATTACTAACACGGAAGTAAATTTTATGAAAGCTGTGATAATGGCTGGTGGTTATGCAACCAGATTATGGCCCATAACCAAAACCAAATCCAAACCTCTTCTTCCTATAGGAAGAGAGAAGATCATAGACCATGTTTATGATAAAATAGCCAAATTCAATATTCCCATCATTGTATCTACCAACATGAGATTCGAGAATGATTTCAAGGACTGGGCGGCAACCAAAGATTCTGAGGTTGATATCCTGGTGGAGGAAACTCACAATCAGGAAGAAAAGCTGGGAGCTGTCAGGGCCTTGAATGAAGTAGTCAAAACCTTGAATGACGCGGTTCTGGTCGTTGCCGGAGATAACCTGTTCTCGTTTCAGCTTGAAGGCTTGATGGGTTACTACAGAGAAATCAATAAAGATAGAAGTGAAGATGACAAGATCGCCGTTACTGTTCTATACGATGTGGGGAAAAAGGAACTGGCCAGAAGATACGGTGTGGCGGAGCTGGAAGGAGATAAAGTGGTGGGATTTCAAGAAAAACCCGAAGACCCTAAATCTACTTTGGTGGGAATCGGGATCTATATTTTCCCCCAGAAGACAGTTTCTATGCTCCGGAATTACGTAGAGAAAACTATTAAGAGTGATAATCTTGGTGACTTCGTCAGCTGGTTGTGCCAGAATACTGAGGTCAACGGCTACTCCTTCTCTGAGGGGAACTGGTATGATGTGGGTAACCCTGATTCCTATCTGGATGCCTTTAAGATTTTCATGGAGGAAAGTATATCGGATGAGGCTAAAATCGAACCTCAGGTGAAGATAATCTCTCCTGTGACCATTGACAGTGGAACGGAGATCACTGGCAGATCGATAATCGGGCCTTTTGCGTGTATAGGCCGGGACTGCATAATTGATAATTCGGATGTCAGCGACACTGTGGTCTTCAACAAAGTGGTGCTGAGGAAGGTAAAGGTATGGAGAGGAATTCTGGATGAAGAGTGTGAGATAAGGAATCTGGAGCTTAACAGGTCCATAATAGGGGAGCACGCCAAGATCCAGAGAGGTTGAATCCTCACAGAAATGAAGATCGCTATACTGGATGGCTATGTAGATGAACCATCGTGCTTGGGAGTTCCCCCATTCATTTCTCCTTATCCCCGATATATTGTGGGTATGGTCAAGGCTATGGGCTACAATGCCTCTTACATCACAGCCGATCAGCTGAGAAGCGAACCCCACCTCATGCGTGAGCTTGAAGAATTTGATCTGATTATAGTTATTGCCGGAGCTATTGTTCCCGGCAAGTATTTGAGCGCAAGGCCATTGAGCTTTGGTGAGATCAGGTTTTTGCCGGAGGGACCTCATAAGATAGTTGTGGGGCCTATTGCCCTTGAACTGGATAATAAGAGGTTGAGGAATTACAATATTCTTGAATTCCCTTTTGAAAAGCAACTTCATGCTCACCTATCCCGATTGTTTAAAGGCAAACTCTCATTTGACTTACCCAGGTTTGCCATTGAGGGGGCAGAAGTGATCGAGAGACATCCAGATTTCCCTCACATCATCTGTGAGATAGAGACCTACAGGGGCTGTTATTGGGGGAAATGCTCATTTTGTATGGAGAGAACTCACGGAAAACCGCAGATGCAGATGCGAGAACCTGAAGACGTCTTGAACGAAATTGAGGCTTTGTATAACCACGGAGCCAGGTATTTTAGGATAGGTAAGCAGACGGACTTCTTCACTTACATGGGTGACTTCAGTTATGAGGTTCCCAAACCGGACCCCGAGTTCATGCTCTCATTTCACCGGGAGATATGGAGGAGATGCCCCAAAATTAAGACCCTCCATTTTGACAACCTCAATCCCAAAACCATAGCCACTCATCCTCGAGAGAGCAAGGAGATAATAAAAACCATTATCGTTTATCACACACCGGGAAATGTTGCCGCAATGGGCCTGGAAACCGCAGATGAAAAGGTGGCCCAGAAGAATAATCTCGCGGCCACTCCTCAAGAAGTAATGTATGCTATAAAACTTATAAATAAGTTTGGCGCCTCTGTGGGATACAATGGGTTGCCGTATTTCCTCCCGGGACTGAACTTCGTGGCCGGATTGTGGGGAGAGACTAAAGACACCTACAAAAAGAATCTGGAATTTCTTCGGCAAGTTTTAGAACAGGGTCTTTTGCTGAGAAGAATCAATATCAGGCAGGTAAAGCTGTTGAGGGGCTCTCCTTTAGCCAAAAACAGCTCAAGAGTAAACGAGAAGTATTTTAATTCGTTCAAGAGGAGGGTAAGGAAGGAAATTGACAGAGAAATACTGAAAAAGGCTATCCCGGTGGGAAGGAAGCTCACCGATTTACGGTGTGAGGTGCAGAAAGGTAATATTACCTTTGCAAGGCAAATGGCCACTTATCCTCTTCTCGTGGGGGTGGTAGGCTCTTACGAGAGGAACGATTTTATCGATGTACGGGTAACTGGACACGGAGAGAGGTCTATTACGGGAGTAAAGTATCCTATGGATGTCAATACTGCAGAATCGTATCAGCTGGAGAACATTCCTGGGATAGGGAGAAAAACTGCATTAAAGTTAATGTCAAGAAGACCCTACGAGAGCCTTGACGAGCTTCAAAGCATTATCCCACAAAGTTTGGTGGACTATTTCACTGTCAGTTAGCCTGGTGGACTCTTTAGAACATGAAAAACTGTATTGATCTAAAGATATTTTTATAGAACATCTCCACATGAAATCAAGGGCCATTATAATTCCTAAAAAGAATTGAGACCACTCCTAATTCACAAAAATATAGGATAATTAAATAAAATCAGTTCCTCCGCTCAATAGTTCAATACCTTAATAAAATTGGTCCAATGGTAAAGTTCTTAAAGGGGGAGTTTTTACTAAGGCTTGTCTTACGCAACCGGCGGTATTTGTAAGAACTGCATATTTAAAGGCAGGTGGTGTTATGGAGGATGGAAGCAGTAGCAATATATTTGAGGGAAGCAATAGCAATATATTTGAGGGAAGCAATAGCAATATATTTGAGGATATTCTAGCTTCTCCCAACATTTTCCGCAACAAAGATGTGCTCAGGCATTCCTATACGCCTGAACAATTACCCCACAGGAAAAAAGAGATTGAAGAACTGGCTTCTGTCCTGGTCCCGGCCCTGAAGGGAGAAACCCCCTCAAATGCCCTCATTTACGGCAAGACGGGAACAGGAAAGACTGCCACGGTAAAATATGTTGGGAAACAGTTGGAGTCGATGAGCAGGAAGATGAACGTAATATGCCATGTACATTATCTCAATTGCGAGCGTATAGATACACAGTATAGGGTTCTGGCAACTCTGGCGAAAACACTTGGTAAGAACGTTCCTATGACGGGATGGCCCACTGACCAGGTATACGAGGAAGTAAGAGAATCGATTGACAGAAGGAATCAAAGCGTTATACTGGTTCTGGATGAGATAGATAAACTGGTCAAAAAAGGAGACGAAGTTCTGTATAACTTGTCCAGGATCAACTCGGATCTGACAGAAGCAAGGGTCAGCATCATTGGGATCTCCAATGACCTTAAATTCAAAAATTTTCTGGATCCTAGGGTCATAAGTTCTCTTAGCGAAGAAGAATTAATATTTCCACCATACAATGCGGAACAACTCCAGGATATTTTGCAGCAGAGAGCTGAGCTGGCATTCAATGACAGCACACTGGAAAGCGAAGTGATCCCCTATTGTTCAGCGCTGGCAGCTCAGGAGCATGGAGATGCAAGAAAGGCTCTCGATCTGCTTAGAGTAAGTGGTGAGATTGCAGAGAAGGAGAACTCAGAGTTCATAACTACTGAACACGTCAGGAATGCTATGAGAAAGATAGAGATGGACCACATACTTGAAGCGGTAAGAATGCTCCCCACACAGAACAAAGTTCTTTTGTTTGGAATGGTTCTGTTATCGGAGGCGGGTTTCAAGAAATTTACAACTGGGGAGATCTATACGGTTTACAAATCTCTGTGCAAGAAAGTGGATATAGATGTGCTGACCCAGAGAAGGATAAGCGATCTGGTATCCGAACTGGATATGCTGGGTATAATAAATTCGATAATCATCTCTAAGGGAAGATATGGTAGAACTAGAGAAATAAAGCTGGATGTATCGAACGAACCGGTAAAGAAGACTTTGCTTGAAGACTATAGACTTGAACCACTTACCACTGCGGAGAAGAACATAAGGAGTGTTACATCGCTAGATATCTTTGAGTTCACCTCTTAATTTTTATTTATTATGGTAAAGTAAAGATCTTTCTTCTTTTTTTTTCTGTATTATAAACTATAGGCAAAAAAGTCCCTATTGAGCTCGGTAAGCATAATTATCTGAAGATTGACCGCTCAATAATTCACCTCAATACACCGGGTTAAATAAGGAATAGTGGTATCGCGTGGATCAAGGCTCCAGAACGCATTTCTGGCTAAGAAACATTTTTTGTAGAATTTATCATTTTAGAATGGAAAATTATTTATATTAATTGTTAGACGTGGGTGTAACACCATCTGTCTTTGAATGAGTGAAGGTGGAGAGGTCACCAGCTATTTTTAATAGCTCATTTTGAAAATAAATAAGTGATAAAAGTTTTTTACTTGGTAAGTTCTATTTTCAACCTTTTAGGGTCGTATTTCCAGTCAGGAGGTAGTATACCTTTCTTTTTGTAGTATTTGGCCAGCCTCCGTACTTTTGCCTCGGTCAGCTGCATACCTCTGATATTGTGGAAGTCTTTTCTGTGCTCTTCGGCGTGCCTCCTCAGGTTAAGGGCCTTCTCTATAAGTGATTTCAGGTCTTCAGGAAAACCAGTTAAAGCATTATTTTCCTTCAGCACATCGACCAGCTTTTTTCCTGTGACCTGTTTAACAGAAGGAACTCCATAACGATCTCTTAGGATCATTCCGATCATACTGGGCTCATTACCCTCTTCATAAAGCTCAAGAACTCTTTTCTCTACTTCATCCGGAGACAACTCTACCCATTCTGGTGCAGAATCTCGATAAACTCTTTTTGATCCTGAGCTTCCTCTCTTTCTCGCATGCATTCTAGCCATTATATCACCTTAAGCTTGAATCAGTTGTATTGTGATTGCACTTTATTTCCCATTGCCGGGAACTTAAAAAGTTTTCCCAGCACCCAATTTCTATGGTTGTTTAACCGTCCTGTTCATGCTCTCTAGAACATCTCCGAGCTCCTTCAATTTGTCGCCGAATCCACTCCAGTTGCCCGATCTTATTTCCTCTAAAGCCCTCTCGTAAAGATCGATGGATCTTGACACCAGTGATGGGATATCCCCGGCTACAGGGAGCTCTGCTTCTTCTTCCTCCCCGAAAACTACTCTGAGGGAATCCATGATGGTCCGCTGCATGGTGAGGTCATTCCCATAAGCCACGATCACGCCTCTGAGCTCCGGGATCTCGGCATTCTCGGCCCTCAAATAGACTGGCTCGACATAAATTATGGAGTTGTCGATGGGAATGACCAGCAAGTTGCCTCTGGTCACTCTTGAGCCCACCTGACCCCATAATGTGAAGGTCTGGGAAATGGAGGAGTCCTGGTCTATTCTGGCCTCTACCTGCATGGGGCCATAGACCAGAGTGCCTTTGGGGAACTCGTAAAGGACCAGTTCTCCGTAGTTCTCGTCACATCTGGCCGCCATCCAGGATATAATGTTATCTCTCCCCTTGGGTGTGAAAGGAAGCATAAGTACGAATTCAGGTTCACCCCCTGAAAGAGTTAGTATCACATAATAAGGCTCCATCAGTACCCGGCTATCTTCCACCAGCTCGTAGGGAATTTCCCACACATCCTCTCTGTTGTAGAAGGTCTGAGGGTCGTTCATGTGGTAAGTGGAATAGATATCCGCCTGGACCTTGAAAAGATCGACAGGATAACGAATATGACTGCGCTCATCATCGCTCATATTCTCTCCAGAAGTGAACAGTTCAGGGAAAGCATCCTGCAGTGTATTAACAACGGGCTCATCTTCCATTACGTAGTACCTCAGTGAGCCGTTATAAGCATCGATGAATATTTTTACGGAGTTGCGGACGTAATCCAGATCTCTACCCATTAAGCTTGCTCTCTCCGAATAAGGGAAGCTGTCCAGTGTGGTATAGGCATCGACTATCCAGTAAGTCCTGCCATCGATAACAGCCACGTAGGGATCCTCATCATAAGTCAGGAAGGGGGCTATGGAATTGACCCTTTCACTGATATCCCTGTGCATCAGTATCTTGCTGTCCTGGGTGATGTAATTGGTGAGCAGGAGGTTTATGTCGCTGAACCTGAGGGTAAAAAGCAGTTTATGGAAATAATTGCTTATAGGTACTCCACCGGTTCCCTGGTAAGTGGTGAATATGTTCTGATCCCCGGAAGGGTAATCGAACTCCTTTTGTCCCGTATTCACTATCACGTAGTCTTCCATTTCTTCTCCAAAGTAAATAGCCGGTCTTTCTACCTCGATCTCTCCCCTGGGTGGGATGTCGTAGGTGATGAGTTCCGGAGCACCTTCTTCAGAGACCTCGTTTACAGGGGATGCTATAACCCCATATCCGTGGGTGTAAACCAGATGCTTGTTTACCCAGGTCTGCGCATTAGGTTGCAATAATGAGGGGTCAAGCTCTCTAGCCGCCATCATTACTTGAGTGTATTCTCCGTTAATATTGTACCTGTCAATATCTATGTCGTTTATACTGTAATAAGTTCTGATCTGCTGTTTTTGCCTGTAAACAGAGAGCAAGGGCCGATGGTCCCATAAACGGACGTTGTTGATTATTCCGCTGTTCTCCTCGATATCTTTTGATGTGAGGTTTCCAGAGATGGGGTAGGTGTTCTCCTGAACATCTCCTAAACTGTAGGCGAATTGAGTGAAATCGATACTGTACTCAATGTACTTCTCCTCCAGCGCAAGCTCGTTGGGGTCCACTCTTATTTTTTGAACTCCTACGGGTAGGACAATCAGACCCACAAAGAGCACCAAAATGAATGTGGCAGCAACCAGAGATACTGGAGACAAGTCCCCTTTATAACCGAAGTATATGCATAGCACTGCCATTATTAGAGAGAAAACGGACAGCAAAAGCAGTACAGGCATTCTTATGGTCACATCGGTGTAATTTGCCCCGTTAACCACCCCGTGCTGCGCACCCAGCAGCTCGAACCTGTAAAGGAAAAGATAACCACCCACCAGGATCATAATAACCGACAGGAGGATTGACACATGCAGGTAGCCCCTGAAAGGGAATAACCCCCTCAACTCATCCCAGCTCTTTACCCATCTGAATATAAAACCATAGTAAATGATTGAAACCATTATACAGAAAATTATGGTCGTCAGGACAACGTTGAGCATATCCTTGATGAAAGGTATCTTGAACACGTAGAAGGAGATGTCCATGTTGAAAATGGGGTCCTGAACGTTGAAAGGCTGTCCATGCAAGAAGAACACCAGATCCAGCCATCTTACGGACAGAGTATAGGCAATAAAGAGAGCCAAAAGGATGAAGATCCACAGAGGAACTTTAAAAGCCTCTCCCAGGAACTCCTTACCGGCGGATTGCATGCCCAACCTGTTGAGAGCCAGTATAACTGCAGAAATGATAAAAACAATACCAAATAATTCCAGCCTGTAAAAAATTATTTTGAGGAAATAATCACCCAGATTCAGAGAATTGAACCACAGGTATTCGGTATAGAGATTTATAAAGGTGCTAATGAAGATAATGGCGAGAATAAGAATGACTAAACCCAGGATAACCTTTTTATCGCTGGGAGAGATCTCGATCCCATTATCCATATTTCCTTAAAAGCACCTTTATGTTTAAGTGTTTCGTAACGCAGAAAGTGTCTATGTTTCTTCAGAAGAATTTATTATTAGAAGGAGTTATAAGATACAAATCGTATCAAACAAAAATTGAGCCGGGTTAGGGATTTGGTTATGGTCAGGGATTCTGTAGAAAATAGAAAAAAGTGCTTATGCAAGGGCTGTCCGAGCTATCCTAACTGCGGGGACATCCTTTTTTGTGCCACAGGAAAAAGCAACTGTGAGATAGAAGTTAAGGGTTGCATCTGTAACTATTGTCAAGTATACGCTGAAAATGATCTCTCCGCCTTATATTATTGCAACAAAGATACTGTGGGGGAGAGCAATATCGTGATGCGCAAGAAGAGGTCTGAAGAGGAAGACCAGCTTTATCAGGGTATAGTAGATATTAAGGATATTGCGAACTCCGGGAAAAGCGTTGTAAGTCCCATGGGCTCTTTAAAGAAATTACCCTTCTCTTTTAATGACCTGCACTTTGTTCCTGCCCAGGTGGCCAGAATACCCTTGAACAAGGAAGATGAAGTTAACACCGAAGTATTGATTGCCTCCAAATCAAAGAGACCGTTGAAGTTGCGGTCACCGATCATTGTTTCAGGAATGAGTTATGGTTCAGTATCCAGAAAGGTGAGAATGGTGATCTCCCGGACAGCTTCTAAACTGAAGACGGGTTTCAACTCCGGAGAGGGAGGGATTATTGAAGAAGAGCTGGAAGCCGCTGATTACATGATAGGCCAGTACGCTACGGGCAGATTCGGTATTGATGAGGGCAGCATGCTCTCCAGAGTAGCTGCAGTAGAGATAAGGTTCGGGCAGGGAGCCTATCCCGGGAAGGGTAGTTATCTGCCTGCAGATAAAATGACCGAGGATATAGCCAGGGTGAGGGGCTTGAAAAAGGGTGAAGCAGCTTACTCTCCTGCACACCACCCTGATATGACTACGCCTCAACAGGTGAAGGAGAAGGTTGAATGGCTTCGCACTATCAATGAGGGACCCATAGGAGCTAAAATAGGGTGCGGGGACATTGAGGAAGATATTCAGGTGCTGGTGGATGCGGGTGTTGATTATATTGCCCTCGACGGATTTGGTGGGGGGACAGGAGCAACAACCTGCCACATCAGAGAGAATATGGGGATACCCATACTCTCAGCCCTGCCCAGAGCATACAACTATTTATCGGAGATTGGGGTTAAGGATAAAGTTTCTATTATCGCCGGAGGAGGGCTAAGAACTTCTGCCGATTTTACCAAGTGCCTTGCTCTGGGAGCGGATGCAGTGTATATCGGGACAGCTGCCCTGATAGCCATTAACTGTGAGCAGCACAGGGTGTGTCACACTGGATTGTGCCCTACAGGGATTACTGCTCATCAGCCCGACCTGATGAAACAACTCGACGTGGAGGAAGGGATCAGGAAACTATCCAACTTCATAACCGTATACACTGAAGAAATGACAGACTTCGCCAGAGCCGTGGGCAAGGATGACGTGAATAAATTGAACGCCAGTGACCTGGTATCCATGAATAAGGACCTGGCGGAAATAACAGGGGTGAAGTGGCTTAAATAATTAGATGATAATACAGTTTGAGGTAATCTGGGTGAATTAAACTGCAAAATAAAAAATGAACCAGCTAAGTAATTATAATTAATTTTCACCATTTATCGGGAGGGAAAAAACAACAATTTTAAATAGTATAATTTAGAAAATTAAATTGAGGTTGGAATCCGGAAGGATTCTGATCTAGTAGTAAACACCAATTTTTTTATTTTATTTTTCTAAAAATTCGTAACCCTCATCTAAATTGAGTAACTCTAATCCTTTGTCCTTATTTAAGGCTATTATATTGCTCATTTCTCTGTATGACTCTTTGTCAGTACAAATTACTATATCGCCTTTTTGTAGTATTTTCTGGTGATTTACGATATCTGGGAGAGTAACGCACCCTCCTTTCTTCTCTGCATATTGTAGTGCTCTCTTAAATAACTCACTTTGCCCCAGAACAGTTCTATCTCTAATTTCTTTACTTTTGATAAATACAATGGGATGTGGAAAATGGTTCTCGGACCGAATTGGGTAAGGATACCTTGGAGTCATTGAGTCAACATCGTGATTTCCCACAGGATCAGATTTTATGTGGACATCAAAGTTATCTCTTAAATGTTCTCGGATTTCAGCAGCTTTTTGTGGAAATATCTCTCTTTTGATATAGTCACACAATAGATCACAAAGAGAAATGCAAGGGTGAGTTTGATCTCCATAAGGCACAAGATTAAGTACCTCTGCTGTTTTGCCTATAGTCTTCCATAGTTTGTTTATTCTACCTGTTACGTTATCTATGGCAAAAGAAGTTTTAATGTCGGCGTCGCAATTTAAAATATACTTCCATATTGGAACTAAAGAATAGGTTTGAGATAACTCATTTCTAATAAATTGAGATGCTGGAACCTTTTGTAAAGAACCCTGGTACCACATTTCTATTTCACCGTCAATAAAAGTTTCAGTCACTTGTATTTTGGAAATATATTCTAGATTTAATAGTTCAGTTACCAGCTCTTTGATACAATCTCTTATGTCAAAAGAGGGGACGTAATTCAAAACGTCTTTTGCCTTTACTATTTTGGGCAGGAAAACGTCATATTTTTCTGATATGTCATTTACTGCGTCAAAATATTTTTCTCTGAATTTTGAATAGTTGTTGAATTCAATTGCCACTCCGATTAAGTTAAAGAAATTTCCACGGTCATTTTTCGTTGCATCAGACGCTACTATGTTTTCAGGAAACATCGAGTTGTTACATTACATGATTAAATTTAAATTTTATGTAATTGTTATTCCAACCTAAAAATAATTTTTTCTCAACTCTTACCTTTGCTCAGCCATTTGAAGAAGTTCTCGAAGGCGTTCCTTCTGTGGGACACCTCATTTTTCTCCTCGCTGCTCATTTCTGCAAAAGTCCTGTCTCCGTAGAGGAATACGGGGTCAAAACCGAAGCCTTTCTCTCCTCTTATGTGGGAAGTGATCTCTCCATCCACTCTTCCTTTGAAGGTGTGGATGCTCTCTCCATCGAAATAGGCCACCACGGCCAGGAAGTAGGCATTTCTGTTATCGATATCCTTTACCAGTTTGGTTATGCCTTCGTTCCCTATGGTCTTGTAGACGTAAGAAGAATACGGTCCGGGAAAACCTTTGAGCCCTTCTATAAATAGCCCGCTGTCCTCGATGATGAATGGCTTACCAAGTTTCTCGGTGAGCGATCCGGCACTCGCCGTGGCTATCTGCTTTAAATTGCTTCCTTGAGGCTCAAGATACTCCTCCTGGTGCCATTCGATGTCTATCCCGTATTTTTCACCCATCTCTCGCACTTCCCTAAACTTACCCTCATTTGATGTTATGAACAGCACTTTCATACTCTCACCTGAACTTCAGGTAAATAATTTTATTTTTTTAGTGCAGGTAGAATTATCGGATTTTAAGTCACTTTATCACCTCCTTTTTATAATAATGTAAGATTTAAGATGGATATGACTTTCTATTTTAAATAATAAACCTGCTATCTGGCTGTGGGATTTAATATAACGACACACAAACTAAAGCTTAGGGGCGTAAGGTTTACTTGCTTCACAGAAAAACAAGTATGACCGTAATTTACTTTTCAACTTTAACACAAGAAGGCACACAAGGAACTTTATGGTTGATACCTCAGATTATATATCCTCACGTCCAAAATTTGCCTGAAGGACTTTAAAAAATATAATAAAAAATAGAGGAGTTATTACTCCTTCTTCAGGTATTCCAAGACTTTCGGGTTAAGGGTATACTTGATAGTCCAGGTTCCAAGCTCGTTTTTGGCGTCAGTGCTGGTTAAGAAGTCCTCAAAGCTCATTTTTCTTGCCTGTCGATTTATGGCACCAATCATGCCTGATACCTTCATTCGGCTCCAATCGGGGTTATCCACTATCAACTGGTCCTTATTGGCTTCGCCACCACTCTTATTTATTTGGTTAATCAGGTTTTTAGCGTCCTCTGGTGCTTTCAACCAAATCTGACGGAAACCAGTCTTAGTAATCGGTTTAGCTCTCTGCTTAACAAGCTCATCCACTCGACCAGTAGCTATGTCTATGATACTCCTTAACGTATCAATGTCCTCAAGCTCGACCAACTTCTCTATAATGTAATCTGCGTCTGACTTCTCTGTAGTCTCTTCATTTCCCACACCCATAAGTTTCACCTCCTTTAAGGCTTTAAATATATTAAATATCCTCTCTTCTTAATACTTTTCTTTTAATATTATAAGTAAAATACTATTTATATGGTTTTGATACCTTATCAGAGAAAATTTGGAGGATTAAAGAGTAAACAAGACCAATAAAAATAGTGTTTAATAAATTTCAATCATTTAATTATTCGTTTATGCAGGACATTCAGAAGGCTCGACCATCAAAACGAGATGTCTCACTCCGCTCAACACCTCTTTAAATTTAAATTAACGTTAATAATTAAGACTAAGACTTAAGTATCATAGTGAAGAAAAAATACGAGATGATAAAAGAATTAAAACAACTTGATGTAATTCAGATTATTATAGTTGCTTTGTTTGTACTAGTAGCATTATCCCCTATTATTTTTACAGAGACGAAAGAATTAGTATTATTTCTAACGGGAACTGTGATGGTAATTGTTATTTTGTTTGTTCAAGCCCAGATCTCCATTAAACAAAGTAAGTTACTAACGCTTGAAAAAAACCCAAACGTCTTTCCAGAGCTATTTGAGTTAGTGAAGGAAGAAAAAACTGTTATTAAGGTAACTAGCTTCTCTAAATATCCTATTAAAGTTATTGCAAAAGCTAATAGTAATTGTCCAGAATCAGATAGAACGAAGGAGATAACCCTAAAACCAAATAATGATGCGACAATATCGTTTCATGATTGTAATCCTACAAAAATAGAGATAGAATCAAATAATTTGTTTGAACCTGGTCTAACAGTGGAAATGGCTTACTATCCAGAAGATGACAAAATAGAGGTTAAAACATCTTAATCAAAATCAATCTATAATTATACAAAAGATGTTTCTAATTGGTTGAATAAAAATAAAATAGACAGTGATGGAGTTTTGCTCCACCACATTAAGTGACCGACGGGTCAGGTAGGTAAACTGATTAAGTATTCATGTAAGATATAGTTGGCGGGTGTGGTGAAAGTAAAATCGTAAAGATTAAGTAAGATATATTTTAATTAATTTTATAAGCGGTTGAGGGGTTATTATGGTAAAAAGATACTATTCAAAACGTTCCAAGAGGAAAAGACGTGTTGATTATGTCTTGTTGTCTGTTTTTATCATATTAGTGGTTTTAATGTTTATTGTTCCAGAGTCTAACCCAGATACGCTTGTATACTTTGATGTTCTTGCTCTCTTACTTGGTATTGTGTTATTGGGTAAAGGTACTTGGCTATCAATAAAGAGAATAGATAGAATTAATCTGCGTTCTGATTTAAACTGTTGGGGTCTGAGAGTACTTGGTGTGGTGCTGTTCTTTATAGGAGGAGGAATATTGTTTATTACTTCTTTCTCTGTGATGATGGCAACATATAGTACTGGTACTACAATATACACATTTGGTTTAATGCCTATAGGAGGTCTCTGTATTATTATTATTGGAATATTCTCTGAGTTTAGGTCTGTGCGAAGACGTCCATTCGTATACGTAGATGTTGGTTAATATTTCAAGCTAAATCTTAGGAACCGATTGAAGTAAAAAAGGTGGTTGTGAATGGATAAAGAACAGGAAGAAAGAATATTAGAAGAGCTAAAAAGCTCTCAGAAATTTGTAAGTATGCAAACAGCTTTGTTATCTCTTGGTTTGGCAACTCTTGCGATGGGAAGTACTTACATATCAATGAACAATGATATGTGGATTGGCTATGTCTATGTCATCATTGGTGTTATATGTTTAGTATTTTTTGGGTATTCTCTCTTAAAGAACTCTAAATAATTTAAGTTATTACAAGTCAGGTATGTTGGGGGTGTTTTTGTTGTCTGAAGAAATCGATTTGATAGTTAAGGAAGCTTATTATCGTGATGTGGGGAGGGGGGTTGCTAGAATAAATACTGGGATAATGGCGAAACTAGATCTTAAG
>JBKHKH010000143.1:0-4704 GCA_046537735.1 Archaeoglobaceae archaeon | reverse complement strand
AGGTTTAATTTGCTCTAGAAGATAATTTGTTCTTTGGTAGGCATTTTCTTATCTTCAGCCTTTCCTCGGTTGTTCTAGTGGAAATGAGGGGGGTGGGTTAAAGGGATACCCCCATCGTTTCTTATGGAAAAGGGCCAGTAATAATTATGTATAGTACATCAACATTGGTTATGAGATTCGTGGTCCAAGAGCATTATGCTTCTCAACACCACTTTGATTTTCGACTGGAAATGGAGGGGGTGGCCCGGAGCTGGGCAGTTCCCAAAGGGTTGCCAGATGAAAAGGGCCAGAAAAGACTGGCTATAGCGGTAGAAGATCACAGTGTGGATTATATGGGCTTTGAAGGCCACATACCCGAAGGGATGTATGGGGCAGGTGAGGTATATATCTGGGATAGTGGAGAATACGAGCTGTTGAAGAAAGAGCCTCAGGAGATTAAGATCAAGTTGAAAGGGAATAGTGTTCAGGGAACATACGTTATATTCAAGTTCCCTAAAGCGGGAGAAAACGCATGGCTCATTCTCAAGTCGGATTGAATAAAACGTATGTGTTTAGCTTGCTTGGTTATTGGTCTTTTTTGTTGAAGTGTATGATTTCGAGGTTTAACCTTAAACCGTAAACCATTTATATATGGTAGTGGAAGTGGGTTAAGAAGGGGGGTTTAAAACTCATGTTGCTTGAATGGGCCATAATTTTTCTGGTAATAGCGGTCGTCGCAGCCATCTTTGGTTTCAAGGGATTAGTAGGGATAGCAGCAACCATAGTTAAATTGCTGGTGGTGATATTCATCATATTGTTCATCATCTCCCTAATCTTGTAGCCTGAGCAACTGCCATTATCATGATAAAATCCAAAGGTTTTTGAATATTCAAAATTTATATCTCTGCGTTTATGAAAAGTGTTGAGTACCAGCGTAAAGAAAGTACTAAGGCTTTTCTTGAAAACAATAATTTAACTGTAGGTAGATAGGTAAAACTTTGGTCCTTAGACCTTTACCCACTTAATGGCAAGGTATTTTATCTCTTCTTGAGAAGACTCTTCATTGGAGTAAAATGCGAACACCATCCTCTTTCTCACGTTCTGTGCAAGTCTTATGGCTCTTGCAATTACGTATAGGGGCATCTCAACATCATCTATTACAGAGACCAGGTACTTGGAGTGGGGTAGGTCCTTCACGCTCTTGATCTGATCGTACACTCTGAAATCACTGCCGAACTTGAAACCGGTCTTTACCGACAACCTCCTCTCCTTGAGGTCTTTATAAACGTGGTATCTTTTGTTGAAGTTCTCTTCAACCAAACCACCCTGTTTCCTGATCTCTGAGTAATCGACATTCTCTCCGGAGCGGTAAACGTCCATTTTACCTTTTTCGGCCAGATAGAGACTCTCTATCAGTGAAAGGCTTATCAGCTCGTTCTTCTCATTCCCGTAAAATAACCGATCGAAAATGAATCTGTTATCGGTTATAACCCTGTCTGAGATGAGGTGGCCATTTATTTTTTCTATATCATCTTTTTGATTGCCCTCTATATCCCACTCATGCGCCTGGTAGTAGGTAACTTCACTTTCTTCGTCTACAACAGCCAACACCAGGTTCTGAACCTTTGACTGCAGTTGAAAGATCTCCGGTATGGTGATCTTTCTTCTTTCGGATATCGGGAGGTATGTCTTTCTTCCTTTCAGGAATTTACCCTCTAATTTAATTTTGTTGCCTCTGTCCCTCAGGTCCTCATAAGCGAAGTAGTAGCTGGGAAAATCGGGATTTAGCTCTTCTGCCCAACTGAATATCTCAGGAGTTCCTAGTGTCTCACCTTCTTTTTCTATGTGAAGATCTCCTTTCAGGCACAGGTAAACTGCCTCTACAGGGTGTAAAAAGAGCGTATCTTCTTTTTTTCTCCCAAAACCCCGTCTATCCAGTCTGGACGAGTAGGGTACTGCAACCGTGTCGTGCTCTATCTTACCATTCATGGGACCAACGACTCCTTTAACACTCATATCTGTCTATCGTTTCTCATTATCATGAACGAGTGTTTCATTTCTCATTATCATGAACGACGCCCTCTCATTATGTCCTATTTGGTAAAACTTTTTAGTAGACAGTTGTTAAATCTATATGGTGATTGTTATAATATGATGATGAACTCCCAGCTTCAGCGGACTGTGGGTGAACTGGGTACTAAACCCACTGGAATCCACCTTCTTGATAAACGTTTGGATGGGGGTTTACCTGAGAATAGTTTAGTTTGCGTCTACGCCAATCCCATAAGCATGCCAGAAGCATTTCTCTACCAGTTCGCCTCGGAAAGAAGGACTCATTACTTCAACACTTCCCGTCCTGTTCAGTACATTCAGCAGAACATAGCCAATATGGGCTTTTCTGTAGAAAATGTGGAGTTCATAGACGTTTTTTCTCAATATTATTTAAATGAATATGGACAGTTCGTTCTGGAGGATAAATACAGAGATAAGGAGATTTTTGATTTTATTGACCATCAATTGAGTGAGTTACAGTGCCAGGACAATTTCGGTGTAATATTTGACTCCATGTCTTTTTTCATGAAGCTTGATGTGAGCCGGGGCCTAAAGGAATGGCTTATGAACAAGCTTTACATGCTCTCTAAGGAGAGCAAAAACCTGTTTTATTTATACCTGATGAAGGATGTCCACCCTATTGATGTCGTGAATATGGTTATAGACATTTGCGATGTTGTTTTTGATATAAGTAGCGATAGGGTTGGCGATAATATCACCAGCAGGCTCTGCATTCCAAAAATAAGGAATAAGCCACCTGTGAGGGAAACCTTCAAGTTCTATGTAGGAGAGGGAGTGCAAATAGACACTTCAAGAGATATTGCCTGACGCAATCTACATCAGACCCAGCGCAGCGAGCTCTTCGGCAATTCTATCTACTGCCTTGTTTGCATCCTCTGGGTCCTTACCCCCAGTGACAACCATTTTTCCTGAACCAAATATCAGAACAACAACTCGTGGTTTGTTTAGCCTGTAGACCAGGCCCGGGAACTGCTCAGGTTCATACTCAATATTTTCCAATCCCAATCCGATAGCAATAGCATTTAAATTCAAGTCGACTCCTAAATCAGCTGAAGCAACGATGTTCTGCACCTTAACATCGGGTTCAAGGAAAACAGGTATATCTAAACCATCAATAACCTTAACAACCTGTCTCACCGCTCTATTTGCATCTTTGACACTCTTTGATCCGGTGCAAACAACCTTCCCACTCCTGAAGATGAGGGCAGCAGCTTTAGGCTCTTTTGTTCTCAACACAAGCCCAGGAAATTGTTTTGGTTTATACTCAGCATCAGAGACTTCTCTCGAAATTTTATTCAGGTCAATGTTCTCTCCGATTTGAGTTGAAGCAACCACATTTTCTATTTTTATCTTGTAATCTTTCATTTCTCTCACCCCTGAGGAGTAGCTGGTCAAAAGTGACTAAAACTACCCCCTTTTAAAAAGGTTTTATAAACTATATAAATACCTTTGCCCTTAGTGGGTATAAGTGGAAAACACTGTTGATATGTAGGGGTCTTGAATTCTCAATGGTGTTTTGGTAATGATGGATTTTTTGCTTAGAGTTTATGTATAAACTTTTAATCTTTTTGTAATATTAATACCAATGATTATACTCATTACAATCGAAAACTTTATATCTAATAATGATTATGTTGATTAACTACCCATACTACCACCCTACCACCCCACCAAATAACCCCCCGAATACCTGAACCCTCTGGTAGAAGGGTGATGATGGATTCCCTTCTTTTCTTTTTTTTATAATACCTGCAGAATGGGCTACTCTACTTCTATGGCACCTCTTTTCTCACCCCTCTAACTCCCAACCAGAAAATCAAACTAGAAGATAAAGCTAAAATTGCAGCGACTGTGAAGGCAGCCCTTAACCCAGTTAGACCCGCTCCAAAGAGATCGTAGATAATACCACTCATCACAGGGCCAGCTATTCTACCTACGCTTTTTGAAGCCGATATGGCACCCATAAGCTCCCCCATGCCACCTCGAGACTTCCCTTCTGTGGCGATTATAGCCGTAATGGCCGGAATGCTTAATGCACTGGTCAATCCCAGCAATATAGAGAATATTACTAGAACATAAAAATTATCCACTCTGGGAAGGAAATACAGGAGTATAGCCCCCAAAATGGTAGAAATGGTCACAGGATACAGGGGCCCGACCCTGTCGGACAGCTTTCCCGAACCTGGTTGAATGAATGCGGAAGTGAACAGGTTGATGGATATGAGCAAACCAATAAAGAACTTTGAAATGCCGATTATTCCCAGATAGAGTGGTAAAAAGCTAATTACGCTCCCTCTGCCCATTGAGTTTAAGAGTCTGAATATAAAGGCAGCCCTCAAGGAAGGGTTCTTAAGCGACTTCAGGAGACCGATTTTCCTCTTTTTTATTGTGCCTTCGGAAGGAAAAGCAAAGATAACCAGTATCAGGGTCAAAAACCCCATCAGACTGAGTGAAAGGAAGGTATACCTTATTCCCACAGCTTCGGAGATTACACCCCCTAGTAAAGGACCAAAAGCCATTCCTAGAAATAAACACCTGCTGAAAGAGCCCATGAACTCCCCCTCCAACCCTTCAGGTGAGATCTCTGCTGTATAGGCCATAGCAACCGGAATTATCATGGCTGAAGTCGTGCCGTGTACCAGCCTTACCACA
>JBKHKH010000055.1:0-11867 GCA_046537735.1 Archaeoglobaceae archaeon | reverse complement strand
GTGTTCGTCATCACCCTTAAGCCATTGCCAGGTCTTGGTCTTCAGGATGTTACTATGGCTTCCATGCAGGCTTTAAGTGGAGCAGGTTATCCAGGCGTCCCCTCCCTTGGTATAACGGATAATGTGTTGCCCTACATCAAGGGAGAGGAAGAGAAGGTAGAGACTGAGCCCCTCAAGCTCCTGGGAAGGTTCAACGGCTCAGAGATCGATTTCGCTCCTTTAAACGTTTCGGTGTCCTGTCACCGGGTGCCGGTCATTGATGGGCATCTGGAGGCTTTATGGACTTGCTTTGACAGGGAAGTCACCGTAGATGATGTGGTTCAGGCTTTTGAGTCTCTTAAGCCCCTTGATCTACCGACGTCACCTGAGAAAGTCATAAAAGTGAGGTATGAGCCTGACAGGCCTCAACCCCGACTGGATAGAGATGAGGGCAAGGGTATGAGCATAACTGTGGGAAGGATACGGAAGGACAAGGACCGCACCATAAAGTACATGGCTATGGGACACAACACGGTACGAGGAGCCGCAGGGGCCAGTATATTGAATGCTGAGTTAATGGTTAAACAAAAGCTGATATAATACCCACATTTTACAGTGAGAAAAATTAATATAACTTTAGGATTTGTGAGCAATCACAAAAGCAAGACCAACAGGGAGGTAAAAAAATGGCCGAAAATGCAGTGTTTGTTGGAAATAAGCCGGTTATGAACTACGTTCTGGCAGTGCTGACCCAGTTCAACAGTGGAATTGGAGAAGTATCAGTTAAAGCGAGAGGAAGGGCAATAAGCAGGGCAGTAGATGTAGCAGAGATCGTCAGAAAAAGGTTCCTGCCGGATGTAGACGTTAAGGATATAAGCATTTCCACCGAAAAAGTAGAAAGTGAACAGGGAGAAGCAAACGTCTCAGCAATAGAGATTACCCTTGCCAAGAAGTAGGGTATTTAATTTAATAAACAATACTATTTTCTATTTTGGATTTTTTATTATTTTTCTGTAACTCCATTTTCGACTATTGTATACCTGTGTGTGGCTGGTATATTTATAGAATCAAAAACGTTAATTAACCCTATTCAAGAGAAAAATATAATGATTAAAGGTTTGCCTACACTTGATGACGTGGAGTGTGGGGGTAAAAGCGTCCTTGTAAGACTGGATGTTAACTCTCCTATTGTCAACTCGACTATTCTTGACACTAACAGGTTTGAGAGTCACTTACCCACTTTAGACGAGCTGGAAGATGCTAAAGTCGTACTAACCTCTCACCAGAGTAGACCGGGGAAAAAGGACTTTACCACTCTGGAGAGCCACGCTAAAGTTCTTTCCAGAATAGCCGGCAAAAATATAAGTTATCTTGATGAAATGTTCAGTAAAAGGGCCATAGACAAGATAAACAACCTGGAGAACGGTGACGTTCTGTTCCTGGAGAATGTAAGACTTTATTCCGAGGAGAGGATGGACAGAAGCCCTGAAAGCCATGCAGAATCGATTATGATAAGTAAATTGAAGGATTATTTCGATTTGTTCGTAAATGACGCTTTTGCAGCCTGTCACAGAAATAATGCCTCTCTGGTGGGTTTTGTTCCTGTTATACCCTCAGTTGGGGGAAGACTGATCGAGAAAGAGGTTGAGGCTCTGTCCACCGCCCTTCACTCCAAAGACAGCAAGATATTCATTTTGGGAGGGGCCAAGATAAAGGACTCGGTCAAGGTCATGGAGAACGTGCTGACTCAAAATATTGCTGAAAAAGTCGTTCTAACTGGAGTTACCGCCATATACTTCCATATGCTGGATGGACAGGACATAGGGAATAATAAAGAAGTGGTTGCGGAGAACAAAGAAGATGTGGATGACAAGAAGATGAAGAAATTGTTGAAGGATTACAGAGATAGGGTAATGCTCCCCATAGACTACGGAGTAGAAGTAGATGGCGTAAGGAATGATGTTCCTATCGAGGAACTCCAAGGAAAGATTATGGACATAGGTATAAACACCATCTCCGCTTTGAGCGAGGTCATACCCCAATATGATATTGCTGTGATCAACGGGCCTTCAGGTGTTTTTGAGGATGAGAGGTTCGCTTTAGGCACTACTGAAGTCCTCAGATCGGTCTCTAAGGCCAGTTTTTCCATAGTTGGTGGGGGACACATCTCCTCGGCTGCCAGAATAACCGGATTGGATAGGAAAATGGACCATATATCCACTGGAGGTAGTTCCTGTATAAGGTTTCTATCTGGAGAGAAACTAATCGCCTTAGAAGTGATCAAGGACTACTGGAAAAAGAAGTGGAGCGTAAGCCAGTAATAAGCCATTTTACTGATGGTAATAGAATCACAGTTATAGGTCCTACAGAATTAAGTTACAGGCCTTCCCATCTCTTGAAGTCTGTTCTGATGCCGAATTTTTCCAGAACTCTGCCCACCGTTTGAGAGATCATTTCGTCAATGCTGGCGGGTCTGGTGTAAAAAGCAGGTAAAGGAGGCATGATAATGGCCCCCAGCTCGGATAGGGTCAGCAACGTTCTCAAATGTCCTGAGTGCAGGGGAGTTTCTCTAACCAGCAGAACCAGTTTTCTTCTTTCCTTCAGGGTCACGTCCGCAGCCCTGGTGATGAGGTTGTCCGTAATACCGTGAGCTATGCTGGAAGCGGTCTTCATGGTGCAGGGGGCGATGATCATTCCATCGTGGTCAAAGCTTCCACTGGCCATGGGAGCTGCAATGTCTTGGTTATCATAGAAATGGGTAGCTTTTGATCTGAGATAGTTGAGGTCATAATCTGTTTCCACTTTCAGTGTTATCTCTGCCGGTTTGGAGACTATAAGATGGGTTTCAATTCCTTTTTCGTAGAGCTGTTCAAGTAATTTCACTCCGTATAGCTGTCCTGAAGCGCCCGTTAGTGCCAGAATAATTTTCATCTTGTTCTGCGTGATATAACATATTATTTATTTTTCACCGTTGCTGGAGCTATCTGATTCCAGCTTTATTACTATAACAATTAATACAATAGTGAGGGTTATGTAAAATAATAAATTTTATATATTGTCTTAGTTTTTCCAGATTATGGACAGATTATATGTAATAGTATTGCTTGCTGCAGTAGCTGGACTGGGTGTTACAGGCGTTGTGTTCGCTTCCATGTCTGAAGGGGATATCAACGTTTCTGAGGAGGAGATATCGATCAGCCCCGGCAGTTATACTGTAAATATGGAAAACCACAGAGTTTATCCCAAGAAAATAAACGTTAGCGCCGATGAGGAGATGAAAAACGTTCACCTAAAAGTCCTGCCCGCAAATTACGACACCGCTGAAGAATGGGGAATCAATTTTGTAGCTTTTGCAGAGAGAACAACAATAGACACAGGTCCAGGTGGAGAAGAAGTATACGTTATGCATTACGCTGAAGAACCAGGTAACTATAAAGTGAAGGTAATTGCCGCAAAAGATTAATGGGCCCTGGGCCCTGGCAATCGCATTCTACGGGATCGGGGACACTGTAACTACTTACGTGAATCTCTTCTCCGGTTTCAGGGAGCTGAACCCCTTGATAAACCTCTATACACTGATCCCCCTCAAAATCCTGGTCCTCATTTTTTTGGTTATCGTTTCTGAAAAAACCCGGGAGCGGACTTTGGTGCCTTCAGTGTTGATAATATTGGGGTTGGTGGGGATAGCTCGAAATATACTCTTGTTGTTCAGTACTGGTAAGCTGATCTGAACCAGAGACAATAAGGAAGCTGTTCATTAAATATTTGATCATTCGAGTATATATCAGCCTTAAAACATAGAATAGAGGAAGTCAAAGCATAAACTCCTCTTTTAGAATAAGTTTGAACCCCGGGAGCGGTTAATTGTAATTCAGAAAACTATTATCACTATTAGGCCAATTTCTGGGCTTTTTTTAGCACATCTCTGATGAACGGGCTATCGTTCTTCATCTTTTCGAACTCTTCCCTAGTGTAAGCTAGAGGCTCTACAGGCAGATCAGTCATTTCAAGTATCTTTCCCATTCTTTCAAAAAACCTTTCTTTAAAATCGCCAACCACAATCAGGTCTATATCACTACCTTCATGAATCTCTTTCTCCGCAAATGAGCCGTAAAGGTAAACATCACAGTTAAATCTTTCCTTAAGTTCCTGCGCTAATTTTTTCAGGTCTTCAAAAATTTCTTCACTTTCTTCAATATTAACTCTGCGGAGTTTAGGCATTTTTGGGCATCCTCCTTCTCATAAAATTCTGGCTCTATTTTCTCACATTCTCTCAACAGCTCTTTGATTGAGTGCGTAATAATAGACGTATAACCCATAGAATACAAAAGTGCTTTCAGAGGACAAAAACAAAAATGGTTCTGTCAAAACCAGAGTGAAGATATCATACTTTTCTATTTATTATCACTAAATTTAAAGCTTATATGATTTTTATATATTATTACGCTATGCTTATATTGAAGTAGTAAAAACAAAAAATTTATATAGATTTGGTTATAATTAAACATAAAGGGGGTGGATTCTTTGGTAAGTAGAGAAGAGATTTTATTGGAATCTAAAAGAGAGATACGGGATAGTTTTCCCAAAATTATAGTGAATCTGGCCATAGCCTTCCTTATCTGGCTGTTTGCTGTACTGGTCTTCCAGCCTCTGGCAAACACTCTGGGGAATCCATTTATATTCGGGTTAATTGGAATGAAAGCAATTATCTCCGGTATAGTCATAATAGCTCTGGCCATAATTCTCCTCAGAATTTTAAAAGAGGTTTCAGACCTTACTGGAGCGCTGGCAGGTCTGACTGCTTTACAATTTGCACGAGGAGAGACCTCGGAGACAAAGCTGGAAAGGTACAAGACTGGATTCAGAGGTATAGGATACGTTATCGTGGCAGTGATCGCCTATCTGTTCTTCCTTCCCATAGTAGCTGGATTGCATCCCACACTGGCCGGGATTATTTTGATACTGGTGCTCATATGGGCAATACTAATGCTGTTCAGAGTGGGGGGAGTGTTCTCTGAAGAGATCGAGAAGAAAGCTGCCGAAATATCCCAAAGAGTCGAGGAATTGAAAGAGCCTAGAGAGGAAAGATAAACGGGCTATGAAAAAGACCATAATACTTTTAATTTTTTTAATATTTTTTGCTTCCTCTTCCTACTATGTAGCATTAACTCCCCAAACACTAACTCCTCTAACCCATTACACCACTTTAAGCGTTAATGACCTCTCTTTGATCTACATAGCATTAATGGTGGTGTTGACCATAATATTCAGTTATTTACTGATCCATTCAGTGATCGATTCGATAAAGAAATTCATTTAATTCTGGTACAATTAATGGGCTACCAGTCCTAACCATAGAAGATTTTTTTATATTTTTTAGTTAATAAAGGTTTGAGATATCCAACAGAATTATTGTTTCCAACTGACTTTTCAGATAAGTGGTTGATTACGGTAAAGCCAAAGAACTATTGGCCCAGTTCCCAATTTTATGGCAGAGAGATCAGGTGAGTTTAATCCTATGATGAGTAAAGAGAACAATTTATTAGGCAATCAACATCAAACAGAGAGTAGAGGTGAAACACCATAGATAACCATGACTGAACAGAATAGAAGAGAGAGCAGTGACACCAGTAACACTAGCAGTGGAGAACACTGGCTAAAGAAGGATTTCTTCGCCAAGATCTCCAGGTGGGGCGAGAGTGGTAGATATGCAGTAAAGCTGGGTTTCTGGGTTGTGTTTGCCAAACTATGTATTCCCATAGCTCTTGGTGCATTGCTTGTCGGTGTGCATGCCCTTAGTGGTGAGGAGCACTACAGAATAATTTTTCCGCTGATGGCGCTCTACTTCATTCCTCCCATGGGCAAAGAATCCATTATACCCACTGCGGTGGCCTTCGGCATTGAACCTTCAGTTGCAGGCCTTACTTTCGCCTCTATGGATGCCATAACCTCTCTTTTCATAATATGGAACTTTGACCTTCTCTTCAGGGCGCCGCTATTCGGTGACCTGGTGGATGATGCCACAAAAAGGACTGAGTCCATACTTGACAGGTATCCCAAAGCTCGAAAAGCCAGCTACTTTTTCCTGTTCATCTTCGCCTTTATACCCTTTCAGGGCTCCGGAGGGGTGACCTCCTCCATCGCCGGGAGATTGCTCAGCCTCAAGCCTCTCCAGATATGGGTAGTGATAGCAATTGCTGTTACTGTCAGCGCTCTGGCCATCGCTCACTCTATAGAGATCCTAATATTCTCCTTGCAGTGGTAGCTAGGCCATCCTCACTTCCGTGATCCCTCCACTCTTCCTGCACAGAAAGATCTTCCCCTCCTCAGATTAAAATACATGTATCTCCAAGTAGGTGTATGATCTTGCTCGTGGCAGTTCCAGTGATAGGAGTTCTAATTTTCTTGTCAGCTTTTTTTGCCGCCGCCGAGATGGCTTTCGTCTCCACAGACAGGATCAAATTGAGGGACAGAACAGCTAAAGGAGATAAAAACGCTGTTTTGCTGGAGAAGCTTCTGGAGGAGTCGGATGAAGTGGTTAGTGCGGTAGTGATCTGCAATAATCTGGTGAACATCACCGCTTCCATAATTGCCGGAACTGTAGCCGTTTACCTTTTAGGAAATCTGGGGACGGGGATAGCAGCGGCAGTGATGACATTGCTCATTGTGGTCTTTGGAGAGGCTACGCCCAAAGCTTTTGGCATAGACAACCTGAAATTTGCCCTTCAGATACCCAGAATCCTCTACATTATCCGGAAGGCATTCTATCCAGTGGTTAAGTCATTCACCCTGATCTCCGACGCATTTTTGAAGGTGATGGGGAAAGAAAAGAGAGGGAAGCTGATAATCACCGAAGAGGAGATCAAGACCATGCTCGATCTGGGAGTGGAGATAGGGACCATCAAAAGCGATGAGAGAAAACTGGTGAAAGAGGTTTTCGATTTCGATGAGACCAGGGTTAAGGAAGTATTCGTGCCCAGAGAACGAATAGTGGGACTGCAGGAAAAGAGCAATGTGGGAAAGCTCATAAAGAAGTCAATAGAGACAGGATACTCCAGATTTCCCGTCTTCGGAAAAGATAAGGACGATATAGTGGGGATAGTTCATGTGAAGGACGCCATGCTCAAAACGGAAAAGACGCCCGTAAAAGAGATAATGAGGGATGTACTGAAGATCTCTCCAGGAGTTAAGGTGGATGACGTCTTAAGAGAGATGCAGAGAAAAAGGAATCACATAGCAATAATCCAATCAAAAGAGGGAAGGACACTGGGACTGGTCACTCTAGAAGACCTCATAGAAGAGATATTCGGGGAGATCAGAGATGAACACGACGCATAACGTCAGATCCAAAAAATAATAAAAACAATAAAAATAATCAGATTAATTCTTGAAGACGAATACCGGGACCTCGGAGTGTCTGACGACCGAGTCTGTAGTGCTTCCCAGTACTGCTCCAATGAATCCCAATCCCCTCGAATTCATTATTATTATGCTTGCCTCCTCTTCTTTAGCTGTTTTGAGTATCTCCTTGTGCGGTTTCCCTTTTTTAACCACCATTTTAACCCTTATGCCCTGTGATTCCAGTTCCTTTCTGGCTGAATCCAGAAGTTCTTCCCTGTCTTCCACATCTTCCACAACGTTCATCACCACAACGTCTTTACCGCCGGAGAGAGCTGCATGCTTCACATATTCAATAATACCTGTGGAGTACTCTGAGAGATCGTAGGCAAAAAGTATCTTGTCGAACGGATTCCTCTTCATTTCGCAACTAAGTGACCCATCCTCTTTTTTGAGGTACTTGGGCTTCACCAGCATGACCGGAACCTTTGATCTTCTCACCACTCCCTCAGAAACACTTCCCAAAAGAGTCTCCTTAAGAATTCCCTTCCCTTTTGAGCCCATTACTATAAAAGAGGCATTTTGGTCCTCTGCAGCTTTTACTATCTCCCACACCGGATCCCCTCTGGGGATAGGGGTCACAAACCCTGCATTGATCCCCTGTTGTTTTAACCGGTCTGTCCATTCAATGAGGTTTTTCCTCCCTTCTTCTTCCTCACTCTTTACCCACGTGTCCACATTAAAACCCGAGGCCACCCCCACAACCTTGTTCAGATTGATCACTCTCACCAGAATCATTTCCTCGATACCCAGACACTTCAGACTGGGAAGCCATTCCAAGATGCTCTCCGAGACCTTTGAAAAGTCCGTGGGGAACAACACTTTATCCAGCATACACTCACCTTTTTCGGTCTTTTAGATTAGAATTCCTTAGCCTTACCAAACTTATTCACCAACACTCACTTATAGATTGTGACTAAATCGGTAATCTCATTCCACATTTCCTCATATTACCCTGTAAGAGGGGAACCTCTCCAGTATCATGCTGGAGACGACCACTGGTGGCTCAGATATAGCCAGATCAATTGCCTGCTCCAGTTTCCATTCCTTATCCGCGTGTATGGTGAACAAGGGGCTGTCAGCTTTTGCGTGCTGCCCACCTTTTTTGTGGATGACTATCCCCGCTCCCTTATCTTTGGGGGCGCCGGCTGCCCTGGCAACCTTCACCAGCTGGGAGTTCTTGACTGCAGCAACTGCTCCATCTATCGGTGCCTTGATCACGTGTTTATGCTCTCCAATGGGGAGATCGTCCGACTTTACCTCTGGATCTCCTCCCTGTATCTCGATGATCTCTTTAAATTTCTCCAGCGCCTTACCAGATTCTATGAGCTGTTTAGCATCCTCAGCACCATTTCTGCTCTTACCCGACATCTCCAGAAGCACTCCAGCTACTCCTGCAGCTTTTTCTATTAAACTTCGGGCTCCTTTACCGGTCTCAAGTACCTCAAGAGCTTCTTTCGCTTCCAGAGCAGGTCCAATTGTTCTGCCAACAGGCTGACTGCCATAGGTCATAACGCATGAGGTATCAAGCCCCAATCTCCTCCCCAGCTCAGAGAAATCTGATGCTAGCTTTCTACCCTCGTCAATGTCAGCAACCTTCGAGCCTTCTCCCATGGGGATGTCGATTACCACGTGTTTGGCCCCTATGGAGCCTTTCTTGGCCATGACACTTGCCAGCAGCTGGGGTCGGGGATCTATGGATAGGGGATTCTCCACCCTGATCAGCTTGTCATCAGCAGGAGCAATATTGGTGGTCCCACCCCAGGCGATAACCCCGCCTACCTTCTCCGTCATCTCCTTTATCTCATCTATACCCAGATGCACGTCAGCAAGGACTTCCATAGTGTCTGCAGTTCCGCTGGCAGAAGTAATGGCTCTGGATGCGGTCTTGGGGATAAGCAAGCCGCTAGCAGCTATGACGGGTACAATGAGCAGAGTTATCTTATTTCCGGGGACGCCTCCAATGCTATGCTTATCCACCACAATCCCCCTCTCAAAGTTTAAGGTCTCGCCAGTGTCGATCATGGCCCGGGTCAACCACTCGATCTCATCGAGGTCAACAGGTTGAAGATAATCGGCCATCACAAAGGCGGTCAACTCCACTTCAGTGAGCATATTGGATACAATGTCCCTGACTATGGCATGGATCTCATCTTTAGTTAATTTATGGCCATCCATCTTCTTCTTGATGAACTCTATCGACTTGGGTTTGGATACGGGGTGAACCTCAACCTCAGCTTCATCAGGTATCTCGATCTCACAGGGACCGGCTGTGCTGGCTACCCCTATTTCACCCTGACCCACTATTTCGGTGGTTATATGGACATCCGAAATGCAGAACTTCTTTCCATAAGTTACTTTAACCCTATCCCCCACGATCAGCCCCAGCTCAGCGGCGTCATCCGGACTCAACATAGCTGAGGCATGTTCGAGTTGGAGAGGAATGTTCTTGACCTTAAATCTCATGTGACCTCCTCCTATCTTTAAGATTTGAATCGTTTTACACTTGCAATTTTCAGGTAGCTTTAAAGAAGTACCCTAAAAACTTAACTGAAGAATTATTTTGAGAGGGAGAAGGATTAACCCCGTCTTAACAAAGTGAGTAGGCAATCAGGAGATCATTATGATGGAAATACTCTCCTACATAGAGTTCCAGATGAGTTTATTGCTTTTCGCGGCTTTGGTCGGTTATCTGGTTCCATCTTGATTAAATCGATCCACAAGTACAGAAGGATTGGTCCGGAAAATTCATAAATCCCTAGTAGATTACTGAGAGTATGATTATTTCACACAAATACAAATTCATCTTCATCAAGACAAAAAAGACTGCAGGAACCAGTATTGAGGGTTATCTAGCTCAATTCTGTGGCGAGGACGATGTGATCGCTCCTCACGAATACCTGGAAGGACAGAACTACACAGGCTTCTTCAATCCCCTGACTGACATGAGATATTACCTCAACTACGGAAAAAACGATCTGATGGACTTAATAAATAATCTCAGGAATGGTCAAAATGGCAATGGCAGATTTTGCACCCTTAAACGTCTGGTGCAATTGAGGGAAGGAGTGCAGTATCATCAGCACTTGCCAGCTGTGATCGTGAGGTCCAGAGTTGGCAGGGAGATCTGGGATAACTACTTCAAGTTCTGTTTTGAGAGGAGTCCCTGGGATAAGGTGTTATCCCACTACGGCCATAAATGCGTGGAGCTCGACCAAAAAATCGATTTTGATGACTTTATGAGCGATTCGGTTTACTGGCAATGGCCCATGAACTACTCACTGTACTCAGATTTTTCCGGTAACGTTATGATGGACTACATAGGTTATTATGAGAACTTAGAGGATGATCTGTGGGAGGTGCTGGAGAGATTGGGTATCCCTACAGGTGAATTACCCAGGCACCGTTCCGACACGATAAAGACCGAGAACTATCAGGACTTCTTCTCCAATGGATATGGAGAATATGTGGATAAGATCTCCCAGGTCTACAGGAAAGAGATCAAGTTACACGGATACCGCTTTCAATAAACCCCTTAAATTCCTGTATAACGCAAAAATTTATTTAACCCTTGCTCTAAAGTACGAGAATGTTCGACAAATTAGAGAAACGGCAATTCTATGGCCTCATAGCCGGTTTCGTGGTGGTTGCAGTGATTGCCTTCGGTGCAGGAGCCGCACTTGGTGGAGTCCTGATGGGATCATCTGGACCGGATCCATCTGGAGCTACAGTTTCAGAAGAGGAGATCAGGCAGAATGTCCAGGCGATGATGGACCAGCAGGTTCAGCAACAGGAACAGCAGCTAGCACTTTTGGCACAGCAGAGCGAGAACATCTCAGAGGAGGATCTCTCCATTGACGCCTCCGTAAAAGACGTGTCATCTTCACAGTTCAGCTCACTCTATAAAGTGACCATAGCAGTAACCGGGATCGTCCCATCACAGACAGGTGAACTCGAGCCCATCGACCAGGAACAAGAAATGTATATCTCAAAGGACGGAAGATATCTCTTCCAGCAACCCATCGACCTGGAACAGCCACAACAACCTACTGGAATGGAATAAAAATAAACAAATCAATCACATTTTTTCCTTAAATCCTGGTGATTGGATGCGGTCACCATCAGAGTCAGTTCACCTGCGGCGCCTATCGTAAGCAATGCCAGCGGCGGCTATTATCAATGTGAGGATGAACCCCATGAAGTGCCACTGGTTCACCCAGTAGGGGAGCAGGAGGGTTCCCTTAATGGCAGAAAAGACCATAGTGATCAGAGGAATATGTATTTGAGCTGTTCTTGGGGTCGGCTCGTCTACAGGGTCTTGGGTGAAGTCTTGTCCATTCAACCCATCGGGATACTCACCCTGGGGAAGGCGGTCAGCCTCGTAAGGCACTGCTCCGGGCGAGACACTCCAGACCGCATCTCCACCTGGGGTCATCTCAACGACCCGGTGGTTCAAGCTATCGGTAACCAGGATGTTGCCATTCTCCAGC
>JBKHKH010000054.1:0-11873 GCA_046537735.1 Archaeoglobaceae archaeon | reverse complement strand
AGGATACTAATCGATTAACAGTTCAGATAAGAAGACCAGAATACGAGATGGACCACTGAGATAAGGCGAACTCAATCCCCCCATCTCCATTCTTTTATTTTAGATTTAACAGGTACTTGTCCATATTTTCTCCTATATTTCCCTCACTACTGAAATACTATACAGTATCCTGAAAAAGCCCCGGTGCAAAAAGGGTTTTACCCGTGTGCCGGTTGGAGAGGTGTCACCCCCCGGGACTCCAGACCATTTGGTTCGCCTGAAATACTCCAGCTAAGGAGGTTATTCAATGCACTTTCTCCTCTCTTGCTTGATTAGTGGTTGTTTGTTTATCTATTAAAATTAGTATGAATCAGCATGCACATAGCATGCAAATTTGGCTCAGTATTCACGCTACGATAAATCTAATACAATTATCCTCATCCAAAAATAGTGGTCAAATGTGGCAATTTCAGTCAGGATTTTTAGGTTTAGCGAAAAACTTAAATAATTAGGAATCAATAGTATATACTAAGGGGTGATGCTATAAGAAAGGGAAGTTAGTTTATGTCAGAAGAAAAATTTTAAACCCAAACATAAAAAACTACTGGTTAGAAGCAAAAACTATATTCTAGTTTTAATCACCACACAAGAAAACTGTTTTATTGTCCCAAACATTTACCGTTCTCCAATGAGGAGTAGTAAAAAAAGAAGATCTTTCTCAGTAATGCTTTAGAATTCCTAGTTTTATGTTGGGCTGTTTGAATTGAAATTTAATGTTTAATGGGGTGAGGAAAATGTTTAAAGGTGTTTTGTACCCGACGGACCTATCTGAGGTATCAATACATGCATTAGATAATTGTATCCCTGAGCTATCGCACATGGGACATGATGGGCCTGTCATATATGAGGTACCTGATAAAAATGGTTTAGTAACCAAAATTAAGAGCATACCAAGAAGTAAATATGAAGTTACAGGTAGTTTTGAAGTATCTATAGTCTATGAAATACCTGAGGACACCAATTATTTTGCTGAGGTGAAGAGAAAAGCTATAGAAGATCTTAAGGCGATTACCGGAGGTCTTATAGAAAGAGGGATAAGATCGCATTATTCATTGCTATTAAATAAAAGCAAGATCCTTCCAGAAGGGGTTTGTCCTTATTGTGACGTTGTCCAGAAAGCGCATTGTGAAATGATCGATCTGATAGTCCTTCCTACAAAGAGTAAAACCGTACTCAGGGATCTGATAGTAGGACCCGCTAAAAATGTGGCCAGAAAGTGCAGTATACCTATACTTTTACTGAAGTACGAATGGGATGAGGAAATGAACAGACCCAAAGAAGAAATTGATTACAAAGGAATGTTCGATAGACCACTTATAGCTCTGGACTTCTCTACCTGTTCCGATCGTGTTGCAGACACAGTAAGCAAGTTCGCAGAGAGAGTAAAGGAAGGTGTATTGTTACATGTAATAGACTATGGCAGCCAGCAAGAAGTTGAAGAGAATGTTAGCAAAGCAGAAGGCGAGCTGGAGTCATATTCCCAGATATTCTCTTTTCCATCCAGAAACAGAATCGCTGTTGGCAACGCACCTGAAAATATCCTGGAAACCGCTGAGGATATAGATGCTTCCATGATAATCTTGGGCAAATGTGACAGGAAAACGGTAAAAGAGTTCTTAATGAAGAGCAGAGCCAATCCAGTAATGAGAAAATCCAAGAAGCCAGTTCTCATAGTTCCTTGCTAATTTTTTCAGGGGTGTCAACGATGGAAAAAGAAGAAAGATGCAAACAAATGCTAAGGAAGAAAAAGGAGACTTACAAAGAACTGGAAGAAGTCAGTCAAATGAAGATGAAGCAAGCCAGTCAGATCCTTCAACAACCAGAGATACAAGATTCAATGAGAGGGGGGAGCTCTCTTGGCTCTATACTCTACCTGGTCAGTTCGTTAACTGAAAACATAACTACACTTGGATACATATTCTCTATTGAATTCATAGAAATCTACTGCATATTAGAAGATCTTATCGAATTCGTATCTCCAGAAAAAATAGATGAAATTACAAAAAGACTGGAAGAACACGACAAAGATCCATTTGTCCGCCAAATAAGAAGCAAATTAGAGGAGATCGACAATATATCCAAAAAACACAACAACTTCGAAGTGATGTACGGATAAACCAAAATTGATAAACCAAATTTTTTCCATTTATTTATTCAATTAAAGCCTGTGAACCATCCAGAAATGCGTTCTGAAGTCGCGTGGCATCTTACGATACCATAATCTATAGTTTATACCACAGAAACAAAAAAGTAACTCTCTATTTTCTCTCTATTTTGATTTTTACTTTAAGATGAAAGTATGGGACCTTGAAAATAAAATAAAATAAAAATTAATGGCTTATTGCCCAGATTTTTCCTGTTTTTCGAGCCAGTCCTGATAAGATTCTACCAATTTCTCTGCCTTTGGTGTGAGTGCTCTTTTATCCACACCTTTCTTGACCAAAAACGGTTCCTTTCCAACGAAGTGGCTTCCCAGAACACCTGATTGACCGTACTCCCTTCCGATCTCTCTTAATCTCTCTTTGGATACTTCTCCGCCTTCTTTCTCGATCTGCCAGTACAAAAGCAGAGGTTCGATCATATGCAAAGGAGGTCCTTCTGTTAGAAGGTTCACTATTTTATTGGATAGATCTTCAACTTCCACTGATTTACGCAGATTTGCCAGGCAAATGGGGCACATGGTCACCAAGGGGCTATCACTTTTGCTTAATTCTTCAATCCTCCGGTTTCTAACTTCATTGGACAGTTTGGGAGAAAGAGATTCGGCTGGACCTCCACAACAGTCTGTAAATGTTTGGCTTCTCCTAATATCGTCACAAGTAAGTCCCAGATCCGTCAGAACTCTTCTAGGCTTATCTGAGAGCTCCAGATACCTGCCGTAAAAGCAGGGATCGTGTATAGTTACTCGAGAGTTCTCACTCGATTTCTCTCCTTCCAGGTACAATTTGCTTTGAGTTATATCTATATCCAGCAACTCAAAATAAGTTTTGACCTCGAACTCCTCTCCAGTGTATTTGGGATAAAGTACCTTTAGAGCATAGGTCGTATGAGGGTCCACGGTAACGATCTTCTTTACACCATTCTCTTTTAGTTTCCTTGCCACCAGTTTTGCATGATCTTTAAAGGCCTCATCGTCACCCATATCGTAGAGCAAAATACCACTGTAATAATCCAGTTCGGGGTTATAGTAAAAATCCACATCAGATCTTCTCAGCACCTTGACTATGTTGAGCAGGATATTGTCGTACTCCTTTTTTATTTTGCTGTCTGTCCTGGTTCTTAGATAAAGGCCCATCAAAAACTTGGGAAGGTATTTTGCGTACTTAATGAGGGACTGTTTTCCGGTGTCTTCCCACTTCTCGAGCTGAACGGTCATCTCCTCAATGTAAGGCACCATCTGATACATCATTCCGGTGAACAACATGTATTCTCCGTTCGTCCTATTCCGCTTCAGAGAGGCGTCTCTCCACCAGTCGTTGATGCTCTTATTGGTCACCCCAAATGGATTACCCGTCTTCTTAACGTTATCCGCTATCAAATCGACCATATCTTTTGGATGGTACATGCTCAACGCCCCCTCCAGGTTTTAAGGGCGTAACGCCTCAAGGTCAACATCAGGTCACCTGGTTTTGCGCCTCTGGGACAAGTATAGTTACATAGACCGCAGTGTAGACAATGCCATAATTCTGTGGCGTTCTCCAGGATGCGGTCTTTTGCCCCCACCTGGACATAGCGAATGAATCTCCGCGGCAATTTTTCATGTAGAGGACAAATGGCAGAACATGTTCCACAATTGAAACACTCTATAACTGTTTCGCCACCTAACCTTTTGATCTCTTCTTTGAATCCAGGATCGATTTCACTAAATAATTCTTCCGGCTCTTTTTTAATTTCAGCTTCAGCCTCAGATGCCATATCACACCCCTCCTGCACCTGATTCTTCAGTCTCACCTTCTTCCACACCTTCTTCAACCAAGTTGTAAGAATAATATCCTTCTTCTGCTTCACCTTCTACCTGGACTTCACCGTATTGTCTAATGGAGAAGAGATACCACACAACAGTGCTCGGCTTTAAGTTGGACTCTTCAGCGATCTGGGGAATTGTCTTGGGACCTGATTCCAATGCTTTTTTTATGGCTTTGGTGATCTTTCTTTGATCCTTTTGTGTCTCTAGATTTTCCTTGGCTGGTTTTTTCTTCTTCCTCAGCAGTTTAACTGTTTCCTTCTTTTTCTCACTATTTTCTCCCATTCACACCACCTCCCTGGGTGAGGTGTCAACCTTCGCTTCCTTGAACATGGCGTCGATCTGAGATCTCAACTGGTCATATGTATATCCTCTGAGGTTTATGGCTTCTTCTGGACATACTCTTGCACAAGCTCCGCAACCCCTGCATATAGCTTCTGTAACGAAGGCTTTCTTCTCGCCATCCACTTCTTTCAATTCTATAGCGCTAAATAGGCATTCTTCAACGCATTTCCCACTTCCTGTACATTTATTCCGGTCAATTTCTATGATAAAGGGATCCAGTTCAGTATATCCTTTGAGTAGAACGGTTGAAGCTTTTGCAGATGTAGCTGACGCAGAAGCAGTCGCTTCAACAGTGTCCTTTGGTGCTTGACAGGTGCCAGCAATAAGAACCCCGCCTATTGCTGTCTCCACTGGCCTTAACTTGGGATGTACTTCTTCTAAAAATCCGTCACCACTGTGAGGAACTCTTAGCATAGAGACTGCCCTGGTTTCTCTGGGTACCATACCCACAGATAAAACCACCAGATCGGCCGGCACCTGGAAATTCTCTCCGAATGTCAACTCGTCTTTTACCCTGACCTTGACCTTATTCTCATTCTGAGTTACTTCCGGCGGGTTTTGCGGTGAAAATCTTAAGAATGTGGCACCATTTTTACCCTCGTCTTCATAATAGGTTTCATATTTACCGTATGATCTCATATCTTTATAGACGTGGAAAGTTCTCGCTCCAAATTTCTCGGTGGCAGCTTTTGCGGCGTTTAAGGTAGCGGTACAGCAGTATCGAGAGCAATACTCGTGACCTCCTTCTCCTCTACTGCCTACACAGTAGATAAACAGTATATCCTTGATCTCCTTACCATTGTACTCCAGTTTCCCTTCTTTACCCTGGGCCAGTAATCTCTCAAATTGAGGAAGAGTAATCACATTGCTGACCTGTTTATAACCATAGTCACCCTCTTGTGGTTCATAAGGATCAAAACCGGTGGCAAAAGTGATCATACTCACCTTGATATGCTTTTTCTCCGGAGACTGATCCAGATCAATTGCATCGCCACAGAGGTTTACGCACTCGCCGCACTTATTGCACGCATCCATATCTATTGCCGGTAACTCAGGATATGCGTTTGGATAAGGATAGTATATCGCCTTTCTGGTGGTTATTCCATAGTTGAATTCATCTGGAACTTCTATGGGGCACGCCTCGATCGCTTTATCAATGTGGAAGCTATTGGAGACCACATACCTGGGATTTACCTGAACCTCAACCTCGAAATTGCCCACGAACCCGTCAACTGATTCAACTTCCGCATTGGTATACAGATGGATATTTTCCTCCTTCTTCAGCTCCTCAATCAGTTCATCAACCAATTCTATACCTGTTTTTCCTGAGGGATAGGCTCCGTATATCTGTGCAACCCTACCTCCTACGAAAGGTTGATTTTCTACCAGATGAACCTCGATCCCCAGCTTGGATAGAGCTATTGCCGATCTCATACCGGAGATTCCGGCCCCTATGATCAAAATTCTAGGAGGCATCTCTACCCTTATGCTCTGCAATTCTTTTGCCCCACTGACTTTTGCAATTCCAGATTTAACCAGTGCTATGGCTTTATCCGTTGCCTCTTCTTTTTCGTGGCTGTGGCACCACGATACGTGCTCCCTGATGTTTATGTGATCAAAGAGATATGGATTTAGACCACCTCTCGCCACTGCCTTTCTAAATGTGGTTTCGTGCAGATGGGGTGAGCAGGAAGCAACTACAACCCCGTTCAAACCCATTTCCTTTATGTCCTCTTCTATCATCTGCTGACCCGGATCGGAGCACATGAACATGAATGACTTCGCCAGTGCAACGTTTGGAAAGTTCTGAACAGCTTCGGCTACTCTATCACTGTCCACTACGTCGGAGATGTTCCCTCCGCAGTGGCATATATAAACTCCAATTCTATCGTTGACCATACTCATCACCTCGCCACCGCTTCAGCTACAATTTTGGCCCCAACTTCGTAGAGATAGTCCATGCACTCCACTGCGGCAGCATTGGCTTCAGCTACAGAATCAGGAATGTCTTTAGGTCCTGTAGAGCATCCTGCTGAGAAAACACCCCTAACACTGGTTAATATGGGGTTGACGTTCTCTTTTACTGGCTTTATGAAGCCGAAGGGATCGAGCTCGATCTCCACGTTCTTGAAAGCTTTGACCACTTCAGTGTTCGGTCTCAGTCCTATGGATAGGACCACCATGTCATATTCGTCCTCTTTTTCTATTCCCTCTTCAAAGTCCTCGTACTTCAGAATCAGATTTCCATTTTCTTTTTCATCTATCTCCGCAACCCTTCCTTTTATGAACTCTATTCCCATTCCCTGAGCCATGTCATAGAATTCTTCGAATCCCTTACCGAATGCTCTGATATCCATATAATATACAGCGGCATCCGCTAGAGGTAAAGCCGAAGCGAATAGAATTGCCTGTTTTACAGAGTACATACAGCACACCCTGGAGCATATCGGTATATCCAGGGTCTTATCTCTGGAACCTACGCACAGGACAAAGGCGGCCTTATCGGGCTCTTTCCCATCTGATGGCCGTAGAACCCAGTTGTAGGGTCTTGAAGGAGATAAAAGCCTCTCCATCTGCATAGCGTGTATGACGTTATCAAAACTATCGTAGCCGTACTCTTTTTTGAGACCGGGATCAAAGGGTTTGAATCCAGTAGCAATTATGATGGCCTTGACCTCGTCCTCGATCGTTACCGGCTCCTGAAGGAAATCTATGGCGTCTGTAGGGCAGATCCTTTCGCATCTACCACACATTGTGCATTTATCTAGGTCTATCAGCGCCTTTCTGGGCGAAGCCATAGCAAAGGGCACGTATGCTGCTTTTCTTCCGATCAGCCCGTATTCATATTCTTTAGGTACAAATACTGGACATACCTGTTCACATCTCTGGCAACCTATACAGGCATCAAAATCAATGTATCTGGGTTTCTGAAGGATTTTAATTTTAAATCTGCCTTCATCTTCCTTATACACTTCCTGGAGTTCAGAGTAGCTCATAACAGTTATATTCGGATGGTTTGCGGTTGACGCCATCTTTGGTGTGGTTATACAACCAGAGCAATCAAGAGTGGGGAACACTTTACTCAATTCCACCATCTTCCCTCCAATGCTGGGAGATTTCTCCACCAGAAGGACATTGTAGCCTGCATCACCTAAAGTGAGAGAAGATTCCATCCCAGTGATGCCACCACCAATGACCATAACATCGTAGGTCATTCTATCACCCCTTTTAAGGGTCCTAGAGAAGATAGAGTCTCGTCGAAGTCTTTGATCTGCTTGACTAACGCATCCATACACGAGCTGCAAATACCCCCTGACTTTACTCTCTGAACTTCAATCCCTCTCTCCTTGAGATACGCCTGTGCGTCATCAGACGCTTTTGATGTTTTCTCGATACATTTCTCACCCATAAAAGGGCAATCGTCTCCACTCGATGCAATAAACACCCCATCAAATCCTTTTTCCAATGCGTGGTAAACCAGTTCAGGCCTGATCATTGACGAACAGGGAATCCTGACTATATACGTGGTCACAGGGTACTCCTTATGCGCCAGCCCAGTCTGATCTGCAGCCCTGTAAGCCATTTCAGAAGCAAATATCAGGATTCTGGGTTTGGATTTAACTGCCATTCTGGTCCTTTGTTCTTGTTGATAACCAGGGCTATATCCTAATCTCTCTCCTTTCTCCATATCACGAACCCCCTCTAAAATCGTCTAACAACCTTCTAACAACATCTTCATAAGGCTCTTTTCTGTGGATTTTAATTTCGTCCAGCCTCTTTTTTGTCTCTTCGGAGACGTGGATAGTTTTCGTTTTCCTCATGTTAAACGTTTTTTTCATCCCCAACACCACCTCCTATTCAGACCTCACAGTTAAGAGGTCTTCAATGGTAAATATGTATCTCTTACTATAAATAAGTGCCGAATATATATCTGTTAATATTTTATATAATAATAAAGATATGTCTTTTATTTAAAGTTTACGCAAACTTTATATAAGTTAAAATTGAAAATTGGTACAGAATTTAAAAGATTTCCTACCAATAAAAAATATAAAAAATTATGATAATATTATTTATCAAGAGCCCATTAACCCACTACCCTAGTTCTTCACTAATTGAATTAGTTGATTTGTTATAAAAACCTATTTTAAGAACGCCAAGGGGGAGATCATATTTGATGGGGGGTCGGATTCCGTTGATGGGGGGTCGGATTCCACAAAGGTAAAAATTAACAACTCCCCCTTGGACTGGTCGCAGTTTAGAATAGCTGTACATAAAACTTTCGATTTTATATCACTGCTCAACCGGGATGATCACTGAATTCAAAGCGTATAAGTAATGATAAGAATCTACTAATATTTACAGTGAAAGCTAATATCGATAAATTAAAATACCATAAAGAATAATTTACTTTACTGGGTTGGTTAAAAAATTGGGATTGGAATGCAGTTGAAGTTTAGGATGGAAATCTTCTTCGGGCCACCCAATTTGTCACCTATCCGTTTTAACCAACCCAGACTTTTTAAACTATGCTTATAGGGGCACCTCATTTATCTTATATAAAACTTATGGTCAAAGCGACTACATTATTAATAAAATGTTATTGATAAAATGTAATTACCTGACTAATTAGATACGATTTAAACAATTAAACTATCGATTAAAAGAAATTTTTTTTAAATTGATCTTATTTTTTATATTCAAAAATTAAAAGAAATTTACTTGGTGTTTAATCTCAATTTAACGGATATAAAAAAATGGGGTGAGGTTTAAAGGATGGTTTCACCCGACTTTGTCACCTATCCTTAACCCTTAATTTTATATTGTCTTTCTACTTTAAAAAGCTTTCGATAAAAGAACTCATGTTATCAAATAGAGAAATATACCGAAATAACTTATTAACCAAACGTATTTTCTACTTGAGTATAAAAGCGAGTAGATTAGCTTTTAAACCACTGGATCCTCCTAAGTGGAAAAAATAAATAAAATATAAAATTATATTTAATCAAATACACTTAGTTTATGTGGCACTATCCTGTTTATCGAGCCAGTCCTGGTAACCTTCCACTAATTTCTTACCTTTTGAAGTGAGAGCTCTTCTGCTGATATCCACCTTTGTTAGCAAAGGCTCTTCTCCAACAAAATAGCTTCCCAGAACACCTGACTGACCGTATTCTCTTGCGATCTCTCTTAGCCTCTCCTTGGATACTTCTCCGCCTTCTTTCTCAACCTGCCAGCAAACGAGCAATGGCTCAGCCATATATTCGGGAGGAGCCATAACTCCTGAAGACTTCATTTTCTCCGTGCTGGAGATCACGCTTTGTATATCGGTGTTCACTTCTCTCAGCCTATCTACAATGTTTCCTAGCTCCTGTACGTTTGCTTCTTCGACAGCTGAGAACCACTCTTTTTTAATGTTCCCTAGCTCGCCACTAACTTCTCTAAGTTTACTATCTATATATTCTATTTCTTCTAGGTTTCCACCCATTTTATCACCAAATAATTATTCGTGAAAACATGTTTAAAAACTTTACTGTTATACTTATACTTTACAATCCGGTGTAGTACTATCTTAATTTTAGATAAAAAATTTAAAAAAATTTATTTCATAAGACTATTATATTTCAATCCGTTCTCCTATTTTCCGTCTTAAATTTTTAGACCAATGGAGACCTGAAAAAACCTGAATCTATCCCTGGCCGTCTAATTCACAATTCTAAAATCAATAGTATAATTCTGTCCCTTGTTTACATATCTAAGCCTCCGATAGTATTTTATAGAATAAGTTACATAGTATTATTAGAGGTGGGGTAAAATGAAGATAAAACGCCTTCAGAAAGGAATGAGTAAACACAAAACAAGATTGGTTCAGCACAGGCTCGCTACTAAAGGTATAAAATCCAAACTACAATCCTATAAAAAGTAATAACTATTACATTTATTATTTTTAATCAATATAAATTTCATTTTAGCGGTAATTTTCCATGTAGGTTTCCATCAAATCTGTAATACTGTCAATGAAGTTACTGACCTCGCAATTCAGGATCTTAAATTCCGCTATGGATGAGAGGGTATATACTTGCCAGGAATACATGTAAGGATGGTTAAAAAAGCCATATTGATCATAGATATTTGTTAACCTATTCTCCAGTCTATCATGCCAAATATCTTCTAAGAAACTGATAACTCCTCTAGTAGAAGGGAACGGAGGAACTGAGTTTCCACCACTGCTATCAGCTACCAGATCGCCCATTTCCTCCACAAATTTTTTATCTGATTTTCCCAGACCCCTACCACCTTTTAGACCTTTCAAGACCAGCTCGAAGGTCTTGTAGAGGAGAGGCTTAAACTTGTCAATTTGTAGTGGGTATGTCCCTGCTAGCATAATATAAAGTGGAAGTGACATCCTTTTCTTCAACTCAGCCTTTACCTGGCCTTTTCCGATCCCATACTTATCTGCATATCTCATATCGGGTTTTGCGCAGTGATCATAGATCCTATCTCGCAGTTCATTGACTTTATTCTCAAAATTTCGACGGTTCTCCCGAGTATTTTCCAGCTGGAACCAGTACTCACTATAGAAGTAGAATGGATCCTTGTTAGGCTTGCTTCTGTAGTACATGAATAGAAAATCATCAAAGATAGCCCAGCTAAGATCTTCCAAGAGTTTTCTCATCTCTCGATAACAGGAAGGAATGGATCCGGAGAAGATAAGAGATCTGATATGTCTAACTATTCCTTCCATCTCCAATAAACAGATAAAAGTGCTGGGATAGATGTCAGATACTCCTATTCTTCTTTTCCCCCAAAAGATTTGCAAAGTCTCTCTCCATTTTCCTGAGTTAGCGAGGAATGCATTGATCTTATCTTCTAGAGTTCTTAGATCTTCATCGATATATTCCTGTACTTTTTCCTGCACATCTTCAACAACTTCCGATACCGGCTCCTCCGATTTGCTTGCAACTTCGAGAGACACAAGTCTGCATCTCCACAGGTAGCGATATTTCTCTTTGAGTGGAGTTCTGGATGTAGGGAATCTCTCCATAAAATCCTTGAATTTTTGTTCATCTATTTGAACACTTATACTGAATAGCAGAGGATTTTCCTGGCGCTTTAAAATTGAGAAGGTCAAAAAGTCAATCCCCTCTTCGTAGAATATTCTTTCATACTCCTCCTTCAGTTCCAGTGCTTTCTCATATTGCTCTTCTGGTTGGTGGGGGCAGGAAACAGCTATCCTGGCAATCTCGTTCATAAATTGGTATATATAGTAGTTAGGAAAATCGATGTACTGGTAAGTAGAGTTCTCTATTTTAAAATATACATTATTTTTAGGGTCAAAATCTCCAGAAGATATATCACCATAAGCTGGCCAGTTCATCGGAACCCCTTATCTATCTATTAGGTAATAATAGTATTTTTAACTTTTCTAAGTATCTTTTTATCTCTCGTCATATCCATCCCCTAATTCTGTGATCATGAAGTCTTTTATTTATTTTATTTAATTCCAGGAAAATTTTGTGAGTAC
>JBKHKH010000053.1:0-12047 GCA_046537735.1 Archaeoglobaceae archaeon | reverse complement strand
CTTGGCAATACGCATAACTGACTATTATTTAAAGGGAATAAGAATGTTTCAGTTGACAAAACATTATAAACGCCTTGCTTATGCCACAAAAAGGTGATAGTATGGATGTTAAGGAGATCAAGCTGGAAGATTTAGATCCAAAAGATTTTGTTGAAGAGAAAGTTAAGGAGATCTCGTCCACTGTGGGAGATGGGATTGCTATCAATGCCTTATCGGGTGGTGTGGATTCTTCTACTGTGACCATGCTGGGTCACAAATCTCTGGGGGACAGGTTGAAGACCTATTTCATTGACAACGGGATAATGAGGGAGAATGAGCCTGAGAGGACAGTAGAGCTCTTCAGGAGTCTAGGCGTAAATGTGGAACTAATCGATGCTAGAGATGAGTTCTTTAAAGCTCTTGAAGGGGTTACCGATCCGGAAGAGAAGCGGGAGGCTATCACTAACACATTCTATAAAGACGTTTTCGGGAGGCTGGTGAAAGAGAGCGGTGCCACCCACCTTCTGCAGGGCACCATCTACACCGACATAGAAGAGACTGTAGCAGGTATAAAGAGGCAGCACAATATTCTGGAGCAATTGGGTATCGATACCCAGGAGCAGTACGGTTACAGGATCACCGAGCCCCTCATCCAGCTGAGGAAGTCCGCGGTCAGGGAGGTTGCCCGGTATGTGGGACTGCCTGAAGAGATATACAACAGACCGCCCTTCCCCGGTCCTGCTCTTGCGGCCAGAGTGATAGGTGCAGTTACTCCTGAAAAAGTGGAGACAGTAAGAAAGGCCACCACTGTTTTAGAGCAAGAGCTTAAGGGCGTGGATGCTTTCCAGTATTTCGCTATACTCCATGAAGATAAAGTGACAGGTATAAGAGATGGAGGTAGGGACTTTGGAAGCCAAATAGAGGTCAGGTGCTGGAACAGTGAGAATGCAGTGACCGGTGAGCCCACCAGACTTCCTTACGACGTTCTGGAGAAGCTGGCGGACAGGATAACCAGCGAAGTGCCCGGAGTAGTAAGCGTTACCTACAACATAACCAAAAAGCCTCCTTCCACCATAGAAGCAGTTTAACCAATTTTCCCCCTATGCAAAATTTTTCCGGGACGCATTTTGGTTTTCTTACCTTTGTTTAAAATTAAAGTCCGAAAATATTATATTCTCCTATCCCAAATATTGCGGAATATGAAGGTAGGTGAAGCACACAAGACAGCAACCTCTATAGTCATAAGGTCATCAAGCTCCGCAAGGATTTCTCAATCCAAAAACCCTTTCCTCGAGCTCCTCAGGAGACTCTTCAGGAAAGAAGAAGTGGTCATGAAGGCTATAAAGTTCCTGAACATTATTGAAGAGAGGCAGAAGAGCGGGAACCCCCTCAGATTGGACGAGTGGGAAGACATTATGGGGGAACTGGACATGGTCCGCTCCTCCTTCTATTCCATGAGGAACAAATTGCTGGGGGCGGGGATGATCACCACCAAAAACGGGGAATACACTCTCTCAGGGGTCTTCAGCAGGGACCTGATGGATATGGCCAGATGGTGGTGGACCGCCATGCTGGGCTACGACCCCGACTCTCTTTAGAATCTATTGGTGAACCACTTTGCTGAGAAATTGATCCATGATCCATCTTATCTCAAAGCTCTTTTTATATCGCGAACAGTCCCCAGATAAACCACTTCATCTTCTACAGCGTAGATCTCTATATCGCCTATCTCTACATTCAGTATCGGTGAAAGGAACTTTTCTGCGCTCAATACATCACTCCCCTGGGCTACAGGTGAGAATGCGGGCAGAACAAAAGCATTCTTTTCACTGACGTGAAGAAAACAGGGATACCTGTAGATGGCACCACTCTCTCTAACTCTGATGGTGGGGTGCTCATGCCCCATAATCACTTTATCTGCATCAGTATTTTTGTGCCCGTGAGTGACCGTCCAATCTGAAATCTGGATAAATTCTTTCATTTCCACACCGTATTTGGACAGAATGGTCATCAAGAAATTGTCGTGGTTCCCTCTGACCACCTCGATCTCCAGGTCGGAGAACTTTTGAAGAAAAAGCTCTACGTCCTCCCATTCGTATGGTTTATTCCTCCCGAACTCGTGCTTGAGATCGCCGGCCACGATCAGCCTGTTTATTCCATAATTTTCCACGATGGAGGACATATTATTGATCACTTCCCTTATCTGCACTCTGGGGAAGGTTACTCCATAATCCTCCATCATGCTCTCGATCCCCAGGTGTAGATCGGCGATAACAGCTGTATCGTCTATGATTATTGCTTTTTCTCTGGTCAGGATGAGGTCATCTATTTTAAATGTCATGTTTCCTGGGATATTTTATTCACCAACTATTTCCCGCCATTTGAATAACTTTTCCAGTTAAATACACGGGTTTAGGTATGTGTCGATATTTGTAGGATGAAAATTATAAGTTTTTGTGCAAAAAATTGTCTCTCATAACCTGCAATGACCAACATGGGAAGCAGAGGGGGATCAAGCAGTTTATACCACTTCAAGTGGCTTTATAATGACAATTACGTTAAATGTAAAATGGGTAACTTATTCTAAGGTTTGCTGGTTAGTTAAACAAATATTGGGTTGGTTAAAACGGATAGGTGACAAAATGGGTGGCCGAAGAAGATTTCCATCCTAATCTCTATCGCGCTTCAACCCCAACGCTAACCAACCCAATAAATTCTATTTAATTTTAATGTTATTTAATAATTTCGGTTCCCCTAAAAATTGTAGAGAATAAATGATAAAAAATATATTATATTTATTGTTGTAACTGGTTAAAGGTCCTGCAATTTGGCAACGGTTTTTCTCCAATACCAATTACTGGTAGAAACTTTTTTATTATTTCTAGTTCATATAACTGGCAATTGGGGGAATATGGAGCTTAAACTGGAAAAAGAGAAATTAATAAATCTGCTCGAAGTAGCCAGTATAGCAGGTTACTCCAAGGAGACGAATCTGGAATTCGCCTTTGAAGGTCTAAGAATAACGAGCGGGCTGGAAGACCAGTTGCTGGTCAAGGCATGGTACAGCAGTGGCTTTTTTACAGAATATAAGTGGGATGGCAATATAGAGATCGGACTCGATTGTAAACATCTAAACAGGCTGTCAAAATTTATTGATGAAACTTCATTGAGAGTGGAGATAAAAGAGGGCGAATTTTTGATCCTTGGTGACTACACAAAGGTATATTTCTGCCCGTTTAAAGTAGAGACTGAAGATAGTCTTAAGCTCGGCAATATACCGCTTGATGAAGTCCTGGATAATTATGAAGATGTCATCAGTTTAACTGATGCTTACGTTTACGCTCAAGCACATGTGATCCCGCCAGGTAAACTAAGACCTTTAGGCGGTATAGACGAGCTGATCTTTAGAGTGGATAATAATGTTTTATCTTTAGTCCAGCAAAGTGAAGGAGAGAAAGTAAGGTTTGAGAAGATAATCAGTGACAATGTGCTTAATCCTTCTCCCACAAGTGTGCCTATCAGCACCAAGAACTTGATAGCTGTTATGAATATCTTTAATCTCTGGTATAAGGACATAACAATTGGACTTCCCCAAAAAGAAAATTATCCGGTTATCTTCCATGATTCCTGTGAAGATTATGAGATAACCGTTTTGGTAGCGCCAATTATGGATAGCATGAACAGCATCCCTACACCTCCTGGATAACGTGTTATTGAGCTATTATACTCATAATTCTATCGTGCAGAACCTTGAGCACCTTTCTCCTGTCCTCCATCAGCACCACATCTTCTTTACCCAATACGTAAATGTTGAGAGCGAAGGGGCTGGGATAGGGCACCCTATTGATGACGATATCGATCTGGTTCCCCCCTCTAGAGAGATACTCCACAGCGTTTTTGGAGTCCATGGAGTCCTCCATGATCTCCCTGTGTGTCTCCTTGAGGACAGGAAAACCAGGAAAATCCCTTTTCAAGAGGTTCAATATTGAGTCGGAGCTTAATTGCTGTCTCCATACGCTCTTCTCCCTTCCCAGGTAATTGCGGAGTATCATCATGGACCTGACCGCAACGTGCCTGAACCTCCTCCTTAAGAGCTCTGTCCTATCCAGAGACTTCTTGAGATGCTCTTCAAATCCGTTTTCGTCAAATAACTCCTTAATCTCATCGTTGGACACGTGTTTGGGAAGCATGAGCATGAATCCGTTATCATTGAGGGCTATTTGCACATTGCAGTCCTTCATCATACCTGCACGGTAGGCGAAAACCCTGGATATGGCGCTGTTGGCTCTCCTACCTATCAAGGTATGGAAGACGTAATTATACCTTCCCTCATCCTCGAATTTCTCCACCAGCAACTTCTTGTCCGTGGGTATGTCGCTGAACGTTTTTTGCTCCCTGAAATATCCCAGTATGGCCCGGGCAGCATTCTCCTCCAGATTGTATTCCTCCACCAGATAATCCACAGCAGCATCTTCGTATTCTTCTTCCAGCAGCTCATCGATCAATTTCCGGAACTCCTGGATCCTGTGTCCCAGATCATAGCTCAGAGGAAGCTGTTCCGAGAACCAGCTGGGGACCGTTGGCTTCTCACCCTCTGCCGATTCTACTACCAGTTTCGTTCCCTGGGACTTGAGAAAACGGTATGTGTTACCTCCCAGAACAAAGATATCTCCTCTCAGGAGCTTTTCAGCGAATTCTTCCTCCACCTTCCCCACCCGTTTCTTATCCCTGGTTATAACCGAAATGGCCACTTCATCAGGAATAGTCCCCGTGTTCAGGTAGTAAATTGGTCTGATAAGTTTTCCTCTCCTTCCAAAGACCTCTTCGTCTTCATCAAACCATATTTTGCCGTAGACCTTCTTTTTCTCCAGCTCAGAATGACCGGCAAGGTAGCGGAGGACATCAATTAATTCCTGCCTGGTCAGGTTCCTGTACGGATAAGCATTTCTGATGAGAGATAGAGCTTCATCTACAGTCCATCTCCTCTCGATGGCCATCCCCACCACATGCTGCACCAGAACGTCCAGAGGTTTTTGGGGTATCTCGATCCTGTCCAGTTTTCTGTCCAGAGCCTCTTTGGCCAGAACGGTGCACTCCACCAAATCATCCTGGTCCAGCACCACGATCCTTCCCCGGCTCACGTCCGCTAAACGGTGACCGCTCCTCCCTATCCGCTGTAAAGCTCTGTTTATGCTCTTGGGCGAGCCAAGCAGTACCACAAGGTCTATGTGGCCGATATCAATTCCCAGCTCCAGACTGGTAGAGGAGACCACACACCTCAGGTTCCCCTGCTTCATCTCTTCTTCCACTTCCAGCCTCACATCTCTCGACAGAGAAGAGTGATGAGCACTAACAGGAAAATCCTCTCCCAACCTTTTTTTAAGGTTGTAAACAACTCTTTCCGTGGCGCTTCGGGTGTTGGTAAACACCAGAACAGTTCTGGACTGCCTCACGTGATCAGCGAGTATGGAATACAGCTTGTCACCTATTTCTTCTCCTGTTATGTCAAAGAAATTCTCTATGGGGGAAGTTACTCTGATATCCAGAGACTTCTCAAAAGTGACATCTGTAACTATGCAATTGTCATCGTTCCCCACAAGGAACTGAGCTATCTCGTCCAGGGGAGCTATGGTCGCCGATAGACCGATCCTGGTGGAGTTCTCTTCCTGTATCCTCTTTATCCTCTCCAGTGAGAGCGAGAGATGTGAACCCCTCTTATTTTCTGCCACCGAGTGGATCTCGTCCACAATGAAGAACTTGATCCTGGTCAGCTTTTCAATGAACTTGGGACTGGCAAGAACGATGGCCAGTGTTTCCGGGGTGGTTATGAGGATATGGGGCGGATTTCTGAGCTGTTTTTGCTTCTCCCTTGATTCTGTGTCACCCGTCCTTACCCCTATCCTGATATTCTGCAGCTTGATTCCCTTCCTTTCTGCCAGCTGGTAGATCTCCTCCAGCGGCTCCTCCAGATTCCTCCTGATGTCGTTATTCAGAGCCTTGAGAGGAGAGACGTAAAGGGTGTATACCCTCTTCTCCAGCTCTTTTTTCTCTGCTTTTTCGATCAGCAGGCTGATGGAGGTAAGAAAAGCCGCCAGGGTCTTTCCACTACCTGTAGGAGAGGAGATAAGTATATTGTTTCCTTTAAAAGCTTCTACTATGGAGTATTTCTGAGGGGGAGTGAAAGTAGAGTATTTCGATAAGAACCACTCCCTCACAAGTGGGTGGAGCGTATCCAGAATCTCCTCATCCGAGTGGGGTTTCCCCTCCATTATCATTGCAAAACGTTCAGTAAAGGGTTAGATATGGTTTGCCGTAAGCCATTTGATATTAATAGCGAATAAAACCGACAGCTTTGTAAATAGCTTCAGCGAATTAGAGCTATGCAAATCGGAGTGATGAACCATCCCAATGTCGACCTGCTGGGAGAGATCAAGTGGGTATCTCAGAACGGGTTTGATTTTATCGATTTGACCATCGAGCCCTTAAAGGCATATGATATTGATGTCCATAGTGTAAAGAAAGCCCTAAAGGATTCCGATCTGGATATTATTGGCCATACCAACCCATCTCTACCCTTTATCCTGCCCATTGAATCCATTCGAGAGGCTTGTCTGAAGGAGTTCAGGAAGTACATCGATATTTTTGTCCAGCTGGGCGCTGACAAGGTGAACATCCATCCCAGCTATCATGCTCCTTTCTTCTCCACCAGAGATAAAATCGAGGCAAATATCCATTTCCTGGAACAGGTAAACCACATATGTGAATCAAGAGGTGTTACCCTCATGCTGGAGAACTTTGTTGCTCCCTTTGACTCTCCTGAGGCTTTCTCCCGAATCGTTGAAGAGGTGGCAGGGCTGAAAGTACATCTGGATGTGGGTCACTGCAATATTAATCAGGAAGAGAATCTAACTGAGGCTTTCTTCAAAGAGTTCAATAAAGATATTGTCCACCTGCACTTTTCCGATAACAACGGGAAGAATGATGATCATCTCCCTCTTGGCTGTGGGAGCATAGATTGGGAGCAGGTGGTAAGAACAGTCAAGAGATACGGGTTCGATGGAACAATAACCCTGGAGATCTTCGTTCCAGATAGAGATTATTTGTTGCTGAGCAAGTCCAAATTGGAGAGATGGTGGCAAAAAGTTATGTGATAAAGATAGGTCCACAGAACACTGAAACCTGCGGTTGGCTTTGGAGAGTAATGATTAATTAAAACTTTTTTTACTATAGTTTGATAGATATTCTCTAGCAATTAAGCCAAAAACTTTTATAACAAAAGGTATAACTTATCATTGCTAGGGTGGAACTCTCAACCCCCCAACCCCCTCAACCAATCCTTAATTTATTTTACCACCCTAGCCAAAAACCAATCTTTTTTAATTTTTTATTGCCAAAGGAGCTCAGCGATCTCTGGACCGGTCAGCCGACCGGTCAGCCGAACATAACCCCTTTCATTTCTGATTTGTCCACGCCCTTCTTGGTGACTTTATCGATCGCACTGGCAAAATCTTCCATTTTTACTTCAGTTCTCTCTTCCCTTATTGCTAGCATACCCGCTTCAGTGACTATAGCCCTTATATCAGCACCACTGCACGAGTCTGTGATCTCAGCGAGCCTGTGGAAGTTAACTTCATCATCTATATTCATACCTCTGGTGTGCACCTTGAATATCTGTTGTCTTTCATCGAAGTCCGGAATGGGAATTTCAATAATGCGATCAAATCTCCCTGGTCTGAGTATAGCGGGGTCCAGAATGTCGATCCTGTTGGTGGCACCTATTAGCTTCACTTCGCCTCTAGGGTCAAATCCATCCATCTCTGCCAGCAACTGCATTAAAGTCCTCTGAACTTCTCTATCTCCGTTCATGTCACTACCTGTCCTTCTGGCTGCGATAGCATCAAGCTCATCAATGAATATAATTGAAGGAGCTTTCTCCTTGGCAAAATCAAAGACTTCTCTGACCAGCCTAGCACCTTCTCCTATGAACTTCCTTACCAGCTCACTTCCCACCACTCGGATGAATGTTGCGTTGGTGTGATTGGCCACTGCTTTTGCCAGCAGGGTTTTACCCGTTCCAGGTGGACCATTTAGCAGAACGCCATTCGGCGGGTCAATACCCACATCCTCAAACAAATGCGGTTTGGTTATGGGCAATTCAACTATTTCCCTCAACTCATTGGTCTGATTTTGCAGGCCCCCTACGTCAGTATAGCTTACATCTGGCCTATCATCAACTTCAAAACCGTATACTGTAGGATCTTTTGGTGAAGGCAATACTCCTACCACAGCCAGGGTTTGCTGGTTCATGGCAACCCTTGTACCTGGCTCTAAGTCTTCTTTATCTAAATATTGGGAGCTGTGTGCCACAAACTTGGGTCCAGCACTGCTCTTTATAATGATACGACCATCATCAAGGATATCTGAAATATGACCTACCAGTAAAGGCGGAGACCTCAATCTCTCTATTTCGCTTCTCAATCTCCTTACTTCTCTCTCATAACGGACTCTCTCGCTTTCAATAGATTTCTTTTCGTCCTGAATTTTCTCATAATCCTCTTTAAGTCTACTATACTGCTCTTCAACTTGCTTCAACCTGTTGAGCAAGTATTCTGATTGTCCTATATTTTCATCCTGGTTCTTGGTTTCAGCTTCTTCACTCACATTAAAGCCTCCATATTAATATAGGAAATTGGCTTATAAGAATTTTGGGTTCAAAATCCCCCATCATATAAGAGTTCTCACCTGAGCAAGAGCTTCTGATGCCGATTTTTGCCAACCAAAACAGCATCTAAGATAACAAAACGTAAAACGGACGCATTGAACCCAGTTGCATACTTACCTGTAAATAATACTGGATTTTTATACCTCGACACTTAATCGACGTCTGCTAGGGAGCTTCTATAACGCAACACTCATAGTCGGCGTACTTTTTCTGCCAGTTGCCAGGGATGTACATTCTTGACCCTCCATAAGTAGAGGCAAGCTTATCGATAATCCTTAAATTCAATTGTCCGCTGAACCTCAGGATCACTACACCCTGGGGTTCTTTTTTGGGGTCGGCGAAATAATTGATTCCATCAACCTCAAGACTATCCAGTACCTCATTTACAAACCTGTAAACCGCCTTTTCCTCATCAAACTTATACCCAATATCTACAGTAGAGGTTTCAACCATTTCCACACCCTCAATCCCGCATTGTTTGAAACAGCCCTTAAGCCCTTAAGTTTTCTCCACAACACACTTGGTGATAAAAAATTTAAGGTCTGACCCCTATTCTACTACTAATGATTACCGTCATATGGATACTCCACCTGAAACGAAGGGGTCGATTTTCATCATAAGTTTCTCTATTATTAATTATGCCTAACAGCATAATAACTGCCAACCCACTCCCCATCCCGGTGACCGCTTATTCTATATTTAGTTAAGCTAAAACTTTAAGTAGACATCCATAGAGCCATTTTTTATGCCTACCTTCGCCTTCCATCTGGCAATTACCCTCATCTTCCTCACAATTTTTCTTAGAAAGGATGAATCAAAATATGCCCTGTTGCTCTTGCCTTTTGGAGTGGTAAGCGATTTGGACTGCTTTTTCGGAGTGCATAGAGCTACTCTTCACAATTTAGCTATTATAGTTATACCGCTTATCCTCTATATCCCGTGGAGAAATAGAGAAGAGAGCAAGTACCTCCCCGTGGCATCTGCCCTTATCGCCCTGCACGTTATATCTGACGGATTTGCTACTGGTGTATTTCTTCTTTATCCTTTATCCAGCGTGAGTTACGACTTAAATCTGTGGTTGGGCCTGACCATGGAGGGTGTAAGTTTTATTCTGGAGTATGTAACTGTAGGCGAAGTTGGTGAAGTTGTGTACACTACCACACCATCGCCTGAAGTGCCCAGGGCTCCCATAATAAGCAGTGGAACGGAGTTTATAGTTCTATTACTGGCCATTTTACTATTTCTATCAAAATTTAACTGGAAATTGGTGTCAAAACGGTGATTTTATTCGATGGCGAGCTAAATTTAAATACGTGATAAGCTCATAATTGATTTGAAACCAAAATGGGTGAAACTGATCTAGTAAAGGATGTCACCAGAATGGAGGAGATCTCCAGGGGCAAGCAAAATGAGAACTGGATATTCAACATTATTTTAAAGCACAGAGAGCCCATAGAGCTGAATTCAATTGTAAATAACCTTTACAGGGAGCTATCCTCTGAAATAGACTGCAAGAACTGCGCCAACTGCTGTAAAAGTTTGAGGATCCGCCTTGATGATGAGGATATTGAAGAGTTCTGCACAGGCGTTAAAATGAACCCTGAAGAGTTCAGAGAGCAGTATCTGGTGAAGTGTGAGACAGGAGAATATATCTTCAAGTCACTGCCATGTCCTTTCCTGAAAGATAATAAGTGCTCCAATTATGAGCACCGACCAAAGAGGTGCCGGTCCTTCCCCCATCTGGACAAAGACGATTTTATTACCAGACTGGAACAGATAACCCAAGTTTACTCCATTTGCCCCATAGTCTTTAACCTCTATGAAAGGCTCAAAAATGATCTGGATCTTCAGTGAGATGTAGCCCGGTGGTAACACTACATTTCATCGACTCGGTCTCCAGTAGCTGACCAACCGGGCATGTACCATATCTGGGTTCCCTATTGGGTCATCGTCTCCTCACCGGGGGACTTAGGATATGGATTGTTTGGTTGTCGCCCCTTTGATGCAGGCAGCTTCATTTTTAATCAGCTCCTCCTCGATAAGGGGCTAATATAAACTTCAATTTTAAACATTATAAATTTTGTTGAGTCTAGCTGAAACAAAGAATCTGGAATTTCATTATCCTGTAGACAGAGAAAGACAGTTATAACCGGTGGTTGAGGGTTTATCATGGAGTACTTCGGGGTGATCGGTTATCCTATAGGTCATTCGCTGTCACCGGTGATGCACAACGCAGCCTTTGAACATCTGGGAATGGACGCTGTATACCATCCATTTGAAGTGAAGTCAGACAGGCTGGATGAGGCTGTAAAAGGAGCCAGTGCTCTGGGATTTACGGGGCTGAATGTTACCATACCCTTCAAGGAATCCGTTCTCGATTACGTGGAGGTCAAGGGTGTCGCCCGCAAAATCGGTGCGGTGAACACTATAGACCTCAAAAAGATGGACGGATATAATACAGATGCTTATGGAGCTGTAAAAGCACTTGAGGAAGCTGGAGTTGAGATCGAGGATAAAGCAGTTCTCATTGTTGGTGCTGGTGGTGCAGCCAAAGCCATAGCATTTGGTCTGGCAGAGAAGGACTCCAGAATAGTCATAACCAACAGGACCGAGAAAAAGGGTTTAGAGTTGGCAGAGAAGGTAAGAGAGTCCGGATATTGTTTCTTTCAGCCTTTTGATAGGTTAGAGGGGCTCAAAGTGGATGTTATCATCAATACCACACCACTGGGAATGAAGGGGTTCGATCAGAAACTGCCCGTGCCCGAATCCATCATCAAGGATGTAGTGGTATTCGATACTGTCTACAATCCACAGAACACCCCTTTGATCGCTCTGGCTAGAGATAGAGGCTGTCAGGTGGTTTATGGGATAGACATGCTGGTGCATCAAGGTGCGGAAGCATTCAAGATATGGACAGGTAGAGAACCACCAGTAAAGGTAATGAAAGAGGCTGCTCTAAAAAAGCTCTAAAGAAAAAATAAAATTATCTACCGGCAGTCAAGGTGAGAGTATGAAAGTGCTGTTCATCGAGCTTCAGAAAATTAATTGATTTTTTAAAAAATATGTTTGGTAAATAATATTTCTACCATTCTGGTTTAGGACAATTATCTTCATTTTTCAATCTTCTCTTTAAAGCTGTAAATTTTATCTTTATCAAAAATCACTTTAAAATGTTTGGATAAATCCTCAACATATTCCTCGAAGCGTTTTATTCCCTGTTTATCTTTTATCTTAAATTTTTTTACAATGTTCTTTTTCTCCATCAGTATTCTTTTATTATGGCTATCAGACTCATATATGAAAAAATTACTATTATAAGTTAATTTATTTATATAATTCAAAATTT
>JBKHKH010000052.1:0-12111 GCA_046537735.1 Archaeoglobaceae archaeon | reverse complement strand
GGTCAGCATTGAAAGTGAAGGTGATAAGTGTAAGGTCACATTTGCCGACAACGGTACAGGAATTCCTGCGGATATGAGGGAGAAAGTGTTCGAAAAAGGGTTCAGCGGTGGAAATGGGAGTGGTCTGGGCCTGTATATAGCCCGCAAAACAGTAGAGAGATACGGCGGACGTATTGATCTGGAAAGTGAAGAGAAAGGAGCGGTTTTCGTTTTGAGGTTGAACCGTGCTCACTACCCCGCATAAAACTATCATACGTAACCTGATTATCAGGTGTAAAGATTTTTAAGAGACTTTATAGATGATCAGTCGTCCGTCCTTATAGACTTGCGTTAAGTTTTGGGAATAACGCAGTCCAATATGATCGTATTTCCGGTATTCGGCTTCTCCCACAAAAATATACTTGACATCATATTCCTTGATCGCCTCGCAGGAGGCATTGAGGTAGATATCCTGAGCAGCCTTCTCTCTTTCAAATATGCTGCTCCAATTTCTTCCCCACATGTTCTCATGAGGCTTCCACCCCACCAGAGTGGGTAATCCGGTGAATGCGGAGACCCGTGACGAGTAGTGATAAGCCTCCCCGGGAGCTTCCAGAACAACTCCACTCCGGTTATCCAACCATTTAATGGCTTCATACTCTATAGGGTGCTGCTCTTCAACCCACTTCATACCATCCAGGGTCAACTCCTCAGTACTGCCCATGTAATCGGCATTGGGCATAGCGAAGGAAGTAAAAACCGGGTGTATAGCTGAAACGGCAATGAGGAACACTGCTACGGCAACCACAGCCCTATTCCTGATCCTGGATAAAAAGAAAGCTGAAGCGATACCCCACAGAACCCACACCTGCAAATGAAACTTCAGCACGGTATTGAACCTCGTTTGGGGGCCGGTATAGGCATCATTTATGTAGAACAGCTCACAAAAGAGCAATAAGAGGACAGCCAACCCGCCAACGATCAAAGGATAAATATCACCGTAAATATCACCGCTCCCACTTTCATTACCAATTTTGCTTCTATCAGTCAGAATGTAGTATGCCAGCAACCCTGCCAGCACAAACAAGAATGCGAGCTGGAAACCGATAATGAATCCTGCAAATAAAGCTGTCAAAAATGCAGTGACCGTAATACCCATCCTCTTTGACTTTAACTCCATACCAGAGGCTATGTAGGTAATGGAGATGAAGATAAAGACGGGGAATATCCGCAGGAACTGGATTAATTCTGTTCTATGGGTGACTATCCCCACCATCTCCGCATTCAAAGTATATAGAAAGATCCCACCCACCGCGGCCAGAACCAATAAGAACACCCTGTTCCGGGTGGCAAAGTAAGCGGTTATTACCAGTAAAGTGAAGTAAGTGGGGAAGCTCCACGTATCCAGTCCTATAAAGAACAAAGAGAACACCAGCGCTGAAAAGAAGGTGTAGAGGTTAAAGTTCCTGTAAACCGCCAAGCAGAGGCCAATGAAAGCCAATTGGAACGCTGTGGACATGAGAGGGGCGTGCAGGTCTCCCTGCAGGAAAGTAAAAGAGGGATACAGATTGAGGGTGTGAGGAATTATGCGGGTGGCCTCATTAAAACTAAAATGGAATACTAATTCGGTGAAGCTCCCGGAGAAGGCTTCATAATGGAGAATATCGCTCCCCCGAAAGTAAGCCAGTAGCTGCAGGAAGCCGGATATAAAGCCCATGACCAGAATCACCACGACCGTCACCAAGCCATACAGCTTTTTCCTGGTCAAATTATAGCCTAAACCGAAAGCAGTCTGGACAGCCATAGAATAAAAAGCGGCTACAGCCAGATTATAACCGACCTGGGGCTCAACCCCCGATAACTTGATCCACACAGCAGAGATCAGGTGACCAAAGTAGTAATAGATAAGGTCATGGCCAGCGAACCAGGGATCAACAGTAGGGAAGTAATCGGTCCTCAAGATGGATTTCAGAAAAGCGAAATCCATAAAGTCCTCAGAATAAGCGAAATAGATCTCAGGCTTATGCATCAAATAAAAAACTGCTACAACAAAAGCAGAGATAAACACCAGCTCGCTCAGGGCACTCTCCTTCAAACTATTCTTTAAACTCTTCTTCAAATCCAAACTAAGACTGAACACCTTCCTAAAAGCAATAACGGAGAGAGAAACAAGGAGCAATAAACCTATGAACAGGCTGTAATAGAATTCAATTAATTTAAGAACAGAGAGGAGCCATGCAGTAAAAACAATGACCACTATCCCCAGCTGTTTTGACAGGAATTGTCCCTTATCCTTAAAGTCTTTAGTGAGAAACGAGACCAGTGGTAAGGAAAGAAATCCAATGAGCTCCAGAATCAGCAAGAAATACAGGGCCCCCATAATCCATAAACCTAAACCTTCTTACAAAATTCTTTTGCTCACATTCGCTTTAGCCAGCTATGGTGGCGGTACTTCACTCACGCACCCACAATTGATCTCGATGCGCTCAATATCTTCTCTATAGTTCAAATGCATTTTAAAATGCTCTTCACTCCCACCATCAACATGAAGGTTAATGGAGCCGCAGATATGGCCCAAGTCAAGAGTTCCACCTATTCGCCCTCCCGTAGAATCGTAAGCAAATGCGTTCAAACACACCCAGTAATCTTTTTCGTACTCACTTTTCAGAGTCCCATTAACCACAATACCCAGATCGCCGTTCTCAACATCCCACCTCTCTTTAGTTGAAGGACACATATCTATGTTCAAAGTTTCATAGCTTATGCTGGAGTTAATCAGAAGCAACTTTGTCTTAGAATTGCGGAGAGTAAAAAATTCGTCTTTCGGAACTAAATCAATGGTCTGTGGGTCCGATGTTGCAGTTGGCTCCTCTTGCTGCGAGCAACCAGTAAGAGCCAGCACAAATACGATTATTAACAGGAGCTTGAGTTTACTCATCCTACAACCTCCTCACTAAATAGGCTGCTGCTACAACCCCGGAAATCGTGAACAAAGCCTCAAACCCTGGTGCTCCATTGCTTGACTTATTAGCTCTCTTATCAGGATCAGTTTCAGGTGTTCCTTCAATAGACTCAGTTCCATTTTTCTCAAGGTTAGTTTCTTGTGTATCACATGGATACGGTGTTGGTGGGGAGATGGGCATCCTACCATGTTCGTTGCCTGAGATGTTGTTGTCTGTGATCTCGTTATTGGTAGAAACGTATGCTATACTCTGGTAGTTATCAGTTATAGCGTTCCCGGTGATGAAATTGTTTTTTGATCCTCCCGTCCGGCAACTCAGCTACCAACCGATTTTCTCCATCATCACTGTACACTTCAGCTGTAACATTCACCTTCCCAAAATCAATCAAATACGTTTCCAGCGGTGTCACTGTCACTGTTGACGTTGGAGCTTGAGTTGGAGTATATACGGAAGAAAGATTCGCTGACTCTTCACTCTGTTGCGAACAACCGACGAAATTCACCACAAAAATGATAATTAAAATGACTTTTAATCCTGCCGTAATATTTCCATGCATTTCATGCCCTCCTCACATCAAACACACAGTATTACAATTAGTTACCTCCGGCGGTAAACGTATATCAGCAAAGCCCCTACCACGATCAAAGCAACCCCCACAATCAGGTGGATCTCAGGCGGGAGCTGCGCAGCCTCAGGGACCGGTGTACCAGTTGGAGTGGGAGCTGGCGTTGCAGTCGGCGTAGTCACTGGTTCCGGCGTAGGAGTTGAGACTGGTGTTTCGGCAGGTGGGGCTGTAGGTACTTCCGGTGGTGTGCTGGTTGGTGCTGGAGTGGGGGTCTCTGGTGGCGTCCCAGTTGGAATGGGTTCCGGCGTTCCGGTTTCAATCGGAACCGGCGTCTCTGGTATGGGGGTTTCCATTGGCGTGGGCGAAGGAGTGGGTTCAGGTCCTACAGGCTGTTCTGGTGGGGTGGTTGGTTGAGGAGTAGGAGTAGGTGTTACCTCTTCAACAGGCGCTGGCTCTGGCGTGGGGAGTGGAGCTGTTGGGCCCATAACAAATTTACCCACAACATACCTGTACAGCTCAAAGAATCCTCCACCGATAGCAGCTATTGCGGTTGAAAGCATTAGGGTGATGGTTATCTTACTTCCCGGATGCAGAACATATTTCCCCTTTCCGGTCAGCTGGTAGTATATCCACTTCCTTCCTTCGTCAGACCTCTCCACCAGGCCCGCTTCCTCCAGCTTATCCAGATGCTCCTTAACAGCAGTCTTAGACATTCCCAGCTCTTTAGAGAGCTCGGACTGGGTCATCCTCCGCTTATCCAGCTCTTTAAGCAAATTAATCCTGGTCTCCGATGCCAAAGTGAAAAGGGCCTTCCTATCAATGGTTATTTTCATGGAACTCCCGCCGTCACCTCAACTATCTCAACTACGTTAACTACGAGACCCTTAACTACAAGACCAGTCACCTCAATTATGGTCACCAACGACCCACCAGACCTACTTGGAGAGCAAAAACATAAAACCTTCGATAACGTAAGGTTTCAACCTTATTGAACTCGACCACAAAGTTTTTTAAGCAGGATGAACAAGTGGTTTTACCCCCTAGGATAAGAGTTTGAGAGTTTGTTACCTCAACCCCCCTAAATTCCCAACTCTTTAAACTACCACCCTCCAATCCGGCAAATTATCCTGGGGGGCTATTCTATTCTACTCCATTTCACTCTACCCTATTCTACCACTTACCTAACTCTGGGCAGAATGTCTTCTTATCACCGACCTTCTGTATCCACGAGCTGTGGAGATAATGAGATAAGAAAAAGCTGGACTGTGAAACAATTATGTTAAATAATTAAAATGAGGTCAGTAGGCGTATATCTTTCCGTAGGGTCTCCTGGAGACAGGAACCAGTTTGGTGAACTTCTCTGCCAGTAAATCGTCCGCATCAAAGCTAAAATAGCTGGCGAACTGCTTCACGTCTTCTTCCAGGGCTTTCCAGTCTTCTTTCTCTGGCTCGAAGACCCCCACTTCTTTGCCTAACTGGTAGTCCTCCACCTTACCCCTGATGTAGATCACTCCACCGTGCATTCCCGTGCCAATGTAGTTGGCTCTGTGTTGCTCGCTCTTAAGGTTCATTCCTAGGAGGGTTACTCTTCCTCCTGCCATATATTCCCCAAAGAAGTCCTGACTTGTTCCCCCTATCACCAGCGAGGGTATCCTGTCCTTATACTCCTTCATGTGGATAGCCGTCCTGTATCCAACATCGTCTCTGATGAATATCTTGCCGCCTCTCATGGACATGGCAGCCACGTCACCTGCTCTGCCCTCGATGATTATCTCTCCACTGTCCATCGTATTGCCTACACCATCCTGGGCGTTCCCGTGGACGACCATCCTGTGCCCATTCAGGAAGGCACCCACATCATTCCCTACGGTACCGTAAACATCGATCTGAACCTTTTTGGGATTGGAGAAAGCCAGCCTGGTCCCTATATATCTCTGACCGACTACGTTCTTTAAGATCAGTTTAGAGGCGCCGTTTACCACGCAATCTCTCATGAGGTCGTTCAATTCCTTATGCTTGAGGCCGGAGGAATCTATTTCCGCAGTGTCACCCTTGATAGTAGAATATTCTCTGAGCTCATCGATCTTTCTTATGTCGCTCAAGAACATGTCCTTAACACCCTTAGTCTCCATATTACCACCTTTACTTGTGTCTATCCTATTGTCTATTCACCAGCTCCGTTTACTCCCAGGACCTCAAGCTCCCAGTCAGCTAGACCAACTCCTCTCAACTGGTCTCTGTTTCCTCTTGCGCTTTCAATGGCATTTATTCCCATACCGCCCAGCATTTCCTTGATCTCCAGGCTCCAGCCTCTGAGCAGATTGACCAGTCTTTTACTGGTTATCTCGGGATTTAACCTTTTTGTGAGGTAGGGGTCCTGAGTGCATATTCCCCAGGTGCATTTACCGGTATAGCATTTCTGGCACATGGTGCATCCCATGGCTATCAGAGCAGGACTCCCGATATACACGCCATCAGCCCCCAGTATTATGGCCTTCAGAACGTCAGCGCTGTTCCTGAATCCTCCGGCAACGAGCACTGATCCTTTATTCCTTATTCCTTCTTCTCTTAACCTTCTATCCACTGCGGCAACTGCCATTTCGATGGGTATTCCCACATTATCTCTGATTATTTTGGGTGCTGCCCCTGTACCCCCTCTCAAGCCATCCAGAGCAATGATATCGGCACCGGCCCTTATCATCCCGGATGCGATGGCGGGAGCGTTGTGGACTGCAGCGATCTTAACGCTTACCGGTTTCTCGTAGTTTGTAGCCTCTTTGAGAGCGTATATGAGCATGGACAGGTCTTCGATGGAGTAGATATCATGCTGAGGCGCAGGAGAGAGTGCATCTGTTCCTTCGGGTATCATTCTGGTCTCCGAAATGGTCAAACTGACCTTCTCACCGGGCAAGTGCCCTCCAATTCCGGGCTTGGCTCCCTGACCGATCTTGATCTCTACTGCAGCAGCACTGTTGAGATAATCGGGATCGACACCAAATCTCCCGCTGGCGCACTGCACGATAGCGTTCTTCCCGTATTTCCTCAGTTCAGTGGGCAGACCTCCTTCCCCCGTATTGAACAGAGTCCCGTACTCAGAGGCAGCCATTGCCAGCGATTTAAAGGCTTGATAGCTTATAGCTCCGTAGGACATGGCAGAGAACACTATGGGAGTCTCGATGGCCACATTGGGGGTGAGCTCCGTGGTGATCTCCACATCGTCTTCATTGATCTCCAGCTCCAGAGCGTCAGGCTTCTTGCCCAAGAAAGTCTTCAGCTCCATGGGCTCTCTGAGGGGGTCGATAGATGGGTTGGTGACCTGTGAAGCGTTCAGCACCAGATGGTCCCAGTAAATCCTGTAAGGTTTATCGTTACCGCTTCCCGTGAGGATTACTCCACCGGTCTCTGCCTGTTTCTTGAGGTCTTGAAGTTTTTCCCTGTTCCAGTTGACGTTCGGCTTATAGTCGCCGGGATGGGGTCTGACGACCAGAGCGTTGGTAGGGCAGAAGGTAACGCATCTCTGGCAGCCCACGCACTTGCTCTCATCGGAGAACATCATGTCCAGCTCTTCATCGTAATAATGGCCCTCAAAGGCGCACTGTCTCACGCAAACGCCACACTTTATACATCTATCTTCTCTTCTTTCTATAATGAACTCCGGAAGTTGATATGAATACATATGATCATCTATCATGAAACCACCTATCACCTGAACGCATTTTCCAGAACTATCTGTTCTTTTTTCTTCTTTTCTTCGTCTTCCCAAAATCTACCGATTATGGGCTCTCCACCGTGAGGGGTCCACACCCTATCCAGCTCAGGAGAAACAGCTCTTATTGCTGCCTCTTCAGAGGACATAAAAATGAGGTCGTCCTTCTCTCCGGCGGTGATGGGTCTCAACCTTATTCTATCTGTGAGTCCGAACATCTCCCCGTGGTGAGCCACCACGAAGGTAAAGGGTCCGTTGACCAGTAAAGGAGCGTAAGCCTGTCTTAGGGCAGTATACAGTTTCTGCTTTTTCTCGTCCATGTGCTCAATAAGATACCACATGGGTGGAGCGAATATTCTTGATACCACTTCTATGGGGAGCTTCTGCCTTCTCATCAGGAGGTCGACTGCATAGGCTATGACCTCCGTATCCGTATGCAGGGTACAGTAATATCCGTACATCTCCAGATACCTTCTGTTGGTCCCATACGAAGATATCTCTCCGTTGTGAGACACTGTCCAGTCCAGGATGCAGAATGGATGGGCTCCACCCCACCATCCCTGAGTGTTGGTAGGGAATCTGGAGTGTCCGGTCCATATATATCCCTCATAAAGCTGGTCCAGCATGAAGAACTCGGCTATATCTTCGGGGAAGCCTACACCCTTGAACACGGCCATATCCTTTCCCGAGGAGAAAACGAACGCGTCCTTGATCTGGGTGTTGATGCTCATTACTCTGGAGACCACGTAGTCATCATCCCATATTTTGCCCTCCTCTCTACTGGGAGGGTCCACAAAATATCTCCACACCAGGGGCGGATCATCCACCAGGGCATCGGGGTTGGTGGGAACTTCTTCTTCATGAACAATGCTGAAGTTACGCTCCAGTAACTCCTCAACTTCAGTTTTGGCCTGCTCATTGCCTTTCTCGAACATCACATGGATGCCGTACTGGTCTGCATACTGGGGGTAGAGGCCGTAAACCGCAAATCCTCCTCCCAGTCCGTTGCCTCTAACCTTCATGTTCTTCATGGCGTCGATAACTGTGTTACCATCGAATTTCTTCCCGCTCCTGTCCATAACCCCAAAAAGCCCGCAGGCATCTATCTGCTTTTCAGGCTGCAATCTCCTTTCGTGTCTCATTGCTCACGCACCACTCCGAGGACTACATCATCGTGAAGAAGCCTCCACCTCACATCTTCAGGCATATCCGCATATCCAAAGTGATTGTCCAGCAACCTTTCCTTAAAGGAGGAGACGTCAACCCCATTCCTCATCAAGTTTAGGATTACACCAGCCCTATCTACTTCACCAGCAAGTATCATTCCCACGATCTTCCCATTGTATAGAACGAATTTCCTGTAGACCCTGTTATCTTCATCGAATTTCTTGATAACTTCATATTTGTCTTCATCTTCTTCAGTGACGTTCAATCCGGCATTTATAATGTAATAGCCGAAGAAGTGCATGGCGTTCATGGCAGTAGCCTGATCATACTCTCTATCGATTCCGCACATGTTGTAGGCAGCTATCCTGCCTCCCTTGTAGGCGATGGGCCACAAAGGAAGGGGTCTGTTATCCTCAGCCAGAAAGTCATAAACTTCAGCACAATCACCGCAGGCATAAACATCTTCCACGGAGGTTTGCATCCTCTTATCCACTACTATACCTCTGTTAACCTCAACTTCAGTGTCTTTTACCAGCCCGATCCTGGGCCTTACACCTATCCCTGCCACCAGCATGTCAGCGGGGATTTCGGTTCCGTCCTGGAGGATAACTCCTTCTACCTGATCCTCACCCAGAACCTTGTTGATGGTATTCTTGGTGAGTATCTTTACTCCATTCTCTCTGAAAATGTCCTCCACAATCCGGGAAGTGGTCTCATCCACCACGGGGGCCAGCACTCTATCCATTAGCTCCACAACGATCACTTCCAGCCCCTTGTTCTTGAGGACCTCAGCCACCATGAGACCGATAACTCCTCCTCCCAGCACCACTGCTCTTTCCACCGACTTCAGGGCATCCTTTATCCCCAGAACATCGTCCATCTTCACAAAGGTGAATGATCTCTTCTTGTCAATGCCTTCAATGGGAGGAACGAAAGGCTCACCTCCAGTGGCAAGAAGCAACTTTCCGTACTGGATCTTATCTCCATCTTCGAACTGGAGGGTCTTATTATCAAAATCTATGCTGGACACTCTCTTGCCCAGGTAAGGGGTTACGCTCATCTTCTCATAGAAATCCTGGTCCCTGTAATACATCTTATCCAATTTTATCTTCCCATCCAGATAATAGGGTATAAGCGCCCGGGAGTAAGTATGATAACCCTCATCCGATATGAGAGCGATGCTGGCGTCTCGATCCAGATTTCTAAGGTTCTCCAGACAGCCGATCCCTCCTGCCGAGTTACCTATTATAGCGTAATCAAACTTCTTCATGTGCTTCACCTGCCTCATCAACTATGATCAGGGCGTCATTGGGACACATCTTCACGCATTGAGGGTCACCGCCACACAAATCACATTTCACCACTTTTTGGGTGCTCTCATCTATTTTCACGATGCCATAAGGGCAGGCCATCACACAACTGTAGCAGCCCACGCACTTGGATTCGTCATGCACCACATTTCCATCTGCATCCTTGTATAATGCACCGCTTATACATGCGGCCACACACTCGGGCTCATCGCAGTTTCTGCACTGGATGGCAAATGTCACGGGTATCCTTTCTTCTACCATGATCCTGGATACGGGTTTTGGTTCCTCATACTTGAAAGCCTTGATAATGTCCTTGGATCTGGAGTGAGCTACAGCACACCATATCTCACACAGGTGGCACCCCATACACACTTCTGGCTTGGCTAGAATTCTCACTTTATCCACCACATATTATTCTGTTAGCTAGGATTAATTGATACTTCCACCAAATCACCGATTATGCATAAAAAGGTTATTGTGAGGTTCTAAATTAAACTAACATTATGATATAAATCTCTTATAACGTTCCAGAAACGTTTGCAGGTTCTCCTTGGACGTGGCGTAGCTCAACCTTATCCAGTGGGAGGATTTTTTACCAAAGGCGCTTCCGGGAGTAGTTGCTACATATTCTTTCTGCAGGAGCTCTTCGCTGAACTGCACAGAATCAAACCCCACATTTACGAACATATAAAATGCTCCCCTGGGTGGGGCATATTCGGCTCCAATACCATCCAGCCCTTCCATGAGCAAATCCCTGCGAGCCTTGAATTCCTGAACCATGTCCTTGACGCACTGCTGGTCACCTTTAAGGGCCGCAATTCCTCCATATTGAGCAAAAGAAGTGGCATGACTCACAGAATGGGATTGGATCTTTGCCATACTCTTGATGACCCACGGAGGAGCCACAGCATATCCCAGCCGCCATCCAGTCATGGCATAGCTCTTGGAGAAACCGTTTATTACTATGGTCCTGTCCTCCATACCCTCAAAGCTGGCTATACTGATATGCTCTCCATCAAAGATTATTTTCTCATAGATCTCGTCCGACATTACCAGCAAGTGATGGTCTACAGCAATGTCCCTAACTTTCTTGAGGAACTCTTTGGGATATACCACACCAAGAGGATTGCTGGGGGAGTTAAGAATGATCATCTTGGTTTTATCTGTTATGTAATCTTCAATAGGGGCATCCTGGAAGTCGCTGGTGTGAGGGACCCATACCGGCATACCATTAGCCATGAGGATACAGGGCTCGTAACTGACCCATGAGGGGTCCAGAAGGATGACCTCGTCATCCTGGTTTATGGTGGCCAGTATGGATTCGAAAATAGCATATTTGGCTCCCGGAGTGGTAATAATATTCTCGGGTCCAGCGTCAATACGGTTTTCCTTCAACTTCTCCCCAATAGCTTCCACCAGCTCTGGAACCCCTTTTCCGGGAGTATAGTATGTATGGCCCTCGTGGAGAGCTTTAACTGCAGCATCCACAATGTGCTGGGGGGTAGGGAAATCCGGTTCTCCTACACTCATATTCACTACAGGTTTCCCTTCTCCTGCCAGCTTTTTGGCCTCTTCAGAGATCTTGAGGGTTGCAGATGGTTGGATTGCTTCAACCCTTCTACTCATCATACTCTTTAGATCTCCTCACCATTTTCACTGCAGCTTCTACAGCCCTCTTGGCATAATCAACTCTTTTATGGGCAGCTACCCTTCCCATTCCCGGACCAGATATTCCCAAAGTCACTGGAACTCCGTGCTCAAGACCCAGGTCCATCACTTTTCTGGCCGCATGTTGGGCCACCAGCTCATCATGCTCCGTCTCCCCTTCGATAACGCAACCGATGGTGGCGATAGCATCAACATTACCTTTGACCAGCATTTTCTTTATCCCAAAAGGAACGTCAAAAACACCCGGAACCTTTATAGTCTCGGTGATCTCTGCTCCCAGGATCTCGGCATGCTCTCTGGCAGAGACTTCCATCATGTAAGTGATGTCCCTGTTGAACTCGGCAACCACCAAACCGATCTTTATTTTATCCATGATAAACACCGCAAGTGGGGAAGATTAAAAGGTATATATAATGTTACCTTTTGATTACAGGAATTAGTATATGGTTAAAAGGAGATTAAACCTGGAAGCCCAAAACACTCCAGGCAACGGTAAGGGTTATCCCCACCCCTATTAGACATCCGCTCATTTTCCCCATTGAAGAGGTCAGAGGCGTCCTCGCCTCCTCGATTCCGCGAGCCCTAAGATATTCTGCCACCCTTCCTTCAAATATCCCCGCCAGACCGTCGGTGATGGCGTCTCCAATGGCTCCACCCACAATCGCCCCCAATACTCCTGCGAAGCTGGCGCCGATGAGAGCCGCAACTCCCAGAACCCCTGTGTCCACAGCCCCAAATACGATATCTGCTCCT
>JBKHKH010000009.1:0-27302 GCA_046537735.1 Archaeoglobaceae archaeon | reverse complement strand
TCCCGGCCCGCTAAGATTTGTTTAAAGGTCACTAGTTAATCCCTGTAAGAGTTGACGATGATGGCTATTAATTTATATATATTTAAGATTCTGATTGATTCTCATGCTCCCTTCCAGCCATTTGGCCGCAGGATATATTCTGGCTTACTTGTTTTACTCTGTGGGGTTCATCCATGGGCTGGTTTTCTGGCTGGTGATACTTGCTTCTGTTCTTATTGATATTGATTATTTTGTAAAGTACATGCACAGAGAGCTTTTTACCCACACACCTGCTTTCTGGCTGGTGGTCTTCACCCCCCTCGTCTTATGGAATAATGAGCTGGTGATAGTTTTGCTGGCTATAATGCTCCACTTTTCGATGGACATGGTCGACGGGGGGATTATGGTGTTCTACCCGTTTTCCAAAAAGGACTACGGACTTAAACTGCTACCGGAACTGGAGTCGAACTCCCCCATAAATTTCTTGAGGGAGTATGTCTCCAATGTCAGAATGGTGATCGTCGAAGTGGTGATTATTTGCTTAGCAGTTCTTCTTGCAATGGTGAACTACTTTGATTGAAGATAGCCATACTTTGCAATACTCTACAATACGTAAAAAATATCTTCCCCCCTTTCAATTAAGGGGTTATGACACCTAAAGAAGCTGTGGAGATCTCCAGGAGAGTTGCAGAGGAAGTCAAAAATAGTCTGTCCAGAGTATCTAACAGGGAGTTCTCTTCTGAAGTGGGGATAGGGAAAGATGGGACCCCCACCAAGAAAATAGATAAAGTAGCTGAAGACGCAGCAATAGATATTTTAAAGGAGCATGATGTCACCGTAGTTAGTGAGGAAGCAGGTGTTGTGGGTGAAGGCGATGTTTATATAGCATTGGATCCCATTGACGGTACCTTCAACGCAGGAAGGGGCATACCACTCTATTCTGTATCACTGTGTTTCTCCGCAAGCCCCAGAATTGCGGACACTTTTATGGGATATGTCTTCAATCTGGTGACCGGTGTAGAGTATAGAGCAGATACTCGGGCATATAGAGATGATCAGAGCATAAGTGTGTCCACTACTTCGTCCATTGAAGAGTGTAACGCCATTTTTTACTACCCGGACAGAAGGTACGACTTCAGGAAGATTAGAATAATGGGTAGTGCAGCACTGGAAGTTTGTATGGTTGCTGACGGAACTTTCGACTGTTTTATCGACTCCAGAGGAGATAAGGGCTTTTTAAGGGTTTACGATATTGGTGCTGGACTTCATATAGCCAGTTGTGCTGGAGCAATTGTCACAGATACCGAAGGGAATAGTTTGGATGAGAAAAGAATTAAAATGGATGAGAGATTTAAGCTTGTGGTATCCAATAAGCAACTTCATCCTCAACTACTGGAGCTGGTAGCGTGAATGTGGCAGTAGTGTATAAACATGATTCCAGGGAAATTGCTCAGGAGGTATTGGGATTTTTGGGTGACAGGGTAACTTCGATAAAGGAATTCAATTATTTTTCCAGTGAGCTGGGGGACTACGATTTTATTGTCAGCATTGGTGGTGACGGTACCATACTGAGTATACTTCAGGAAGTGGAGAGATGCCCACCCATATTCGGGGTAAATACTGGAAGAATCGGTCTGCTTAATCACTCAGAAGTAGATGACTTTAAGGATGGATTGACTGATGTGCTGGAAGGAAAGCTAACTACTGAGGAGTTTCTGAGGATCGAGGGACATGTCAATGGGGAGAGGTTAGTTGCCATGAACGAAATTGCTGTTTTGAGCGCCATACCAGCCAAGTTGATGGGTGTAGTGGTTAAAGTGGATGGTGTAGAGACTGAGAGACTGAGAGCAGATGGTATGCTTTTTTCAACTCCTGTGGGCTCCACCGCATATGCTTTGTCTGCTGGAGGTCCAGTAGTTGATCCTCGCGTCCACTCCATTATCGCTGTTCCTATAGCACCCTTTAAATTAGGGTGGAGACCCTGGGTGATCAGCAAGGATAGAATAATCGAGATGGAGTTGATATTGGGAAAAGCCAAAGTGGTTGCCGATGGGCGGAAGTCTACTGAATTATCCGAAAACGATACCATAACCATCAAGAAGTACGATCATCCTGCTGTATTCTTCAAAATGCAATCTGAAAGAATAGAAAAAATTGTTAACAGGATCAGAACTATTGAATAGTATTATTTTGAGTTCTCGAATCCTTCTTTTAATTTGTCATAAGTCTCCTCCAGAGCCTCGGGAACTACCTGGACATCCCCAAAAACAGGCATAAAGCTGGTATCTCCGTCCCATCTGGGAACTATGTGAGCGTGCAAGTGTTCTTCCATGCCTGCTCCCGCTACACTCCCTACATTGATGCCGATATTGAAGCCATCCGGTTCCATCACTTTTCTTATTACTTTCTCAGCTGTGCTCAACTTCTCCATCATATCCGCAAGCTCATCTGAGCTCAAGTCGGTGATGTCTCCAATATGCCTGTAGGGTGCTACAAGAAGATGGCCGGGATTATAAGGGTAGCGATTCATTATTACGAAGTTCAACTCTCCTCTATACAGGATTAGATTCTCTTTATCCCTGTTCTCTTCAGGAAATTCGCAAAATATACATCCTTGGTGTTTCGGTTCCAAAACATATCTGATCCTCCAGGGAGCAAAAATACGGTCCATAATTTCTACTCCATAAAGGTTTCAAAAAATTTGTCTTTCTGGATTAAAATTTATGATGGTTCGAGCACAAATTATTTTAAAAGTAATGTAGAGTAAAAGGCTGTGGATAACATGGAAGATAACAATGATAATCACCCTGGAAGGGAGGAGATACCTGTCGGGGATTTTAAAACCACCGCGGATATCGAAGTTCCTGATAAATTAATTGAGCAGGTCATAGGTCAAGATCATGCTGTTAATGCTGCTAAAAAAGCAGCTGTTCAGAAAAGACATGTGATGTTGATCGGTCCCCCCGGTACGGGAAAGTCAATGATAGCCAAAGGAATGGCCGAATTGCTTCCCAGGGAAGATCTAGAGGATATTATAGTTCATACCAACCCTGAAGAGCCAAACCAGCCCAAGATCAGAGTTGTGCCTGCAGGAAAGGGGAAAGAGATCGTTGGTGCCTACAAGCAGGAAGCAATGAAGAAGACCCAGGCAAAGAATTTCCTTATCTTCATGCTGGTATTTTTCGTTATAGGCTATACACTTTTGATCAGTCCGGAATATTTACTGTGGGGGATCATCGCTGCAGCACTCATATTCCTGGTCGCCAGGTACATACTTCCCAAAGAGGAGAAGAATATTCCCAAGTTGCTGGTCAATAATGCTGAGAAGTCCATAGCACCTTTTGAGGACTCTACCGGAGCTCACGCGGGTTCCCTCTTCGGTGATGTCAGGCACGACCCCTTCCAGTCGGGTGGTCTGGAGACACCTGCTCACGAAAGAGTTGAAGCGGGGGCCATCCACAGAGCTAACAAAGGAGTTCTTTACATAGATGAGATAAACACTCTGGCCATCGAGTCCCAGCAGAAGATCCTCACAGCTCTCCAGGAAAAGAAGTTCCCCATAACCGGTCAGTCAGAGCGTTCTAGTGGAGCTATGGTTAGAACTGAAGCAGTACCCTGTGATTTCATTCTGGTGGCTGCAGGGAACCTTGATGCTCTCTATGGTATGCATCCAGCACTGAGAAGCAGAATTGAGGGTTATGGCTATGAAGTGTATGTGAATGATACCATAGAGGACACACCTGAAAATAGGGAAAAATTCATCCGATTTGTGGCTCAAGAAGTTAACAAAGACGGTAAAATACCCCATTTTGATGAGTTCGCAGTAGCTGAGATCATAAAAGAAGCCAGAAAGAGGTCAGGTAGGAGAAACCATCTTACTCTGAGATTCAGAGAGCTCGGGGGCCTTATCAGGACCGCAGGCGATATCGCCAAAGGCGAAGGCTCTGAAACCACTAAATTAGAACATGTGCTGGCAGCCAAGAAGATCTCCAAAACGATCGAGGCCCAGCTTGCAGACAAGTTCATCGAAAGACGAAAAGATTACAAACTTTTCACCACAGAAGGCCAGGAATCAGGAAGGGTTAACGGATTGGCAGTTATTGGTGAATCTGCCGGAGTAGTGCTTCCTATAATAGCAGAAATCACTCCAGCCTTAAGCAAAGAAGAGGGTAAGGTTATAGCTACGGGCAGGCTGCAGGAGATAGCTCAGGAAGCAGTGATGAATGTGTCCGCAATAATAAAGAAGTTCACCGGAAAGGACATCTCCAATCTGGACATACACATCCAGTTCGTGGGTACCTATGAGGGAGTAGAAGGAGACTCTGCCAGTATTAGCGTGGCCACAGCAGTGATATCTGCCTTAGAAGGGATCCCCGTTGATCAGTCAGTGGGGATGACCGGGAGCCTATCGGTCAAGGGCGAAGTGCTGCCTGTAGGTGGAGTAACCCAAAAAATCGAAGCCGCTATCCAGATCGGCATCAAGAAAGTAATCGTACCTCAAGATAACTTCGACGATATATTACTTGATGCAGAGCACGAAGGAAAGATAGAGATAATACCTGTCTCCAGGATCGAGACAGTTCTAGAACACGCTCTTATCGGTGAAAAAGCAAAAGAGAAGCTATTGGGTAAACTGAAACAAGGAGCCTACGTCTAATCACTCTTTTTAACCCTTTTTTGAGTTCAACGATCACTCGTTATTATTGTTCTTCTATACCCAACTCGTTATTATTGTTCTTCTATACCCAATTTTTCCATTGTTTTTTCCGGGTTGGTTTGATACGAGCGGATTATAGAGGATACTTCTCCAAAGGATACTACATCATTGTCCACCATATAATCTAAAATAGCTTTCCTTCTGTCCAGCTCTCCCTGCAACTCATTGGAGCCCCATCCTCTGGATTGTTTGATATCTTCCAGGGCTTTGGAAGCCCCAATTCTTATGTGTGAGTCCTTAATCCAATCATAGTTGAATACTGTTGAGGTTCTGAGCATCCTGGTTTGAGGATCTAGATCCGTTATCTCTGCAATCTCTACGTTCCTTCTGAGCCTCTTCTCACCCACATAAACCTGGGACTGGATGCTTACTATATCCAGAGCCTCTATCATCGGCCTTGGCACGTTGATAGGAGGGTTCTCCAGCCTGTGTATAACACCATTAACCGTGTCAGCGTGGAGAGTGGAGTAAGTTGTGTGACCGGTGGACATGGCCTGGAAGAGGGTTAAAGCCTCCTTACCTCTAACCTCACCCACGATTATGTATTCAGGTCTTTGTCTTAACGCCGCCTTCAGAAGATCGTACATGTCGATCGCGCCTTCTTCACCCATGAAAGCATCCCTGGTCACCCCCGGGATCCAGTTCTCATGAGGGAGAGTGAGCTCTCTGGTATCTTCGATGGTAACTATCTTGGACTTATAGGGAATGAACAGGGCTATAGCGTTGGTTGAAGTTGTTTTACCACTGGCAGTACCACCAGCAAAGATGAGGCTCTTTTTATTCTCTATACAAAGCCAAAGAAAAGCCATTTCTTCAGCAGAGAAAGTTCCCCATGTGACCAGATCAACAGGGGTTACAGGGTCTTCCTTGAATTTTCTTATGGTGAAGGTAGAGCCATGGTCCGTGACTTCACGACCCAAAGTCATCTGAATCCTGCTACCGTCCGGCATGGTAGCATCTATCATTGGCTCTGCAATGGATACATGCTTTCCACACTGCTGGGCAAGTTTTATAACGAATCTATCCAGCACTTCGGGGTTTACAAACTGAATATTAGTCTTCAAATTGGTATGCACTCTATGAAAGATATAGACCGGCTTGTTGTAGCCGTTACAGGAGATATCCTCAATTTGGGGGTCGTACATCAGGGGAGTTATCTTCTCAAATAGAATCGAATTCCTAAGAACATAATAGAGGATCCTATAATACTCTATTTCGTCTAGATGAATCCTGAAGTCCTCAAGAATTTGATTCATTTTGTCTCTAAGTATTTCTTTACTCTCTTTTTCTTCCTCCTTGGTGATGGGGAAGTACTGTAGTTTGTTCAGAACTTCTTTAACCACTTCTTTTTCATTCTCGGCTAATGGAGGTTCATTAATAAAATAGGTAGTTTCATCCTCTGTTTCTCCATCCAGGATATGTATGCTGGCGAAAACATACTTACTGTAGATGGGATAGCTATCGATTTGAGTTAGATTTTCAGGGACCTCGAATTCGCTTTCAAGTGATTCTGCCATATTCTTAAATATCTCATCGTCCTCTTCTTTCAGTTTCAGATCCTCATCGATCTTTCCTTTATCTTTTAGCTCTAAATTCTCTTTAGGAATTTGTGAAGAAGTGTCCAGTTCTTCTTGTATGTCCTCTACTATCTCGGGGATATCTTCTTTCTCTTCCTGTTTTTTTGGGGACGTTTTTTTCAGCTTGAGCCTCATGATTATTATAACCACTGATATGGTAAAAAAGTCTTTTGATGTTCACATGATGCCATCCCAAACGAACTTTGATTTAATCTGATCGATCCGGTATGAAAACAGATTACCATCCCAAATTAAAAGGATTCCCCATTTAGCAGAGAAGAGTCTCGAAACGGCTAATCGTGAATGGACTTGATGATGCTCTGTTTAAAGTCAGAGGGAAGATCGATTTTATAACCCTCAGGCTCTAAAGGTATTACATCATCCTCAAAATCTTCCAGAGGGCTCTCCATTATTATATTTCGTTCCCAACCATCTTCACCTAACTTCTTCTGTAGCATGAGTGTAAAGGGAAATAGCCTTCTGATCATAAACTCCGACCTCAGGTCCTGAGTGGATTTGGTTATAAGTGCAAAGACCGTACCTCCATGGCTGTGTATCTTCCAGGTGGTGTTGAGAAGGAAAAGATAGGTCTTTTCCAGCCCATGTATCAATAGCAACTCGGGTATGATAGTGAAGATCAGGGAGAACCTGTCCAGGTTTTCTGCGGCTTTGGTTATAGATATACTGACCTCATTCAGGTTCATTATATTGACCAGGCTGTAATCCCTGTACTGCTTGGATGAGATAACCCGGAGTTCTCCCTTATAGCCGTAAGAAGAGAGAATAGATTCGATCATTGTAGGGGGCTCGTAAGCAAGCCAAACAACATTACTAGAATAGGATGAGGCAAGGTTGAAGAGGAGTGAGCTCCCCTCGTACCCAGGATCTGCTACGAGCAGCAGATCTGTATCGGACATACCCACCACATCTTTTGGTTGTTTGTGATTGAAGTTTAAGGAACCACCCACCATATTCGATCTCCTGGACGGATTATAAGTTCTTTACTATCTATCGATATCGTTAGTTATGCTTTCTTTATCGATATCATACTTTTCAAAAAGCTGGTTCAGGTAAACAGGTATTCTACCGCTTCTTCTCTTCTTGGTCTTGCGGGTTCTCTTCTGTTCCTTTTCAGCCATAAAACAGTTTATATAATGGTTAATAGCCTTGGAGAGAGCTTCTTTTGTTGTGGACTCGCCCGTTTTCTTTTTAAGCTCTTCAAGAACGTCTTTAGGCAGTTTTGTTTGCACAATAATAATTTTCTCCAAATATATCACCTCACTATTACAATTATAATCATTGTAAAAATAGTTAAATGTTTCGGTTTCACACAGCCCATTATAATAAAAATAAAAAATCAAAGTTGGTAGCATATCTATAGGGGAAAAATGAGGTCTTTATGGATTTGGAAGATGAATACTATGATAAACTCTATATACCTTCTTTAAAAATAAAATACATGAGATGGAATATAGCTCCTCTGTCCCTGATGTTGTTAGCACTGGTATTGGTCATAGTTGGCTCATACAATGCTCTAATTATACTTCCAGAGGCAGAAGGTCACGGAAATGTGTACAGAATTGTGTTTTTCCATGTTCCAGCTGCTGTAACAGCATTTTTAGCCTTTACAGTCACGCTAATCTCTTCAATTCAATATCTGAGAAAGAGAAGCTATAATTGGGATATAATTTCTTTATCATCCGCAAAAGCCGGTTTCTTCCTTATTACTGCCGCCCTCATCAGCGGCTCCATCTGGGCGAACGTTGCCTGGGGAACCTACTGGAACTGGGACCCTAGAGAGACCACCATACTCGTTCTATGGTTTGCATATGCAGCTTATTTTACTCTTCGGGCATCAATTGAGAGTCTGGAGGAGAAAGCAAAGACATCCTCTATTCTGGCGATATTTGCTTACGCTACTATCCCTATAACTTACCTCTCCACCAGGCTTTATGCATCTCTACACCCTCAACAGGCTAGTTTTGGGGAGGATATCGGAGCCACATTAGGTATGATGATAATAGGGTTCATATTAGCTTACTTGGCGTATTTAATTCTTGATACAAAGCTCAACAGTTTGGAGCTAAAGGTCAGGGAGGTGGAATAGATGGATGAGTTTACAGCAGTATTTATTGCGGTTGTTATTATTGTATTGGTCGTAGCCGCTCTTTTCTTTACTACTCTGAGAAAGGCTATGAACATAGAAAAGGAATTGGAACAGCTTAAATAAAGCTAGATAAATTTAAATATTTGTTATAAAATCCCTTATAGTTCTCAAGGGGGTGAAGGATGTAGAACTAACTGCACTGAGATTGAATTTCAGGGATTTCACGGAAAGTACGGTCGCCCTCATGTTATGCACTTTAGGGGCTCTGGTGACTGGAGTAGTTATGGGTCACGGCAGTGACAGGTTTGTGGTACTTCCTGCCCTCGTTCTGCTCATCCCCCCCAGCATTGCTCTCAGAGGGAATATCTACGCCTCTCTGGGCTCCAGATTGGGCTCATACCTGCATACGGGTAAGATATCTCCCACCTTCGTAATGGATCAAAGAGTCGCCAGGAACGTTTATTCATCCACACTTCTGTTGTTGATCTTCAGCATTATCGCCGGTCTGCTTGCCGCTCAAATGGCGATCCCCATGGGCTTGAACACCATTGAGAGCTCAAATACCGGATTTCTAGAGCTTACACTGAGTCTTGCACTTATCTCCACTCTGGCGGCGTTCTTCTCTGCCATATTGATGATCCCCTGCACCTTTGCCCTTGCCATCGGGAGCTATCGATGGGGCTGGAATCCAGACAACGTAACAGCTCCATTTATCACCCTTGTCGGAGATATGGTGACTTTGCCCCTCTTATTTGCTTCTATGGACATCGTACTGGCCATAGACTCATACCTAAAAGTTATTGCTACTTTTATAGTTTTACTGCTCACCGCCGGATTCTATCTTCTCAACAAGAGGACTGAGCAAGGGGGTTTGGGAGAAAAAATTGTGAGGGAAAGCATTCCAGTGCTTTTGATATGTACCGTTCTCAATTTCGGTGCAGGAACAATTCTGGGAGACAATCTGGAGAGTTTCGTGGCCCTGGCAGGGTTGTTCATTATCATACCCGCATTTCTGGAAGACGGAGGTGCCATTGGGGGAATCCTCTCCGCCAGGATATCCACTATGCTTCACCTGGGTATCCTCTATCCCGAGTCCAGACCTCCCAAAGAAGTTTTATTGAGCTTCGGCACCATGCACCTTCTGGCTCTCATAATATTCCCCGTTATAGGTCTGGCTGGTCAGATGGTAAATCAACTCCTGCAATTGCCCACCATCCCCACAGTTCAAATGGTTCTCCTCACTGTTATTGCGGGTCAACTGCTTATGCTTACCCTGGATCTCCTGACCTACTACTTCTCCATAATCGCTTACAGAAAGAATCTGGACCCGGATAACGTAGGGGTTCCTCTGATAACATCTTCAGCAGACATACTGGGAATGGCATGCCTCGTATTCACCATGATGCTCTTGAATATCGTTTGAATACAGAAATGCGTTCTTTTTAGGGGAATCGGGGATTGGGGCTATCTTTATATTACCGTAAGAAATGAAGATGGGATAACGCATGAAGGTTCTCTCCCTGCTATCTGGAGGTATAGATTCTGTAGTTGCCTGCTACTTGATGTTGGACCGTGCTGAGATCGAGTACTTGCACGTATCAACTGGTAACAGGTCAGTGGAGAAGGTAAAAGAGCTGGTATCCAGAATTGATGGGAAAAAGGATAGGATTTACAGTTTAGAGCAACTTCTCATAATGGAGAAGATAAGGGAGTTCATGATAAGGAAGAGGATCAACGAAAAGTATACCTGTGTTTACTGCAAAAGAGGGATGCTCAAGGCGGCGGAAGTTCTTGCAGAGAAAGTTGGGTGTGATGCTGTTCTAACGGGTGACAACATCGGTCAGGTAGCCAGCCAGACTATAAGAAACCTCTATATGGAGGACATTGCGGTGGAAATACCTGTGATCAGGCCACTGATCGGCTTGGATAAGGATGAGATCATCGAGCTGGCAAAAAAAGCAGGAACATACGACATCTCCATTATGGAGGATGAAGGTTGTGTCTATTTACCTTCTCAACCCATCACTAGAGCCAGGAAAGATAAGATAATGGACTTCGATTTCAGTTTTAAGCCCATTATAGATAAGATCGAGGTTCTAGATCTTTAGCTGAGTTTTAGATTTAAACTATTTAGTCAGTAGTGAAGAGGATTTCCATCAGCTTCAGTCCATCCACTTGACCCAGCAATCCTTTTCTGCAGGCTCTCTCCGAGAATGACTTTACATCATCTCTTTTCTTACCGTAATAGACAAAGGGCACGGGCTCGGCCACGTGGGTTCTGACCGAGATGGGGGTGGGATGGTCAGGCAACAGCATGATCCTGGTCTCATCCAGTTCCAGTCTATCCAGCAGGTGCCCCACGATCTTTTCATCATACAATTCAATTCCTTCTATTTTGTTTTCCAGGCTACCTTCATGACCTGTTTCGTCTATACCTTCCAGGTGCAGGGCTACAAAATCTGAAGAGCCCAAATTTTTGAGTGTTGCTCTGGCAAGACCCCTGTAATTGGTATCTATGTAGGCGGTCATTCCAGGAACTTCTTCTACCTCAAGTCCCATCCCTTTACCTATCCCCTGAAGTAGATCCACTTCAGAGATCATTACTCCCTTGACCCCCCATCTCTGGGTGAAGTTGGGGAAAGAGGGTATTTTACCTCCACTCCAGGGCCATATCATGTTGGCCGTCTTCTCCTTCATGATCTCCTTAGATTCTTCTATCAAGTGGTTCAACAGGGAAGCAAGCGTCCCATCTGAGGGCAAATAATCTTCAAATCTCTTCTCCAGAATGTTGTGGGGGGGAGTGGTCTTCACATTATAATCAGAGTCACTGTCTATGGAGTCACTGTCTATGGCTAGAAGGTTCCTGTAGCTTTTTCCCTTATGGAATCTGGTATTTTCTCCCAATCCCTCGTTTAGAGAGTCTATGATCTCCCTAGCCTCTTCATCCCCTATCTTCCTCCCGGAGTGGTCTTTCATTATACCATCTTCGACATACACCAGGTTGCATCGAAAGATCATTTGGGCATTAATATCTCTGACAAGGGCTTCGATAGGTCCTCTTCCTGTATAATACTTCACCGGGTCCACTCCCAGGATGGTCATGTTGGCTATATCGCTGCCCGGCTCGAAATTGTCAGGTACCGTTTTGGCCGTCCCGCAAGCTCCTTCATCAGCGAGGTAGTCCATGTTGGGGGTGTCGGCATATTCAAGAGGGGTCTTGTTCCCAATTTGTTTAATAGGCCAGTCAGCCATTCCGTCGGGGATAAGCAGAAGGTACTTCATGTCTTCAGAAGTAGATAGAACTTCATAAATAGATTTCTGGATTGGATTTTTGCCAGTGAGTGGTAACTCTCAATTTTACAGACCAATTGATTAAGTAACTTTTTATTACTAAAAAACAACCATTGAATTATAATGGAGAAGGAAGTCACGCTCAGGATCTCCGGAATGACCTGTGCCATGTGCGTTAAGGCTATTGAGACTGCAGTCGGTGAATTGGAAGGTGTAGCTCAAGTCAACGTGAACCTGTCAACCGGGAACGCCAGAATTGTGTTCGACCCTCAAAAGATATCCATTGATGACATAAGAGAGGTTATTGAGGGGCTGGGCTATACTTATGAGGGGGATGCCGGTGAATCCAGAGAAAGAGATGAAGCGCTCACACAGCTTAAAAAAAGGTTCGCCGTGGCCGCTGTGGTAGGGTCCTTTCTTCTGGTAGTTGGTTACGGCAATCAATTGGGACCTGTGAGTATTCCCTATTTGGAGTGGATCCAGTTCTTCATTTCTATACCTGCAGTTTATTACTCCGGAAGAGGTATATTCTCCACTGCTTTTAATTCTTTAAGACGTAAAATCCTCAATATGGAAGTGATGTACTCCATTGGCGTTGGTTCTGCATATGTGGCCAGCATCGCCGCCACAGTAAACATTCTTCCCCGGGATTACCTTTTCTATGAGACCGCAGTGCTCCTTCTGGCCTTTCTCCTCCTGGGCAGGACACTGGAGGCTACAGCCAGAGGAAGGACTTCAGAAGCCATTAAGAAGCTCATGGGCATGCAGGCCAAAAGCGCTGTGGTCATAAGGGATGAAGAGAAAGTAGAGATCCCCATAGAGAACGTGCAGATAGGCGATGTTATCCTTGTCCGGCCGGGTGAAAAGATACCTGTGGACGGGAAGGTAGTGAAAGGGGAGAGCCATGTCGACGAGTCCATGGTCACCGGAGAGCCCATACCCAACCTGAAGACCATAAATTCTGAGGTCTTTGGAGGTACGGTGAATCAGAACGGTGTATTGAGGATCAGGGCTCACAAGGTGGGTAAAGATACCCTCATATCCCAGATAATCAAGCTGGTGGAAGAGGCTCAGAGCACCAGACCACCCATCCAGAGGATCGCAGATACCATCGTCTCTTACTTCATTCCGGTAGTGCTCATAGTTGCTATTGTATCCTCTCTTTCATGGTATCTTGCCGGCATGGCCTCATTATTCGCATTTACCGTTCTTATTTCCGTAGTGGTTATCGCCTGTCCCTGTGCTTTCGGACTTGCTACCCCCACCGCCCTTACCGTGGGAATGGGGAAGGGTGCTGAATACGGTATCTTGATCAAGAACAGCGAAGCCCTGGAAAGAGCCAGAGATATAACCACTGTGGTATTCGACAAGACAGGCACCTTGACCAGAGGTAAGCCGGAAGTAACGGACATTATTTCCTTTAACCAGGAGAACGTCCTTCAGCTCGCTTCCTCAGCGGAGATCGGTTCAGAGCACCCTATAGCCCATGCCATTATGGAGAAGGCCAGAAAAGAGAACCTGATCTTCTCTGAACCCCAGAGATTTGAGAGCGAGGCGGGTTTAGGAGTTGTTGCCAGTCTAAATGGTCAGAGAGTTCTGGTGGGCAATAAGAACCTGTTGACCCGAAATGAAGTGGTTACTGAAGAGGCAGACAGGTCGGTTGAGGCTCTGGAAGGCGAAGGTAAAACCGCTGTCATGGTGGCCCTGAACGATAGGGTTGTGGGTGCAATAGGTATTGCAGATGCCCTAAAGGAGACCACCCCAGAAGCTCTCCAGCAGTTGCGTAAAATGGGTAAGAAGCTGGTCATGATCACCGGGGACAACAGGAAAACGGCAGAGGCCATAGGCAGAGAGCTTGATATGGATGAGGTCATGGCTGAAGTCTTGCCTCACCGGAAAGCGGAAGAGGTTAAGGAACTGCAGGACAGGGGGGAAGTAGTGGCTTTTGTGGGTGACGGCATAAATGATGCCCCCGCCCTGGCTCAGGCAGACATAGGCATTGCCATTGGAAGCGGGACCGATATTGCTATGGAGAGCGGGGAGATCGTGCTGGTCAGAGACGATCTCCTGGACGTGGTGGCAGCCATTAAGTTGAGCGAGAAGACCCTGGGGAAAATAAAGCAGAACCTTTTCTGGGCTCTAATATATAACTCTGTGCTCATTCCTGTAGCAGCAGGCGCCCTATATCCGTTTACTGGAATATTGTTCAGGCCTGAGTGGGCAGGAGCCGCAATGGCGGCCAGCAGCGTAAGTGTGGTGACCAACTCCCTGCTGATGAAGGGTTACAGGGTAAGGGAAAAGCAAAAATAGCGGAAAACATAATGATAAAACATGGCAATTGATCCCGTATGCGGAATGGAAGTCAATGAGAAAGAAGCCATTAAAACTGAGTATAAGGGTAAGACATATTATTTCTGCGCTCCTGGTTGCAGATTTTTGTTCCAGAGAGACCCGGAGAAATACTTGAGAGAAGGACCGGTGGGAATGTCCGAGTAGGTCAGTCAGAGAGCTCTTCCACCAGCTTTCCACCTGCTATGGATGCTATCAGCATGTAAATGGTGAGCAGCACGACAAACACCCACCCAAAATAATAGACCATCACCGGCAACAAAGGTATTTTTATTGCCCTGTTGTAGAGGAAAACAGCTACCAGACCATTTCTCATCCCCTGCTCCTGCAGGTCTCTCAATAGGGGATACCAGGCGTAAATGGGTCCATGGCTGATGATCCCCATTACTGCAGCCAGTAACCACCCTTTGGCTCCTGAACCTTTCCCCACGTACCTGGAGATCTTGTGGGGTGTTAAAGCGTAATTCACTATTCCCATGAAGACTACTACCAGGAGAAGTATGGGGGCAATTTGAACTAATAAGTTACCGCTGGCGATAGCAGATTCCACAGTCTTCTGGGGATTGAACAAGTAAAGCACAGGGTAAAGCAGCAGGACCACCAGAAGAAAATAGAGGCCGTAGTTCCTCTTGCTCTCGCCCTTCTTTTTCACTGTATCACCATCAAAGTAGTTACCGTGGCTATGGACACCAGTATGGCCAGAACAAAACTGACCAAATTCCTGACGGCAGCAAACCTCTTCCCCAGGATTCCGGCTTCAGCAGGATATTGAACTACTCCCACTGTGACCCAGGCAACTATGAAGGCAGTCACGGCAAATAAACTCACTCCATCAGTCAGGAGCTCTCCTCCAATAATATAACTGGTTATGGGATTCCCCGCCAACACACTACCCGCCAGAGCCCCTATAACAGTATCACCCAGCATGTTCCCCGTAAAAACAGATGATATCATCTCTTTGGGTACCACGGTTCTAAAGAGACCCAGAAGCAATATAACACCCAAAAGTATGGGTAAAACGGATATGAAGCTCCTGACTGCTTTATAGAATGATGTGTAAATGCTCCTCTTTCCGGGCTTGCTTTTCTGTGTCTTATTCGAATCGCTCTTCATTTCCCTTTAGCCTTTTAACTTTTTTTCGGGATTTCCGCTGTGTTCAACTTCAACCAGTTCATCCTCATTTCCATTCTTTACCGGTTTACAGCTCTTATTTTCATTTAATAACCTTTTTACCCTCTCTTTTCGTATGCCAGTAAATACATGAGCTGATACACGTTTTTGAGTGGGTTATTCTCTCACGACTTTTATATTTATACTACATCAATTTTTAGGTTACCCGAAAAATATAAGTATGATAGAGTGTACATTATTCATAGGTGATAATTATGCCAGGTGGAGATAGAACCGGTCCTAGAGGAGAAGGACCCAGAACTGGAAGAAGAGCGGGACTTTGTTCAGGATACAAAATGCCCGGTTACGCTAACAGAGTAGATAGGCCTGCATATAGAGGTAGAACAGCATCGGACCCTCCAGGTCAAGCTAGGGGTAGAGGAAGAAGAGGAGGGGGACGAAGATTCTGGAGATAGTGAATAGTATTTACTGACTTAACAATAGCTATAGATCAACATAGCTCTATTGTCATTTTTATTGACCGATTAACTGAAACTCAGAGGCTGCTTTAGACTGGCCTTTCTCATTTTATGGTTGTGTGAGTCGAACCTGGTAAAAAAGGAGGTTGAGGGAATGGATGAAGAGTTCTTTACCTGTAAATATTGTGGATATCGTGAATTAATAGTAAAAGAGTATTATAAGGTAGCCAAGTCGCTCATAGAGACCCAAAAATGTAAATGTGGAAGGAGTGAGAACGGTTTGGCTTACCAGAGCAATTATACGCTTTACATTCCCGGAGTTGATTTCTATAGACTGGGTTATGACCATCGCTTTGACGAATCAGCCGGCGAATTCTATGAAGACGTGGAAGAGCCCCATATGGGTGACCTTAGAGTGAACATCTACTGCAGAAATTGTTATGATCCCCATGGAGATTTTGAAATTCAAGAGAATGATCCCCTGGATATTGAAGTGGGTGATGTAGAATTTTACGTCGTTTGCGCCAATTGCGGTAGGGAGATCGAGTTCGGATGGACGTATCTTGGAAGAGATGTCTTTATCTGGCCTGTGGAATGTAATGATTTTGACCCCTGGAATTGCACCCCTGATCCCAAATACAGAGATAAGTGGTTGAGAAGAGGGTGGCTCAGTTCCATTGAACAGTAACCAACACTGTTCTCTTATTTTATTGAGGGTCATCATCTTAGGTATCATTGCAGTATCAAGATGCGGATTGATAAAATTGTGAGTGGCGTTCTCAACGTGATAATCGGTGCAGATCAATAACCTGTGAGTGATCGCCAGTAGACAAAGGACATGGACAGTAGGCAATAACTACTTATAAGTGAAAAGAGAGTTAGTGAAGTTAACAGGGGGCAAAAAAGTGGTGGTTGGTAGTTCGTGTTCTAAAGATGAGGATAAGCTTACAGAGCGGAGGGTGATAGCGCCACTCTCATCTGCTATAAGGATCTTAATTGCTGTCACTGTTCTTATCCTCTTCATTTGCTCTGTCAGTTCGGAGGAATTGGGAAAGGTAAGCAACGAAACACAGACGTGTTTAAATTGTCATCAAAAGTACACACCGGGCTTGGTGGAAGACTGGAGATCCAGCAGACACTCTTCAATAACTCCAGCCGAAGGACAGGATAGAGAGAAGGATCAGCGTCGATTATCTATCCATTATTCCGTCAGAATATAGAAGGGATGCAGTTGGCTGTTATGAGTGCCACAGCCAGAACACTGAAGAGCATAAAGATAGTTTTGCCCATTTTGGGTACCGGATAAATGTAGTCGTTTCTCCCCAAGACTGCAGCACCTGTCACCCTGTGGAGTGGGATCAGTATCAGGACACGGTGAAGGCCCATGCTTACGACAATCTGGAGAAGAACCCCATATATAAGACACTATACGAGACCATGACCACCATATACTCTGCCAATGGAACAGAACTGACCCCCGAATACAGCCCGCCCAACGCCCAGAATGAGACCTGTTTTGCGTGTCACGGAACGAAACTAAGTGTTAACGGCACCAGAGAGGTTAAAAGGCCCGGAATCAGCGCCAATGTTCCCAGTATTCAGGGATGGCCCAATCAGGGGGTGGGAAGGATCAATCCCGACGACAGCATGGGCTCTTGCACAGCATGTCATCCCCGACACGGGTTCGATATCAGCATGGCCAGGAAGCCCTACACCTGCGGTCAGTGTCACTATAAGCCCGATGTCCCCGCATTTAACGTGTATAAGCAGAGCAAGCACGGGAACATCTTCTCATCTGAGCACGATAAGTGGAATTTCTCTTCCGTTCCCTGGACAGTAGGAGAGGACTTCAAGGCTCCTACGTGCTCCGCTTGCCACAACTCTCTTGTCGTGGATAAGGCAGGGAATGTAGTCTCCAGCAGGACTCATGACTTCGACAGCCGGATCTGGGTAAGGCTTTTTGGGGTATACTCCCATCCTCACCCCATCAACGGCTCTACCTACAAGATCATGAACGAGGATGGCCAAACACTGCCTACCACTCTGACAGGAGAACCAGCTTCTGAATACCTTATCAGCGAAAGAGAGCAGATGGAAAGGAAGGAGAAGATGAAAAAGGTGTGCATCCAGTGCCACAGCACCGAATGGGTAGAGAACCACTTCGAGGAACTACAGAAGACGAACGACGAGACGGATAGAATGGTGCTGGAGGCTACGAAATTGATGACCACCGGTTGGGAGGAAGGAGTGGCGGAAGGTCTACCCTCTAACTCCAATCCCTTTGACGAGCGCCTGGAGAGATTATGGGTTGATCAATGGCTTTTCTACGCCACCAGCTCCAGACACGCATCCGCCATGATGGGTCCGGAGATCATGACCTTTGAGCTGGGTTGGTCCAAGCTCACCAACAACCTCTACACCATGGGCGAGCTTATAGAGATGAAATCCAGCATAAACAAGTCGAACCAGCAACAGGATAACCAATCACCTGGTTTCGAGGTATATTTGCTTGCATTAGCCGCTGCCACAGCAGCTATAATCGTCTGGCGGAGAAAAGGTTAAGGTTCCAATATCTAACATCCAATAAATCAACTTACAGGTTACAGGTGCTTCAGGTAATTCCAGATAACTCTCCGGTCCAAATTGAACAGCAGGCTGGTCTCCACATATCCGGAGAAAAGACAGCCCTCGCACTTCTCACTTAACTGCTTACCCTGCAGTCTCCATTTCTTCCATAGCTCCTCCAGATCCTCGTTTGCATCCCCTATAACCCCAAAGCAACTCTCCACTTTCCCATCCAATCCCAGGTGGAGGATGGTGTCATTAACTTTACACTTGAACTCCGGTTCTCTCTCCCTTATCATCTCCAGATAGGGATAAGAGTTCAAGACACTTCTACCCTTTCTCTTCATTTCTATTATCCTGTCCACCGCCTGTTTATACTTCTGTTCATCCCTGATACCGTATTCTTCCCACACTTCTTGGGAGATGCTCTGATACTCATGTATGGGCTCAAAAACAATACCCACCCCAAGCTCCTCTGCAAGGTCCACCAGATCATCCACATCATACAGATTGACATTGTTGAGAACGCAGTTGATTGAAGTCCTGATGCCAGCCTCCTTTGCCATCATAATTCCCTCTACTACTCTATCGAGGTCTCCACCCCTTATCTGGGGGTAGGTCTTAACTCCATCCACGGATACGATTAGATAATCACAGTATTTTAGCATCTCCAGTTTATCCCTTAAGAGAGTCCCATTGGTGATGACCATGTTCAGCATACCCAGAGATCTGGCATACTCCAGACACTCCCCCAGATCTTCCCTGAGCAGTGGTTCGGTTCCCCATACAGTATATACCAGTATTCCCAGCTTCTTGCTCTTCCTCAGAAAATCGAATATGTCTTCTCTGGACATTTCCTCTCCTTCAACAGACCTGAAAGGACAGAATGGACATTTCAAGTTACATTTGTTGCTGATGGTATGAGCTAAAATAATTGGCTTTCCTCTCACATACTGTGCAATCCCCTTGAGTATTAAGCGTAATGATGACAGCATATACGTTTTTAATTTGGACTGTGGGAGTCAAAAATTTTTTGTGGACATCCGTACTCTATTCTATTATGAGGTTAAGAACGAAAGCAATTCTGTCTCTCATGTGGATATTCATCATCCTTTATCCCAATCCTTTTCTCCTCATTACCAGCCTGGAAAGGCTTTCCAACCCCCAAGTCAATTCCGATCTACCCCTATCGGTTAATAACCTTCCTTCGGACCCTGAGGAGATCGAAAAGTTTGTCGCCAGTTACGTGGAGTATGAATACGACTTTGGGGTTTACGGTGTTCCCTGGTATATTCCCAATCCTCAAGAGGTTATCGGAAAAGGGGCAGGAGACTGCAAGAGCAGAGCTATACTGTTTGCTTCCATCCTGGAAAGGAAGGGCATTTCATATTCGTTCCACGTGTCTCCAGTCCACTTTTGGGTCGATTACCCGGGTAAAAAGGAGACCGAGTTTACCAAAAAGTACGAGAATGCTACTAACGCCCTTTACTCTGATGGAGAATGGAGATACCCTCAGTTAATGGAATTGCAAGCTTATTATAATTCCTGGAAAGCCACTCTTTGGGAATCTATGCCGCTGTTGAGAAAGATTTTATTGATAGGGGGCCTGGTGTCGATAGCTTCATGGAACAGGTTGATCAGAATAAAAAATCTGGACTTCAGGAAAAGTTTTTAATAAATAAGGCGTTATGATGATAGCGATAGAGGTATGTTATATGAATGAGGAGTTCTGGAAGAGATTGGTCCAAGCATACATTCATCCCCATATTGAAGGTGCAGTCAGCGACCTGAAGAAGCTCAGAAAAGACGTGGAAAGTTCAGAAGTTAAACGGGAGGAAAAAGATAGAATGCTTACTATCATAGACGACATACTGAAGAGTGACAATATAATGTCCACCCTCAAACATTATACCGAGAATGAGATAACCAAGTTCATTGGGGGAGACGTGTGCTATTAAACTATTAAACTATTAAACCGATTCCCACGTTCAGAACTCATCTATAGATTTTGATGTACTATGACACAGTATAAGTAATACAAATATAAACTGCCAGTTTCGTGATTGCCCTTTAAACCTGAAGAATTAAATATTCTGCAACAAGAAGACAGTATATGAAGATCCAGTGGATTGGTCATGCAGCGTTTCTTCTGGAAGGGTCCAGGAAAGTGCTGATCGACCCGTTTATAAGAGGGAATCCCAATGCGGCTTTAAGAGTTGAAGACGTGAGTCCTGACCTGATAGTTGTGACCCATGGCCACGGAGACCACCTGGGTGACGCTGTTGAGATATCCAGGGAACATAATGCTCCAGTGGTGTGCATAGATGAACTCTCCATTTACCTTTCAAGAAAAGGAGTAGAGGCTGTGGGAATGAACATTGGGGGTACCGCTGAAGTGAACGGAGTTAAAGTTACCATGGTCCACGCTTTACACTCTGCTGATGCCGAGGAGGAAGGAGTTACGGTGAGCATGGGGGACCCTGCAGGTGTCATCGTAGAGATGGACGGGGTAAAGGTGTATCACGCTGGAGATACAGACGTTTTCATGGACATGCAGTTGATCCGTGAGCTGCACAAACCACAGGTAATGCTGATACCCATAGGGGATTGGTTTACCATGGGGATAAAGGGGGCAGTGAAGGCTCTGGAGTTCATAAATCCCCAAGTGGCCATACCCATGCACTATAACACTTTTCCTTTAATAAAGCAGGACCCGGAGGAGTTGAAAAAAGCAGTTGAAACACAGGGTCTGAAGGTCGAAGTAGTGGTTTTAGAACCAGGTGAGAGCTACGAATACCATCAAAACTCTCAATAAGATCTCAATATCCTTATTTTCTATCTAACCTGTAATTTATTCAACAGTTAAAAATTAAAAGGTTATCTTGAGGGTTATGATCTCGAAGGGTTTTACCTTCAGCTGAATTTCGCTATTCACTTCCAGGTCTTCCTGCTCCTCTTCCAGCAAATTTGTCATCACTACTCTCTCAGGTGTAGTGAACAGGGATACAGTACCTTCGGTCTCCTCTCCAGCAGCATCGTAAAACCTTAGTACTATCCCCTCGCCATCTTCTGATGGTTTTAAGGCGGTCATTATCAGGTTATCTGGCTCTATGCTTACGAAGGACCTCTTTGACCTGTATTTTTCAGACCTTGGGATTTGCTTAGCCAGTAGATTGTAGTTGAATTCGTAACCCTGCTTGTATGATTGTGCTTTCTTCCAGTCTCCGCTGTGGGGGTAAACTGAATATTTGTAGATATAAGTCTTCATCTCCTTTGCATCGGGAACGGGGATGGCAGGTCCTGTGCTGCCATCAGAGGAGAGGATGTCCGTAGCTCGGAGTAAAGTCAGATATACATCACCGTCTCTTACTTCGTTCTCCGGTGTGCCCTTGTTGATGACCGTCAGTCCCTTGTCACCGTCACTGTAGTCTATCCATCTCAGTGAAGGAAAAACTCCCGAGGGGTTCTCTACCCAGTCATCGGGGTTGAGATAGTACTGATTGGTGGGCCTGTTAACAGTTCCGAACTGAGTCTCGCACTGGTACTCTGGAAGGTTCATGCTGGTGGAGAACCTGGTCCTCAACCTGATCCTGGTGTGATTGTTGTCCACTATGGTCTTAAAATCAATTCTGGGCAGATCCTTATACACGATTATCTGTTTGGTTACATTGAAGAAGTTATGCCTCCATATCAGAGGTTCCAGCTTATCTGTAAGCCGATAGGGCCACCTGAGTGAAAAGTAGTCGGTCTCAATGTTGATTACTCTTCTAACGGGCGACTTATCGATCCACAAGTTCTTTGTACGGAAAGAGCCATATTTCATTCCCTCACCGCTCTCTGTTTTCATGGGGAACCCCATCGTGCTCTTATGGTAGTAAAGGTCCCCAATCTCTTCTTCCAGCACAAGCTCATTGGCTCTGCAGATCTTTTCACCTTTCTTGTAGATGTCAATAAGGCCTATAGATGGATCGAATTTTACCTGATGGTGCCCGGTCTCAATGGTATTACCCTCTATTCTGATATAGCTTTTATCTTTTCTCTTTGGCTTGCTCTCCATGATCTTGTACACTTTGTAGCCCATGGGAGGTACAGTGGCAACAAAACCGATCCTTGCATATCTCAGGGATTCATCCTCAAACCTGGTGAACCGGGATATTTCTACTTCAATTTCTTCATCCTCGCTCTTCAAACCACCAATGTGGTAAACATCTCGTTCATTGAAGTTGAGGTCCACCTCTACCCAGTTGGAGACTTCCCAGGAAAGTGAGTTAAAAACGATTATATCTCCACGGGTCTTATCTCCGGAGTCTTTCTCTACAACTTCTTTGAGCACCCTCTCATGAAGATAGGGTAGCTTTTGCTTGAGAAAACCAATGATATCCCTTACTTCATCATAAGCGCTATCCATGCTGGTTCCGGGCACCACATCGTGAAAACCAAAAAAGGATAATTTAGACCAGAAGTCCTGAAGCTCCTCCCGGTAAGTCCAATCGTTGATAACCTGAAGAACAGCCGCAAATCTCTCGAGATTTAGCAGCCAGTTCTCAAATTTTCTTTGAGCCTTTTTAACCCACATCCTGCTGGATGAGCAATCCGGAAAGACCTCGGAGTACCTGCCGGAATACATCTCCCCTTTTCTTATAGGTATGTTGGTAGCATCTTCCTCCAGAGCTTTAAAGAATTCAGAAGGAGTAGCAATTTTCATTTTCCCTAAATGGTTTTCGTTCCACTTTTTAACAGCCCTGGGCGTGTCCAGCTGGGGCATGGTGACTCCACTTCCACAGGGCATCAGAATGTGTCTAGTAATTGCCAGGTTCCTCAGCTCTCTATAGCTCTCATCCAGCTTGCTCAAATCCAGTCCAGCTCTATAGCCCAGGGGCATCCAGTGGGACAATATCCTTGTTCCGTCAAGACCTTCCCACAGGAATTCAGATGGTTTTCTCTCCGGGCACCCCCTTCTGAATGCCAGATAGCGGTAACCGGATTTTCTGTAGATCTGAGGGAGCTGAGCATTCAGGCCGAAGCTGTCCGCCTGCCACATAACGGGTACATCCACACCAAATCTCTGTTTCACGTATTGTTTTCCAGCAAGGATTTCCCTGATCAGCGTCTCTTCTTGAGGGAGCATGGTATCCGCCATCAGATACTCCCCATCGGCGACCTCTATCCTTTCCTGACGGATATACTCCTTCAATTTAGAGAACAGGTCCGGAAACCTGGCCTCAACTTCTTCCAGCAAAAATGTCTGTTCGATGACGAATTTGTAGTCATCTGTATTTTCCAGTAGATTAATTACTTTTTTCAATATCAGATCTATGTTAATGTAAAAGTAGTCCTCTTTGGTGAAAACCCATACCGCATCATAGTGTGTGTGGGGAACGAGGTACACGACTTCTTGTTGCTCGCCTTCACTTTCTTTCGACTCCATGAACCAAAATCGGCTGTTATACTCTAAAATTTTTTCTATCCAAGTTGCTGCGGACAGTAATCGAATTATTCACAGAGTTTTACATCACTATTCAGCTGGGAATAATTTAAAATAGTGTACCAATAACTTAGAACAGGTTATTTTTGGGGGTAATGATATGGGGCAGAGGAAGAATGAAACCGATGAGGTTCATGGGGAGAATTCTCAAGAGAACAAGACCGATAAGGAAATGCAAGATCATGCTGGACACGAACACCAGCACGAAAGTAAAGGTGAAGGAAAAGAAGAACACCCAGAGCATAAAGGGCACGGTGACCACGAAGGACATGGGGGACACGGCAAACATGGTGAGGGTAATCATCACGCTCACATGCTTCAGGATTTTAAGAACAGGTTCATAGTCTCTGCAATTCTCACAATTCCCATTCTGGCTTTATCTCCTCTTATTCAGGAATTCTTTAGCTATACTTTCAGGTTCGCTGGAGATACCTACGTGGTCTTTGTTCTGTCCACAGTGGTTTTCTTTTATGGGGGTTATCCTTTCCTCAGAGGCATTGTGGACGAGTTGAGTAAGAAGAATCCGGGGATGATGACCCTTATAGCAGTGGCCATAACCGTAGCCTACGTTTACAGCTCAGCTGTGGTTTTTGGCCTGCCAGGGAAGTACTTCTTCTGGGAGCTTGCCACACTGATAGACGTGATGCTTTTGGGTCACTGGGTGGAGATGCGCTCCGTGATGGGGGCTTCAAGGGCATTGGAGGAGCTGGTGAAGATCATGCCCTCCGACGCCCACCTCGTCAAGGACTCTCATACGGTTGAGGTTAAGGTAGAGGAGCTTAAGGCTGGGGATAGGGTTCTGGTCAAACCGGGAGAGAAGATACCGGTGGACGGGGTTGTGTTGGATGGAGAGACCAGCGTCAATGAGTCCATGCTCACCGGAGAGTCCAGACCTATTCCCAAGAAAGTAGATAATGAAGTGATCGGTGGGTCAATTAATGGAGAAGGTTCTATAACTGTGGAGGTGGAGAAAACGGGTAAAGAGACCTACCTCAGTCAGGTCATCGAGCTGGTGAGCCAGTCACAGGAGAGCAAATCCAGAACTCAGGACCTGGCGAACAGGGCGGCGTTCATTCTCACCGTCATTGCTCTCACGGTGGGTGCCATTACCTTATTGGCGTGGCTCTCATATGGAAGAGAATTTGTCTTTGCCATCGAGAGGTCTGTTACGGTCATGGTCATAACATGCCCCCATGCACTGGGTCTGGCCATACCTCTGGTGGTGGCGGTATCCACTTCTCTGGCGGCGAAGTCCGGTTTGCTTATCCGGGAGAGACAGGCTTTTGAGAGGGCCAGGAACCTGCAGGCGGTTGTCTTTGACAAGACCGGAACGCTGACCGAAGGACGGTTTGGGGTTACCGATATTATATCGTTTTCTGATATGGGTCAGGAAGAGGTTTTGAGGCTAGCGGCATCTCTGGAGAGTAATTCCGGGCATCCCATCGCCCAGGGAGTTTATAACAGCGCTGTAGAAAAAGGTATCGAGCTGGCTGAGGTGGAGCACTTTGAGTCTATGGCCGGTAAAGGAGTGAAGGGGACTGTGGACGGAAAAGAGTTGATGATGGTCAGTCCCGGCTACCTCCAGGAGAGCAGTATTGAAGTGAGAGCGGGTAACCAGAAGATAGAAGAGGTGCAGCAGCAGGGGAAGACCGTGGTGTTCCTTTTAGAGGGTTACAACCCCCTGGGAGCAGTCGCACTGGCTGATATCATCAGGAGTGAGTCCAGAGAAGCGATTCAGCAGTTGAAGAGTATGGGGGTTAACTGCATGATGTTGACCGGTGACAACCGCTTTGTGGCTAAATGGGTTGCTGAGGAGCTGGACCTTGACGACTATTTCGCTGAAGTCCTTCCTCACCAGAAAGCGGAGAAGATAAAAGAGGTCCAGAAGCAATACGTGGTGGCCATGGTGGGTGATGGGGTCAACGACGCTCCCGCTCTGGTCCAGGCTGATGTAGGTATAGCCATTGGAGCTGGGACAGATGTTGCGGTGGAGTCGGCGGACATTGTGCTGGTAAAGAATGACCCCAGGGATGCCGTGGATGTAATCTCTCTGTCCAGGAAGACCTACTCCAAGATGTTCCAGAACCTCCTGTGGGCCACGGGCTACAACGCCTTCGCCATACCCTTAGCGGCAGGCGTACTCTACTCCTGGGGTATCTTGCTGTCGCCGGCAGTGGGAGCCATACTGATGAGCTTGAGCACCGTGATAGTGGCTGTAAATGCCAGGTTCCTGAAGATGTAGAGTAGACGTTAAGTTATCATTAAAATCTATACAGAACCTTGAATACACTCTCTGGAGCTGTTCTACGGTAGTTAACTGCTCTTCCACCAGGAGGGTAGAAAAATTTTGGTATAGAGGAACTTCATTATGTCTTTCTCAGTTAATATGCCCTCTACCGTCTCGTCATCCTTACCTACTAACGCTACTCCGTAATTCTTTTCCAGCATTACTTGTGAAACATTAGCTATCCTGTCGAGAGGGTCACAAAATAATGGTTCCCTGTATCTAAGAGGGTTCCTTAAAATACTACCGATAGGCTCCTTCAATGCTTTCTCTATCTTTCCTGTAGTTAACAGATCGAATGATTCTTCCCCAAAATATCTCAATATTTCTCTTGTGGTTACTATACCGGTAAAAACATCTCCATCCGTTATGGGAACTCTTCTGAATCCTTTGGAGATCATAGTTCTCATTATCTCTCCAATACTATCGTTAGAGCTTGCTGTTAAAACGTTCTTGGTCATATAAAAGCTTACACGACCCTTAAGCTCGGTGTGAGCCGCCAAAAACCTTAAAATATCTCTTTCTGTAATGATCCCTATCACTGTCCTTTGCTCATCGACAACAGGACAGCCACCCACTTCATTCTCCACCATCAGTTCCAGAGCATCGGGCCAGGTGTCAGTGTTCTTTACTGCAACTACATTTTTTTCCATTATTTCCTCCACATCTGCATTAACTGCTGCCGCTAAATCTCCCCTGTATTTTTCATTTACGAGCTTGTGTTTGCCACTTAGGAAACTGACAAGATCTGTGGCAGAGATTATGCCCTGTATCTTACCTTTCTCATCTACTATAGGGATTCTCCTGAAGTTGTGATCAACCATGGATCTAAGGCAGTCCACCACCTTTGTTGCCTGGGTTATAGTTATAACATTCTCCGTTGCCAATTCCATGACGTTTCGGGGCTTATCGAATATATTTTGATCCATTTATATCACCAACCACAGTTCTCCCTCCCAATTATTTGTTTTCCATCAGGTTCAGGCATCCTTATTTTCAAACTCATGATCATGCATCCCTCTACCCCGAACTTAATTCCGTGATTTATTCCTAGATAGATTACGAACTTAATCACGATTTTAACATTATCTTACTTAAAATTTTCGGAAACGGTTATTATACCGGAATTAAAAACGTCATCAACGAAAAGGATTGCTACTGAGGAGATTGCAGAAATTGGGTATAGAGGGGCAGATAAAAGGGAGAAGGATTGAGGCTGCCAATGGCATATGGATATGGTGGCCTCAATAAGATATCCGTTGACCACTATGCTATCCATTTTTGATTGTAATATAAACTATAGGTTAAGCAATAAAAAAGAAGAAAGTGGTATCGTAAGATGCTACGCGGCTGAACTTC
>JBKHKH010000142.1:0-4875 GCA_046537735.1 Archaeoglobaceae archaeon | reverse complement strand
TCCAGCCCAATGGAAGTAAGGTAGAGTTCTCATCAGGAATTGCTCAAAAATTCAATGTTACCTCTCTTAATCTAACATCTGAAAGCAAGAATCTTAACCTCAGATTATCCCATAATGTGTTTACTATGCCGGCAGACGTTTATGATAGCTTCAGTATTGAATTGAATCAGTCCGCAAGCGGCAGCATACAGTTCAGAGTATCCAAACAGTGGTTGAACGATAAGAACCACACTAAGGAGGAAGTGGTTCTCATAAAACACCGGAATGGAGAAAACATTGAGTTGTCCACCGCCATCAAGAATGAGAGTGAAGAATACGTTTACTACCAATCCCAGTTGAGCTCATTCAGCAATTTCGCCATCATAGTTAAATGGGACAATTTTCCGTTGAACGTTACAGATGAGAGAATAGTTAAGGCTCTGAACTGGCTCAAGACCGTTCAAAATGACGACGGGGGCTTTGCAAACCCGAATGAGAACAGCTCCATATCCAAAACCTCCTGGGCTGTGATGGCGCTCGTAACGGCTAAACAGGACCCCCATAACTGGACCAAGAACAATAATTCATCCATAGACTACCTGAGGAACAACTTGAACCAATCTCTGGGTGAAATGGGAACCGCGGACTATGCCAGGACCATTTTGGCCTTAAATGCTGCCGGCGAAGACCCTGAGGAGTTTGGTGGAGTTAATTTGACATCTCAACTGAAATCAGAAATGAAGCAGAACGGTCAGATCGGCGATTTCGTTTACACTACTATATGGGGTACTCTGGCTCTGGAAGCCTGCGGTGAGGACGTAAATCAATCGATTAACTGGTTAAAGGAGCAGCAAAACGAGGATGGAGGTTTTCCCTGGGCCGTGGGAGAGAAAAGCGATTATGATGATACGTCAGCCGCAATACAGGCATTAATAGCTGGTGGAGAGCCTAAGAGCTCTGAGACTATCAAGCGAGCTTTAGAATACTTGAAGACTGGTCAGAACGAGGATGGAGGGGTGAGGTACTTCGGCTCGTCAGCAAGCAATGCAGCCAGTGATGCTTGGGCTATTCAGGCATTGATCGCTGCAGGTGTGAACCCTGCTGATTGGAAGGAAAATAATTCGAGTGTGGTTGATCACTTGCTGGGCCTTCAAACCGAAGAAGGACTCTTTAAATATACATCGTACCAAACATCCAATCCGGGTTACATGACCGTCAGCGCCATCATGGGTTTACTGGGAAAACCGCAGCCGATTGGAGCCATAAACTTCAATCAATCAGACGATATTGAGTTCGATGAGACCAATTTATCTGAGTTGGAAAAAGCAGGAGGAAAAGCAGGAGGAACTGAAGTTGAGACTGATATACCTGAGAAAACCTCAACGTCAACAACTACAACTGTGGATACTCCTGAAGCTACTGCTAAGAATTTGAGCGAAGAAGAGGGGACAAAGGAAGAGAAAGGACCAACTACTCCTGTTTCGACGGTCGGCATACTGGTTATCTGCATGGTCTTAGTGGCATCTGTATCCATTGCCTATCTGTGGAAGAGGACCAGGTGAAGAAGGAATTTGAAGTATGAAGGCCAAAAAAACCATCTTTTTACTTTTTATACTATTTATCCTGACGTTATCTGGATGTATTCAGGATGCGAGTGATTTAAATAACTCTACTAGTCCTGAGAACTTCACAGATACTACTGATAATATTACAGAGTCGAGCACACCAAATGCGAGCAAAACAATTTTTGTGGACGATTACGGTTATAGCGTTCAAATCAATGAGACCCCGGACAGGATCGTTTCCCTTTCGCCCAGCAACACGGAGATATTATATGCTTTGGGTTTGAACGATAGTATTGTGGCTGTGACCGATTACTGTAACTACCCCCCAGAAGCAGAAGATAAGCCTACGATAGGGGGTTATACTACTGTGAATGTGGAGAGCGTCATCTCCATGGACCCTGATTTGGTTGTAGCTGCCCACGGCAACGGGAGGCAGGTAGTAGAAACACTTAAGAGATATGTGACAGTCTATGCTTTAAATCCCCAGGATTTAGAGGACGTTAAGCACAACATAAGGGTGTTGGGGGAGATAGCAGACAAAGAGGAGAACGCCTCAGAGATCACCTACATGATGGAAGACAAGGTGGAGGAAGTCAGGGAGGAAGTGCAGGAGAGGGAGAACAGGAATGTGACAGTAGCACACATCATCTGGCACGACCCCATCTGGGCCAGCGGTAAAGACACCTTCATTGACCAGATCATCAGCATTGCTGGAGGAGAGAACGTATTCAATTTCGATGGTTTCAGGATAGTCAACAGAGAGGAGTTGCTGACCAAAAATCCGGAGGTCATAATCGTTAACGGAGGCAGTGGAATGGGGAACAAGGGAGAGGACATAATATACCAGGAGATAATGACGATGGATAATCTTAAAGCAGTTAAAAAAGGTAATGTTTATGTTATTAATTCGGATATTGTTTCCAGACCCTCTTACAGACTGGTTTACGCTCTGGAGAAAGTAGAGGACTTTTTGGATAAGAGTACCTGAGCAACAATATATCCAATTCCATTCTTATTTTATTGATTCCTAATCGGCAAAAAAAATGTAAAATTAGGACCTCTAGAAACCCTGTTAATACTGGAACTGGAGAAGAATGACATGAGGATTTTTGACTTTCAGGATGCTAAAGATATCTTAGGTGTTCCATCGTCTTCTATTGCCAACGTGATCTATAGACTCAAAAATAAGAACCGGATTGAGGAAATAAAAAAGGGTAAATACGTTCTATCCCCTGCCAAATCTTGAATAGAAGGATATTGGATGGAGAACATATTTTTGATAGTTGACTCTATAGCAAAAGACTATTACGTGGGTTTCTGGACCGCTATGCACTACTGGAATATGACTGAACAGATTCCCATGGTAACTCAGGTAGCCACAACAAAGCGAAGTAGAGATTTGGAGTATTCAAACCAAAAAAATAAGTTTTATTAAAATCTCTAAAAACAGGTTTTTCGGCGAGGTGGAAGAGAAAGTGGATAACAGTACCTTCAAGATATCCTCTAAGGAGAAAACTATACTTGACTCACTTACTTATCCTCAGCACTACGGCGGGATTCCCGAAGCAGCTAAGGCGATCTGGAATTCAAGAGAAGAACTTGATTGGGGATTACTGATTGATTTTTTGGAGAGATTAGATGTGAGTGCGGTGAAGAGACGGTTGGGCTACGTTTTAGAAGTACTGGAAACAAAGGAGGATGTAAAATCTATGCTAGAGAGTGAATTTAAGGGGTACAGGTGGTTGGACCCCTCTGCCAGTAAAACAAAATTTAATTACGACAAAAAATGGGGATTGAAACTTAATTTATCCAAAAAGAGATTGTTGGAGTGGCGAGATTACTAATGAAAGCAGATGAGCTTAAGAGATTATCTGGAAAGAAAAATGTCCCTCTTGGGATAATTTACAAGTTTTCAATGGATTTAGACTTCACTTGCCTAGAAGATGTTTCTCGGGAAATTTTTTCAGAACTAAAGAATGAATTTGAGAACAAGAACGTTAGAAGTATTGAATTTAGAGGTATAAAGGAAGAAGAAAGGCGCAACGATAGTTTTAGGCATAGTGTGAGATACAAAGATATAAGTAAACATCCTAACAGTGTTAAACTTGATTTGAGTTTGAGAAAGGAGCCAGTAGAACACTCTGAAAAAAGAGAGGTATTGAATTCTTACTACGAAAACATCCCTATTTTTGAGGTCAGGACTATGGCACCAGAAGAAGTCTTGGCTGAGAAGGTACGAGCAGTTATCACTAGAGGAGCGCCGAGAGATGTTTATGATATCCGATATCTATTGGTTAAAGGAGTTGAATTTAAACCAGATCTGGTCAACAAAAAATTAGAGATTTTAACAAGAGACAATGAATTCAAATGGGATCTGTTTGATGAAAAATTGAAAGAGAAGCAAAATGAGTGGGAAAGAGACTTGGGGCTTTATTATCAGAGGTTCCTGATTTCGATAATGTAAGATTGGAGATAGAGCAGTTGCTTCTTTCTCAGTTAAGATAACGAGATATGACTTACAGGAAGCGCTAAAGTCGTTCAGAAAATTGTTGGTGACAACTTTAGATTTGTTAACCATTTAGGGCGTCGATCAACCTGGAGTTCTCTTCTGGCTTCCTTACGGAGAACCTGATATACCCATTTAGACCCATGGACGCACAATCCCTCACAATAATCCCATTGCTCTTTAAGTGGTCTATTTTTTTGTTTCCAGCTTTCATGAGGAAGAAATTGGCATCACTACTCACACCCAATTCATTCTCCATCCTCCCCTTTTCCTCCCATATCCTGGGCATAGTTTCATTTATAAAACTAAATTTGTCTTCAACGACCTTTTCCAGAAACGCTCTACCAGCAGAACTAATGCTCCAGGGCATTCTAACCCTCTTGAACTCTTCAGGGAAGCCCGTAACGTAGCCCACCCGAACCCCGGGCACTCCATAGCTCTTGGTGAATGTCCTTAACTTTATGGTTCTATTGCTTTCGGGTGACGAATAGTCTTTGACGAAGTCCATAAAGGCTTCATCCAGTACTAAAATCGATCCCGTATCCTCTACAGCATCAATAAGAGGGCTTAATCGGTCTGGAGGGAAATATTTGCCGTCGGGGTTATTGGGGTTGCAGAAGAACACCACACTCTCTATTCCCTTTTCAACCTCTTCAATCATCTCCTCCAGAGTGGTGCACTTACTGATCATGGCTCCGAACATTCTGGCTACTCTCTCGTATTCGGAGTATGCGGGTTCGGGAAGGACCACTCTCCTATCCTTCATGTCCAAAAGTATTCCTGTGAGATATATGGCTTCAGTTGCTCCTGCTGTTACGGTAATAT
>JBKHKH010000051.1:0-12187 GCA_046537735.1 Archaeoglobaceae archaeon | reverse complement strand
CCCCTCAACAAAGAAAACTCTTAGAAGATATTTTCTACCTTCTAATGTTTTCTTGCTCAATCACTTGTTCTGGACTTTTTAACAATCTTTCCACCATCTCTGACCTTATGTTACGTTCTTTTAACACTTCTAAAGCATGTTTTGTATAATATAACTTCAAATATTGACCTCCTAATTTGACCCTTCATATCAAAAAAGTATTTATATTTTCTAAAATCGTTAAGTAAACTCAAATAAGCTACTTCAATGGTTAACGAAAATCAATAACATTGCAATCCTAGCGCCTCAACTTTATTCTCCTCAGCAAACTTAACATTCCTCTCCCTAATTCTTCTTTTTTATGTACAGGTACGACAGTAACTCTGCCATCTGGATGCTTCATTATCACGTGGCTACCTTTTTGTCTTGCCATTTGAAAACCAGGTTTGTTCAAAGCTTTGATAACTTTTTCAGCTTTAGTTGGTTTCAATTTCAATTAGCTGCACCCCAATAAATTCCCTAGTATCAATGTCCTTTTCCTCTTCCAAGTACAGCTCTATTGCCTCTCTTATTCTATTGATTAACTCATCAATACCTTTTGCTTGAGTGTGGCAACCTGGAAGAGTAGGAACAGTAGCAACATAATATCCATCCTCGTCTTTCTCTATTACAACGTTGAACCTCATCTTCGTTCACCAATCAAGATTACACATCCTTTCTATTTAATTTTAGTCTTTATTTGACTTTAAGGTTCGGGCACGGTTTTGTCTAAGCAGGGATCAATTAACTATGTAGAACCGACCTCATAACCTTCTTTAAATACTTCCGGAAAAGATGTTTCCTTAGAACTCTCGATCCTATCAGGAAGATGTAGATGGTGAGGATAACCTTTCAGCTCTGGGTAGAAGTATTGCCAAATTGTACCTTATTCGGCTGATCAATAGATACTGAGTTAGCCCGTAAGTCACTCCAAGAACAGCCTCCTGAGGTCATCCGCAGATTTGACATCACTAACTCTCCCTTCCTTGATATCCTTCTGACTGTTTCTTATCTGTTCCATCAAATTTTCGTCACTCAAGATTTCTATTGTATCTTCCAATGACTCTACTTCATTTATTAACTCCTCAAAACCTTCCACCCAAAAATCCTTAATTGACCTCCCGCCATCAGCGAGTCCCACTCACCAACACTGCAAAACCCCATCATGCCGTTAACACACTTCAACTGCCAGTGCACTTCGCTTCAGCCAACATCTCCAGCGAATACTCTCTACTTGCCTGTAAACAAGAGCTATCTTCACTTATACTTCCTCAATCCCCAGTAGATCATCGTGAAAAGTAACGCAGAAGCCACCCCATATCCACTGAAGAGGAGATAAGTGTTCCCCATGTGAGGTACATCGCAAACCAGTTTGGCAGGTGCGTCCGCAAAAGAGAAAGTGGGGCTGTGGAAGATCACCTTCAACGGAAAAGTCAGGCCCACACCCGTGGTAACAAATGGATAGAGTAGTGGAACGGTATTCCCTTCCAGGATGTCCAGGAGCAGGTGAGAGAACAAGAACAGACCCGCAATCCCTGAATAGAGGTTCGTCCCTCTAATAATTCTCTCGCCCACCAGCAGCACAACCGCGATTGCTCCCACACCAATCAGAGAGTGCAGGTAAGGCTCACCTGTAAACTTATCAAAGTCGGGAACTACAGCAAACAACCCCAACAGCAGGTAGTAGTGCGAGGGGAATGCCTCTCTCTTTAACACGTAGGCGGCGGTGAGGGGGAGGAAGATGTGGGTCAGTAAGTCCATTATCACCACTTTGCGAGCGCAAATATTAAATAATACCGGCGCAAATTAGTATCATAATGAGCATAAGAAAGCAAGTTTACCTGAAGCTAGTAAGACTCTTCAGCCTTATAGGGCTCATATAAGCCATATTTCTGCTTGGCAACTTGCTTACCCTCAACTCTCACCACCTCTTTCTCCCTGCTAACAATTGGGATCGTTGCTGATTCCCTCTCGCCTTCTTCACTTATCATGCTCAAGAAGAAGGAGAAGAAAACTGTCTGCAGACCGATGACCAGTGCGGTGAACGCCACTATGTCCTGTTGAAGTAAGGGCAGCACAGTGAACCCGCTGCTCACATAACCGTAGAGCGAGTAAACCACGTATCCTGCGCTCATCAGGAATATCAGGGCACCTGTGGTCGCCCCCCTCTCCAGACTGATGCGGTCCCCGATCCACTCGGTTACCTTATCCTTATCTATTACACCCCTGGAATGACCGTAAGTGGTGGAGAACATCCCCAAGAATATCAACTGATAGCCAATGATGGTCAGCAGAGATGCGGCTATCATGGAGTGAAGCCTTATCCCCAGCAAACCGGTAGACAGCAACAGTAAGGAGGCTAATCCCCCTATGAAAATGGCGAAACCCGGAGTATAATACAGATACTTGGGTGCTCTTAAAATCATGAACTTGACGTGCCTCCACCCATCACTGAATGAGCTCAACTTCGCCTCCCCTATGCGGGGATGGTAAACGATGGGCACCTCACTGATCTTAACGTCCTTTCGAGCAGCCTCTATTATCATCTCCGATGCGAACTCCATACCGGTAGTGGTCAACTGCAGTTTATCCAGCAGATCTCGCCTGAAGGCCCTGAAACCCGAATGGGCATCGCTAACCCCCGCCTTGAAGAACAGGTTAAGGATCCTGGTTAGAAGCGGGTTGCCGATGTACTTGTGAAGCCACGGCATGGCTCCGTCTCTGATCTCTCCTTCCAGCCTGCTCCCCAGCACCAGATCTGCCCCGTTATTCAAGGGCTCCAGCAATTTGGGGATATCCAGAAAATCGTAAGTGTTGTCTGCATCCCCCATCACAATATACTCACCCCTAGCAAAGCTAAAGCCATAGAGATAAGCATAACCATAACCCATTTTATCAGGATAGACCACCTTGGCGCCCATGCTCCGGGCGATATCAGGAGTGCGGTCCGTAGAGCTATCTGATACTATTATCTCTCCCTCTATACCGTACTCTTCAAATACCCTATTCACCTTTTCAATACATTTTCCTATACATCCCTCTTCATTGAGGGTGGGAATTACTACCGATACTTCCGCCATACATATCCCCCCAACCGGCCCGAGCCTATACCCTGAGCTGACTCCAATCAGCCTCCCATCACCAATCAGTTCAGCTGACCGGATCAACTCAAAGGAAATTCTTGACCGTGTCTTCCGAAACCCGAAGGTACTTTTTCACCAACTCCGTGAACACCTTTCTTTGAGTGGAGTACCTCAGAGAGTAACTATCACCAAGCCCTCTCTCCTCGAACTCCTTTATAATCAGCCTGGTATGCGCCTGAGTAACAATATAATCTTTCCTTTCCATGTGCTCCTTGATGGAGTGGATCACGTTTACGAAATAACCTGTCTTCTTACCTCTATCCGAAGAAATATTCTTTACCGTGCCGCATCTCACGCAGTAGGGATGTTTTTTCAGCAGGCCGTTATCTCCAGGTAACCACTCTCGTGTCGATGATGTTTCGTGCAAACAGTTGACCCCCATGTTTCAGGAAAACTTCACAATATAGATAAAAAAGGTTTTGATTTATGCCCAACTAATCATTACCATGGCAAAACCATCTAATTATTAATCAAAAATTATAAATCACTAGACAGAAACAAATACCATCTATCTACTTGGACATGGTACAGGAGAGAAAGAAATGAGCAAAATGGACAGAATACTGACTGTGATCTTGCTGGCAGCCATAATTATCTGCATAGTCCTCCTCATCTACATCATAGTCACCCCCAAACACGGAGAAGAGTTCACCGAGTTCTACCTCCTGGGACCCCAGGGCAGGGCGGCCGACTACCCCCAAAAACTAGCACAAGGAGAAGAGGCTTCGGTGATAGTGGGGATAGCCAACCACGAATACCGCCCCATAAATTACACCGTAGAGACATGGCTGGCCAACACCACTCTGACCTACAACCAGACCTCACAAGAAAACGAGACCCAAATAAATGAGCTCTACTTCATGGAATCCTTCAACACCACCCTCAATCACACCGAAACCAGCGTGGAAGGCAACTGGACACCCCAGTACGAAACATACTACAACTTCTCCATCAACAGGACCGGTGACTACAAGCTATGGTTCCTCTTATTCAAAGACGACTATCACAGAGCGGACAATACAGAGGCGAGAGAGAGGTTGCACAGAGCTATAGAGGGAGACATCCTCAGCCTCAACCTCAACTTAGAAGTAATTTAGAATAAATGTTACATCTTTAAAAAGAAGTAAGGTTTACATAGTCAAAAATTGCAGGACTAAACAAGGGAGGTGTTTTTTTATGGAGAACCAAGTTGAGCTGAAGAAAGATATAGACAAATACTTTGAAAAATATTTAGAGCGCATGCCTCAGATGGGTGAAACCTATTACGAGCTCTCCACAGGCGCTTATAAAGAGGGAGAGCTCTCCACCAAAACAAAGAGGTTGATGGCTGTTGCGGTGGCCGTGGCCTCTAGTTGTAGGGGATGTATACTCTCTCAGACAGAACATGCCCTGGATCAGGGAGCTACAGTAGAAGAAATATTCGAGGCATGTGGAGTGGCTATAAGCATGGGCGGAACTATGGCTGCCGCAGAGACCACCAGACTTGTTCAGTATCTACAGGAGAAAGGGAAATTACAGCAGCAATGATAAAATCCCCCAAACTCCACACGCTTTATTACGTGGCAATCCAAAACTGGAGGCAGGTGATATCATTAGCATTGAGCTGAGACCGATTGGTTACGTACGAACGGATGCCAAAGAGGTACCCCGGCACTGGAGAATGTCCGATGTTGAAGGAGAGCTGGTCATCAACGAAGAATATAAAGAGGGGATGAAGGACATCAAACCCGGAGAGAGAATTGTAGTGATTTTCCACTTCCATAAAAGCCCTGAGTATAAACCCTCCTTTTTACGCCAGACTCCCCCACATAAGGATAGGGAGTACGGGGTTTTCAGCATCTGCTCTCCTATGAGACCCAATCCCATTGGCCTATCTATTGTAGAAGTGCTTGAGGTAAAAGATAAGATTATCTATGTAAAGGGGTTGGATATGCTGGACGGTACCCCTATCCTGGATATAAAGCCGGATGTTCGCTGATATAATTACGATAGGTCCAGCTTACTGCAACTGGTTTTTCATTCTCTCACAGGAGGGGCCATGAACTCCGGTCCCACAGGGTCTTTCACGGCCTCCTCAATAATGGAATCGAGTTGTTTCATGGCATCCTGCTCCAGTTCCCATCCCATTACTTCGTCCACGGGGTCCACCTGTGGGGGTTTTCTGGCGCCCCACAGAGCTATCCCGTCCCCTATCCTGTCCAGTATCCACCTCACTGCAAGGTGAAGAACCCGTTTATTATATTTCCTGGCGAATTCGTCCAGCTTCTCTACAGCTTCCAGATATTGCTCATAACGAGGGGACTGGAATTTGGGGTCCACTTTCCTCAGATCATCTCCGGTGAACCGGGTATCTGGCTTCATTTTACCCGTAAGCAGTCCCCTGCACAGCGCTCCATAGGTGAGGAGTATGATGTTGTTCTCCTGACAATAGGGTAAAACATCATCCTCAATTTCCCGCTCAAAAAGGTTGTAGGGCGGCTGACAGGTGTGGACAGGAGCAACCTTCCTGAAATCATCCATTTGCCGGGTAGAGAAGTTGCTGACGCCTATGGCTTTGATCTTGCCCTCATCGTATAGCTGTCTCATTGCCTCAGCGGTCTCCCCTATAGGGACCAGGGGGTCAGGCCAGTGGATTTGATAAACATCTATATAGTCCGTGCGCAGCCTCTCAAGTGAGTCTTCTACTTCCTTGAAGATCCGCTCCCTGCTGGCGTTCCTGAAGACCTCTTCATTTTCATTCCACTCGATCCCCACCTTGGTGGCTATCACCAGATCTTCTCTATTCCCATATTGCTCTACAGCCTTGCCTACGAGCTCTTCTGACAATCCAAAACCGTATGCCGGGGCGGTATCGATAAAGTTGATACCTTTATCCAGGGCATGGTGGACGGTGTCGATGGATTTTTGCTCGTCTGTGCCTCCCCACATCCAGCCACCTATAGCCCAGGTGCCCAATCCGATTCTAGTGGGCCTGACATCGATTCCAGAAATTTTAGTGTACTCCACGATCATCACCTCTCTCCTATCATTATCCACCAATCAAATGATTAGTTTTTCGGAGAGCTAAATAAAATAAATTAGAGTAAAATTTACTCTTTTTTGAGATGAACGTCCATCTGGGGGAAGGGGATCGTTATCCTTTCTCTTTCGTATGCCTCGTATATTTCCTTGGTCAGATCCATGAAGACATCCCACCAGTCCTCCTTCTTGGCCCATGCCCTCAACTGCAGGTTAATTGAAGAATCCCCGAGCTCTAAAATAGCTACTGCGGGAGCAGGGTCACCCAACACCTTAGAGTGTTCGTTCATCAAATCCATAGCTATTTGCACTGCCCTGTCCAGATCTGTCCCATAAGCCACGCCTACACTGATTTCGGCTCTTCTGATGGGCATCCTGTTGTAAATGGTTATAGTATCGTTCCATATGAGCTTATTGGGGATAGTTATTAGCTTGTTATCGAGAGTCAGAAGATTTGTAGCCATTATACCCACTGAGTCAACAGTTCCTGTCTCCCCGCTGACCTTAACGAATTCCCCTTTATCGATCAGTTTAAGTGCAGCTATCCAGATCCCGGATGCCAGGTTCGTAATCGTATCCTGCAAACCGAAGCCCAGAATCAGACCTATTATAGCCGACAATCCGAGGATCACTGAGCCAGTTTGAACTCCCAATATGCTGACAACAAGAAGTATGAGAACCACGTAAAGTAAGATACTGAAGAACCTTCCCAGGAACTCAATTATCAACTCTGATAGCTTTGTCCTCTCTAAACTCTTCTTGAACGCGGAAACGATCAGCTTTATCGCTATCCAGCCCACTATAAGAATTATTAAAGCTATGATTATCTGCATGGGTGATATTCCTATGTAAGGTAAAGGTTCACCCACAGCATAATTTGCCAAACTACCACCCCTTGCACAATCTATCGCCCAACCCCTTCATAATTACGTTATGTGCTCACAGGACTTATATCTAGTTTTCTATTTTTATTAATTATAGTTTTTGTCAGGTTGTTCTATATAATAAATCGTTTAGGGTTGAAGCGAGAAATTAGGGAAAGTATCTCTTATTGTTTATTTTAATGAACGAGCAGGAAACATACATGCCTCCATTTTTATACCTCGAAAACATTTATAATGGGGGGACATAATTAATGAGTAGACACAAAGATAGGCTAGTGATATAAATGAGCGAGTCTGAGAGTGATGGAACTGCTGCAGGATCAAAAAACAGATACTTTATTAACTCCCAATTTACTGTTGAAGGTACTGTAGAAAGTTCTGATGTGATTGGAGCAATTTTTGGACAGACTGAGGAGCTGCTGGGTGAAGAGCTTGACCTGCGGGACCTTCAGGAAAAAGGAAAGATAGGTAGAATAGAAGTAGAACTTGAAAATGAAGGTGGAAGATCTCACGGAGAGATTAATATCCCCACCAATCTGGACAAAGTGGAAACTGCAACTTTAGCTGCTGCTCTGGAGACTATAGAGAAGATTGGACCGAGTTCAGCTAGAGTGAGGTTGATCGAGATAACCAGAACTGAATTCATAGAGAATAAGAGAAAAGAAATCGTTGAAAGGGCAAAAGAACTCGTCAAAACCTCTTTTAAAGAGCATAAAGAAGAATCAGAAGAGATCACTGAGCTCCGCAACATGATAAATTAGAAGGTAAATGCTCTATCTCTTTCCGTTTATCAGGACTGTGGTTATGATAACTGAATGGTTAGATGGGTAAATGGTGGCAGAACATAATACCTTTTGGATTATTATATTAATTATATTTAAAAAAAAGGCAAAAATTAATAAAGCAAGGTATAGTACTATAATTACCAGGGCGGTGCAAAGGGTGGCCATTTACAATTGCTTCCTCTAACACCCTATTCTCCCCCTGGTATTTAATACATTAAATAAGTGTTTTTAAAGGCTTTATTTTTGGTTATTTGGCCTGTAAAACCATTAATTAGCCAAAAAAAGACCCTGGTATTTTTAAGAAGATAACAGGTACTTCTCATAGTAGATCCCTCTGTATTCATAACAGTTACCTTCAACACAATCGATTGTTAGCCACATCCTCTCAAAGCTAAGTAGAGGCTATCAAGACCCATCTTTAGCCAAAAGCTATTTATATTTTAAATAACAGTCTTAGATATAAGAGGAGGTGATTGTAAATGGCTGGTTTACCAACCGCGCCAATCGATAGGTTGATAAGAAAAGCTGGAGCAGCAAGAGTTAGTGAAGAAGCAAATAAGAAGATGGTAGAAGCATTAGAGGACTATGCTTCAGAAGTAGCCAGAAAAGCTGCCGATATAGCAAGGCACTCTGGCAGAAAGACCGTTAAAGCAGAAGACGTTAAGCTAGCTCTTAAACAATAGCTCCAACAGTTTTTTTATTTTTTTTATACTATTATTGCCCTACTTATTCAGTTTAGCTGTATCCCATGAAGGAACTGGTAGCGTTGGTACTCTCTGACTTCATTCTCTCCTCAAAACTACTATAGAAGTTGAGTGTGGCATCATCAACACTTGGTCTTACTTTCATCAACGCATCCATAAAATGCCTCATCTCGATTTTCTCTGTATCTAATTTCTCTCTGAAGGCCAGCATGACCGCTTCTCTAGCTACTGCCTCAATATCTGCTCCTACGTATCCTTCTGTAACATCGGCAAGCTCTTCGATGTCCACATCATCTGATAATGGCATGTCTTTCAAGTGAACATTAATTATTGCCTTTCTGCTCCTCTTGTCCGGTGACCTCACAAATAAAAGTCTGTCGAATCTTCCTGGTCTGAGCAATGCCTTGTCAAGTATGTCAGGGCGGTTGGTAGCACCCACCACTAAAACATCTTCCAGTTCTTCCAGCCCGTCTATTTCCGTGAGTAATTGGTTTACAACTCTTTCTACAGCCCGGTTACTGTCTCCAACCCCTCTCATTTGTGCTGTTGCATCCAGCTCATCGAAGAAGATTATACAGGGAGATGCCTGCTTGGCCTTCTTGAATATTTCTCTAACAGCTTTCTCACTTTCTCCCAGCCACTTGCTCAGGAGCTCGCTACCTTTGACAGTTATAAAGTTGGCCTTGCTCTCGTTTGCAACTGCCTTGGCTATTAGGGTCTTGCCAGTACCGGGTGGGCCATAGAGTAGGACTCCTCTGGGGGGTCTGATACCGAATTTCTTGAACTTCTCCGGGTAGCTTAGGGGCCACTCCACAGTTTCTATCACTTCTCTCTTGACATCGTCCAGGCCGCCAACATCCTCCCAGGAGACCATTGGTACCTCTATCACGACTTCTCTAAGGGCTGAAGGTTCTATCTCCTTTAGTGACTCCTTAAAATCGTCCATTGTAACCCTTATGGAGTCCAGGACCTCTGGGGGAACCTCCTCTTTTTCATTGTCTATCTGAGGCAAGTATCGCCTGAGAGCCTTCATAGCGGCTTCTTTACAGAGGGACTCTATATCAGCTCCCACAAAACCATGGGTCTGCTCACTAATCCTGCGTAGCATATGCTTAACGTTGTACCTCTTAACCTCGGAGAGAACATTCTGGTGCAAAGAGTCTATGATCTCCCTTGCTTTTTCGTCTTCAGCTTGCTTTATTTCCTCTATGATCGCTCCCAGGGACTCTATCGACATTTCTGTATCCTCTTCTATTTTCTCAAAGTTATCCTTAACTTTCTGCAGGGACTCTAAAACCTCTTCTTTGACATAATCGGGCTCTAAAGGCATGTTCCTGGTGTGTATCTGAAGGATCTCATTTCGCCCCTCCATATCTGGAACTCCAATTTCCAGCTCTCTGTCGTACCTACCAGGTCTTCTCAAGGCTGGATCAACAGCGTCGATCCTGTTGGTCGCTCCTATCACCACTACCTGACCTCTCTCTTCCAGACCGTCCATAAGAGCCAGCAATTGAGCAACCACTCTTCTCTCAACCTCACCGGAGACATCATCTCTCTTGGGTGCCAGGGCGTCGATCTCGTCGATAAGTATTATAGAAGGTGAGCTCTCCCTCGCCTGATCAAAGATGTCGCGCAGCCTCTGCTCTGATTCACCGTAGAACTTGCTCATTATCTCTGGCCCATTTATAGTAAAGAAAGAAGCCCCGATCTCGTTGGCCACAGCCTTGGAGATCAGTGTTTTACCGGTACCAGGTGGTCCAGTGAGCAGAACTCCTTTAGGCGGGTCTATACCTAACCTCTGAAACAGCTCTGGATATCTCAGGGGGAGCTCAATGATCTCTCTTATTTTCTGGAGCTCTTCCTTTAGTCCTCCAATATCCTCATAAGTAATACCTGCTCTGCCCATTCTTTCAAACCCTTTGGCGGTTTCCTTCCGGTAGATCAATCTTGTAGATTCATCAATGACCACAGGTCCTTTAGGCTCAGTTTTAACAGCTACAAATAGCTGCGCATGGCTCTGGCTCTGTTTTCCAAAACCGGATAGAGCCGGAGTTCCGATTACAGGTATCAGATCCCCCTCTATCAAAGGCCTCTTCAGTAATTGATGTTTGAGATAATCCCCGACATCCATTCCATATACCTTTAGGTCCATTTTCCGAAGGGGAGCAATAGTAACCGTTCTTGCGGGTTGGGGATCGGTCTTCTCAACTCTTACCCCGTCTCCGACGCCAGAGCCGGTGTTCTCTCTTATGAAACGATCAATTCTTAATATACCTCTACCCCAATCTCTCTTGGGAGCTCTCCACACCTTGGCTACAGTTTCTCTCTTACCCTCAATTTTGATAACGTTACCAGGAGAGATCTGGAGATTTAACATGGCATCCGGATCCAGTCTTGCCACTCCTCTTCCCGAATCACTGGGATAAGCTTGATTTACTTTTAAGTTCATTTCCAAATCTATCACCACAGACAAACAACTTCTTAATCTCTCAATCACTCAAACCCTTATATCATTTTTATGCCAAAAATTATAGGGCTAATCTTTGGGATTAATTGTAGTTGGGGCTACTCTTATAAAACTTCAGGTGCAACTGGGATTAATGAGTTTAATGTTGTTTATGGGTAAGGGTGGCACGGGAAAGACCACTTGTGCTCTGGCTACTGCCCTGAAATTAGCGGAGAAGGGCAAAACGCTGGTAGCAAGCACAGATGTAGCCCACTCCTTATCGGATGTGCTGGGCGTTGAGCTCATGGAAACCGATCACGTAGAGGGAGATTTGTATGCTACCCAAATAGATGTTTACCAAGAAGCTGTAGAGAGCTACGGTACTTTAGGCAAGTATTTCAAGGATATTCTGGAAGAATTACATCTGGACCCCACTATAATCGCCTCCGATCTCTCTACCCTCGTGGGGCTGGAAGAATTCGTCAGCCTGTTAAAGATTCAGGAGTTCATGGAAGGAGGTTATGATTACGTTGTGCTGGACTGCCCACCCTCAGGCGCATCCATCAGAATGCTTGCCCTCCCGGATCTGGTCAATAGAAGAATTCAGAGGATGATAAAAACAGAGCGAAGAAAATCTCAGGCAAAGAGGTTCCTGTCCCTCACTGATGAAGCAGAAGACGAGCTTTACGATCAACTGGAGAGTATAACCGAGAAAGCTATACAGTCCAAGGAAACACTCTACGATACGGAAAAAACAGTTTTAAGGCTGGTAATGAACCCTGATGAGCCATCCTTGCTGGAGACACAGAGAACGTTCAGCTTTTTGAGCCTGCACGGATTCAACACCGATTGCATAATTCTGAATAAATTCTACGAAGGAGAAACTCCCAACCAGTTTCTGGAGAAGCTTAAAAACCGGCACGCCAAATACGCTGAGGAAGTGAACAAAGTATTCAGCCCCATGCAGGTGTTAAAAGCTCCCATGCAGGAAGAAGAGATCAAAGGAATCGAAGCCTTAAGGAAATTTGCGCAACAGATGTACGATGATAACGGAGTAACGGACCCCTCCAAACCAATGGTAGGAGAAAAACCAGTGGAATTTATAACCGACAAGGACGAGGTAACTGTAAAGGTCTATCTCCCGGGACTGAAAAAGGAAGATTTCGAGATCACCAGAGAAAGAGACACT
>JBKHKH010000050.1:0-12363 GCA_046537735.1 Archaeoglobaceae archaeon | reverse complement strand
CTGGATGTGGAAGAATACCTGGATAGCGAAGATGAGTGACTTAATTTAGTTATTTTGTTTCCATTTCCCATCTTAATTCCGTAAGCATGCTATACGCATGCCTTTTCTATAATCATTTAAGCCAGCAGACCTAAGCTAGACTATTGAATAGCGTACATAAAGAAGAGATGTGAGCATGATGAACAGGTTGGCCTTGTGGAGAATTGGAGCAACTTTATTGTTCTCAATAGCATTCATTATAACCAGTTTCATGTTCACATCGGCATTTATTGAAATAATTGGGTATCTTAAAATAGTAAACTATACGCATTCATCCACAATCCCCATTTTACTTTCCACTCTAGTTGGATTAATAGGAGCTCCATTGATATGGAATAAACTTTAATTATCAGCTAAATAACCATTAATTAAAGCTATTCAAATCTTTTAGGGGAGATCTAATCAGCTACCGTTAACTTAAAATACCCATACCAAACGTATAACAGATGCAACGGATTTAATGTGCATAATGCGCAAGCTCAAATTAACTGAGCTGAACATAAAAATGCTGTAGGAGGCGTAATGCCGCTACTACTACGGTGATTAAAGATGCTTGTTGAGAAGGATAGATTTGTAGAAGCTGTAACGGAAGCGATAAATGGAGCAAAGAGCAGGAATTTCAAAGAAAGCGTAGAGATTGCTGTTAATCTCAGAAACCTGGATCTCAAGAAACCAGAGAACCGAATAGATACCACTATAGCATTGCCCCATGGATTGGGTAAGCCCAAGAACGTGGCCCTTTTTGCCGGCAGAGAGACTGCTTTTAAGGCTCAAGAGAGCGAAGTACTGATAATCTCTCCAGATGAGATCGATGATCTTGCAGGTGACAAGAGGAAAATGAAGACAATTGCCAAAAACCATCACTTCTTCATTGCCGAGGCGCCTTTAATGCCCCAGATAGGTAAAAAACTGGGACCAGTTCTTGCACCTAGAGGGAAAATTCCCCAGCCGATCCAGCCTCTCTCGGATCCCAACCCGGCAATCGAGAAGCTGAGGAGATCCATTAAAATAAGGACTAAAGATAGATCAACATTCCACTCACCGGTGGGTGTTAAAGACATGGACCCGGAGAGCCTAGCTGAGAACGCCATGGAGATTTTAAAGGTAGTTGAGGATAAATACGACAATGCTGCTCAATTCTTAAGGTCAGTTTATGTCAAGACCACAATGGGACCAGCAGTGAAGGTGGTATAATGGCAGCTGTAAGAGAAGAGATTCCGCAATGGAAATTGGAGACTTTAGATGAATTGAAGAATATATTCTCTACTTACCCCGTAATTGGCATAGTGGGCTTCAGAGATGTTCCTGCAAAACAAATGCAAGATATACGAAGAGATTTTAAACAAATTGGTATTATAAAGGTCACCAAGAGTTCGATCATTGAAAAAGCTCTGGATTCAAATGAGAATGGAGTGTCAAAACTGAAGGACTACCTTGGGGAGCAAGTGGCGATAATAGGAGCTGAGATAAATTCATTTAAACTTTACAAAAAACTGGAAGAGACAAAAGTCCCTACTCCTCTCAAGCCAGGTCAAGTTTCTCCCATCGATGTGGAGATTAAAAAGGGTCCAACTTCATTCCCTCCAGGCCCTATTATCGGTGAGCTTCAATCTGCCGGTGTGCCAGCCGCAATAGAGAAAGGGAAGATAGTGATAAAGAGCGATGCGACCCTGATAAGTAAAGGCGAAGTCGTTGACTCCAGAATTGCCCGTGGACTGGAATTGCTGGAGATCAAGCCATCTAGAATAGGACTGGATGTTAAAGCGCTTTATGAAGATGGCGTAGTGCTCACACCCGATATGCTTAGCATGGACCTTGACCAGGTCTTCGAAGACTTCAAGAGTGCTTACACTAAAGCCCTAAACCTTGCTGTTAATTCTGCTTATGTGGTTCCAGAAACAGCAGAAATTTTAATTACCAAAGCATTTATTGATGCCAGAAATCTGGCCATCAATGCAGGTATCTTCGAAAAAGACGTAATGGACGATATACTTGCAAAATCTTACCAAGAGATGCTTTCACTTGCATCCTATCTTCCTCCTGAAGCAATCGATGACGAACTGAAAGAGAAACTTTCAAGTGCAGTAAAAACAGAAGAAACCGAAACTAAAACTAAAATCGACGAGGAACAGGAAGAGGAAGAAGAGGAAGAAGAGGCCGAGGAAGGGGCCGTAGAGGGTCTTGGAGCTCTCTTCGGATAACGTTTAAGGAGGTATAATAATGGAATACGTATATGCTGCTTTGATGTTGCATTCCGCTGGAAAAGATATAAATGAGGATAACGTAAAATCTGTGTTGGAGGCTGCAGGCGTAGAAGCAGTTGATGCCAGGATAAAAGCGTTGGTCGCTGCTCTCGAAGACGTCAATATTGAGGAGGCTATTTCCAAAGCCGCCATAGCTCCGGCAGCAGCTCCTGCAGCAGCTCCAGCTACGACAGAGACGCAAGAGGAAGAAGAGGAGGAGGAAGAAGAGGAAGAAGAGGAAGAAGAGGCCGAGGAAGGGGCTGTAGAGGGTCTTGGAGCTCTCTTCGGATAATCCCAATTTTCTCTATCCTTATAATTTTCTTCGCTCTGAGAATTTTTTCCTTTTTTATTTGATTGAGTAAGGTAATCTACAATATAAACTACTAAATTGATGAAACTTTTCTGGTGGTTTCTGATCAATAAATAATACAAAAAAGAAAAATGGATTTTTTATCCAAAGTTTTTTTTATCCAAAGTATCTCAAATCTTCATCACTCTTCCACTGCTGGGAAGCTGTCTCATGCATTTCCTTTATTTGAGATACGACCTTTTCCATTTCCTTGGCTCTCTCTTCTAGAGCTTCCATGCTTACTTCCATGTTTAAAGTTTTCATCAGGACATCCAGAACAGCTTTGGCGCTCTTGGGATCAACCATGTATCCTGAGGTTACACCCATAAGACAAGCAGATTCTATATTTTCCATTTGGGCAACTCCCAGCAATAAACCTGATGCTCCAATTATTCCTCCACCTGGCTCGCCTTTATCAAATCTTACTCCATATGTAGAGAGTTCTTCTATCAGTTCCTTACTATTGGCTGCACCCAAAACATAGGGTTCCTCAACCAGTCTTCCCAGTCCATAACCTCCTAGAGTATATATTCTAGAGACGTTGAACTTTTTGGCTATTTCCAGGTAGGCATTGACCAGCTCAAAATGTCCTTCACTGCTCACGCTCTGAAAATCTCCTACGAGAATTACCAGATCGGGTGCATCGGAGTCCGATTTGATCACATACACCTCGTTCATGGGCATTCTGATAGTTCCGTCTTCTTCTACCATTACCTGGGGTGGAAAATAGTGTGAACAGATTTCTACTGCTTTTTCGGCTCCCAACTCCTTTACCAGATGGTCTGCAACTAGTTTTCCTACATGACCTATTCCGGGCAGACCTTCGATAAGTACAGGACTTTGAAGCTCAAACTCCTCTGGATCCTTAACATAATTTATATTTACCTTTTGAAGCACAATAATCACCTCCTAGTACTAAAAAATCCTTTTTCCTTTCTGAGTTTCCTCCTATATTTGCCATAAGGGTCTTGGGGAGAAAAACGAGGGGGTGCAGGATTGAACGTACTAACACCACATTTAGGACATAATTCTTTAAGAGTGTATGTACCACATCCTCCACATTTCCTCATCTTCAGTTTCATGTTGATTCCCTAATAAAGTTTCCTTCTCCGCCTGATTTTTTGATCGATCTTAAGGTATTGTTCACAGCTTTTTTCATTACACTTTCAGCCTGCTTATAATCAGATGCTTCGATATCAATTCTATATTTAGGGGCACCTATATACCCGATCTTCAGCTTTCCGTCATCCGAAACAGCTTTGTAGGCTTCATTCAACGCTTTCTTTATCTTTTCCACACCATCCGGTGCAGTGGACTTGAGCTCAAAGTATCCCCGGATCTTAACGGCAGACGGTTTAATATTCTCCTGGGCGACCTCATATATTGCCTTGGCCAGATCGTCTCCTACGAAAGAGAGGTTTTCGACCCCATCAAGTGCACAATCTTCAAATGCCGCGTATACAGAGTCGTATTTATCCATGATTTTCTTACCAACTTCCACAAGCTCATCTATCCCCATATTGACCTTTTCACCAGCAATTTCCAGCCATTTGAAAGCCTTGACTTCGTTCTTCCATTGAAGCATCTTCTCTCTTCTCTGTCTATCATTTACATCTTTGACCGACAGGTCAATGTGCCCTCTCTTGGGATTGGTGTCCAGAACTTTACAGACTACTTTCTGTCCTTTCTTTACGTGATCTCTTATATCTTTAATCCAGCCAGGTGCAATTTCGCTTATGTGAACCAAACCTTCTTTATTCTCATATTCATCTAATGAAACAAAAGCACCAAAATCAAGGACCCTGATAACAGTACCAACAACAAATTCAGCCTTAGCAGGATATCCACTTCTCTTTATTATCAGCTTTTTATCACTCATCAGAATTCAACAATGTGGAATAGAATTTAAAAGTTGCCTAAAGGGTAAAAATATTTAAAATCACGTATGCATTAACATTGAATATGGCCAAAAAGAGAAAAGAGGAGGAGAAAATCGTTATAAACAGACATAAATGTGCCTATTGTGGTGCGTGTATTTCTGTATGCAAGGCCAATGCTAATGAGCTGGTAGAGACATTCCTGGTCATAAATGAAGATGAGTGTGATATGTGCCTGACATGCGTCAAAACCTGCCCTATGAATGCCCTGAGTGTGGAGGCAAAGTAATGAGTTATGATGTAATTGTTATCGGTGGAGGGCCTGGAGGCAGTACAGCTGCCAAAACCGCAGCTGAGAAAGGGTTAGATGTTTTGATGGTAGAGAAAAGACAGGAGATCGGCACACCGGTACGCTGTGCTGAAGGGGTAAGTAAAGAATCCATTTCAGAGCTCGTTGACATAGATAAAAAGTGGATCGCCGCTGAGGTCAGTGGAGCTAAAGTGATCTCTCCCGACGGCACGGAAATCAATATGACAGAGAAAATGGCCGGTAGCGAGGTTGGTTACGTTTTGGAGAGGAAAATATTCGACAGATACCTCGCCAGATTGGCTTCGAAAGCAGGAGCAGACGTTACAGTAAAGACTGCTGCCACGGGCATGGAGATGAAAGGTGACGAAGTGGAGGTATCCTTCATGAAAATGGGTGATGAGTTCACCGAAAGGGCAAAGATAGTCATTGGAGCCGACGGAGTGGAGAGTAGAGTCGGTAAATGGGCGGGTATCGACACTACGCTTAAAAGAAGTGAGGTGGAAGTTTGTGTTCAGTATCTCATGACCGGTATCGATTTTGATCCCGCTTATTGCTATTTCTGGTTCGGTAGGGATATTGCTCCTGGTGGTTATGCCTGGCTGTTCCCTAAAGGCGATTCCACAGCAAACGTAGGTCTGGGCGTTTTGCCCAAAATGGCAGAGAGACCGGCAAAAGAGTACTTGGATGGCCTGGTAAAAAACAAGTTTGAGGAAGGGGAGATCATTGAAATAGTAGCCGGTGGTGTACCGGTTAAGGGCCAAATGGATACTGCTATAGCCGACAATATAATGCTGGTAGGTGATGCTGCCAGACACGCAGATCCCATAACAGGAGGGGGTATTATTAACGCCATGAGAGGTGGTTCTTTTGCAGGTAGTGTAGCTGCAGAAGCAGTGAAGAGTGGCAACTACTCCAGAAAAGCTCTGGAAGCATATGATGGCCTGTGGAAAAACGACTTCGGAGCAAACCTGCAAAGAAACAGAGTTCTCCAGCAAAAGCTGATCAATCTGGATGACAAAAGCCTTAACAAACTCGCTCACAGTATCTCTGACTATGATCTGGAAGAGTTCAGCGTCAAGAAGATCGTTACCGAGCTCATAAGAAAAAATCCCAGGCTTTTATGGGACCTGAGAAAGTTGTTTCTCTAGATGGTAAATACCAAAATCTTTTATTATTGATCATCAAATGAGCTTTAGAGGTGAAAAAATGAGTTTAATAGTTACTGACATTAAGCTTTCCAACCCCCGCCCTAAAGAGGGAGAGAAAACAAAAATTTACGCCAAGATCACCAATGATGGAAGTGAGATAGAGAACAAAGATATTATATTCTACTACACCACTGAAATGGCTCTTAAGGAGGAGAAGTTAAATAAGTTCCTTAATGAAAATTATGAGATGTATAGAGAGCGTATAGAGCATTTGGAACCTGGCAGCACAAAAGAGGTATGTTTTGATTGGGTTGCAGAAGAAAAATTTGTAAATATTTTCGTTAAGGCTCAAGATTGATTTCTCTGAATCCCATTATCAAATTTCATTTAATGTTTCAGTGAAAGAGCCGAGAATAGCTTTTAAATAAGTTAGATTTATTAAAAGATTAAACCTAAAAATTTAATTATCGGGTCTAAATCACCAAGTCTAGTGGAGGTGAAATTATGGCTGCGACAGTAAACCAAGAGCTGTGTGATGGAGATGCTGAATGTGTTTCTGTTTGCCCCCAGGAGATCATAGACCTTAATGACGAGGGCAAAGCGTTCGTAACCGACCCAGATAGTTGTGATGACTGCTGCTCTTGCGTAGAGGTATGTCCTACAGGGGCTATTACCAATCCAGAGTGCTAACACATTCTTTATTTTCTATTTTTAATTTTAGTCACTCCAGCCCTACCCAAAAGTCTGGTCAAAATTTAAATATTCAAATATAATGTTTATAAACCCAAAGGTGTATCACTCGTTATGATCAAAGTAGATAAAACAAAACCATTCACCTTATTCTGTTTACTCTTAGCCTTTCTATTCTGCTTCAGTTCTGTGTCCGCTTCAACAATTTACGTTCCCCGTGATTATCCCCAAATCCAGTGGGCTATTGACAATGCCACCAAAGGAGATGTGATAATGGTCAAAAGTGGAGTGTATAGAGAGAATATAGATCTGAATAAGCGACTACAACTGATTAGCTGGGATACAGATGGAAGAGCAGCCTTAGATGGAGGAAATAAAGGTGATGTTATCACTATTTCCGCAGATGGAGTTGTCATTCAGGGATTTAAGATCAACCATTCCGATCAGCTGGAAGGAGCAGGAATAAAGGTCCTGTCGAATTCCAACACAATAACGGACAACATTGTTACCGATAACGCTTACGGAATTTACCTCAGCTCTTCATCCGAAAATAAAATTACCAAAAACTCCATTCAATATAACAGCGTGAGGGGCATTTTGCTGAGAGACTCCAGTGGAAATCAGATATACCTTAATAACTTCATGAACAATAATAATGTGTATTCCAATTCAGTCAACACCTGGAACACATCTGAGCCCCATCCCTACATCTATCGTGGTCTCCAATTCGCCAACTTACTGGGAAATTACTGGAGCGACTACCAGGGTAAGGATATCGATGGCAATGGGATAGGAAACACACCATACAAAGCTGGCCTACTCAGTGAGGACATCGTTCCTCTCATGAAGAGATATGAATACTATGCCTCTCCTGCTCCTATTCCTACCCCAACTCCTGAGACGACGCCACCCCCCGAGGTGTCCCCTACACCTGTGGAGACAATAACACCTACTCCTGCCACACCCACTCCGAGTCCAACCGATACCACGCCAACTCCTCCTTTTCTAGAGACTCCTGGTTTTGAGGTTTTAGGGGCTTTAATAGGATTTTGGACAGCATTTTATATGGTTAGAAGGGGTATTTGATCGATCAGGACTAAAAGAGACTGATATGTGGTCAAGGGACTTTTCCCGATATTATTACTACTAATTTATCCCAGAAAAAATACGGTCCTGTTTCGTGGTATCTTATGTCCTCCAGACCGGCCTTTACAAACCAGGCCACGCATTGCTGCGTGGAGGGAAAAAGCATTATGCTTTCGGCAAACTTACGCACGGCAAAATTATTTGGTTTTCGGGGAGCAAGTATAACCACCCTCCCATCACTTCTGGTGACCCTGGCCATCTCCTCAATACCCTGCACAGGATTTGGCCAGTATTCTATACTTCCTGCAGAGATAGCCGCATCAAAGGATGAGGACTTAAAAGGTAAATTTTCGGCATCTCCTCTGACAAAGTGAGAAGACGGGTACCTGGCAACAGCCCTGGACATCTGTTCAGGGGTTAGGTCAACTGCAGTGACATTCTCCTCACCCACAGCAGAGATTATCTCTGAAGTGGTAAATCCAGTTCCGCAACCAACTTCTATCACTCTGGAGCCTTCTTTCACTCTTGCCAGTTCAACAACCAGCTTCCTCATTTCTTCAGAATAGAAGATAGGGTTTACTCCATCATAAATTTTGGAGAAGTGCCTGTAAAGCGTCCTGGCTCTTTTTTTGTTCTCAAAAATCCCCATCTGAGATCTATTTCATATTAAATTAAATTAATATTATTCTTCTTTCTCTTTGAAGAACTCGGATAAGGGTACCTTTCCGTGCTGGGCGACTTTTGTATTGAGTTGCACAATATCTCTGCTTATGGCTTTGCCCCTGACCATTTTCTTTCTTCTAAGACCGTCTTTTTTGGGATTAAATCCTGCACCACCACCGACAAGTATCTTTTTTCTCCCACTTCCGGCTACATCCGGTCTTATAGGAATTCCGTCCTTGTCACTACCTCCTGTTATCATCAGTTCATAGTCTGGAGGGAGGTCCACAAGTGTGCCATTTATATTATCTCCCACTTTCTTTCCAATGATCTTATTGGCATTCGCTCCACTCACCACTTTCTGATACGTGTGGGTGGTTTTTGGATCGGAAATCACTACTTTAAACTCCATCCTCGATCACCTCAACCTATTTTTATCTTCAATCTATATTCTTATTTTCCCCAAAAGGGGTTTTCCTGTCTTTTCAACTCAACTAACTCCTTAAATGTATCTTGAACGTCATCTGTGAGGGTGTCAAATAGGTCGCGCTCAATAATTTTAGCGTGCCTTTCTGGAATATCTATCAACAACACTTCATCACCCTGGAGCTGCCTTCCGATGGTCACGTTTTCAATGGAAACCGCTATTTCTTCGCCCTCTGACGCAGAGCTCAAGTTATCTCCGCCTTTCTGTATGCTTTTGACTGTGCCAGCCGGAGTACCATCTTCTTTCAGAAGCTTTACACCCTTTTTCAGATCGCCTGCCAGTACCCTGACACCAACCACTGCTGGCTTGCTCCTCCTGAATATAAAATCTTTAAGAAGTTGTATTTTTACCGGTTTTATGAGAGCTTCTACCTTTTGCTTCTCTCTTTGCCTTTCCTCATCTTCTCTCCAATTAAGGTAGTCATCCATTATATTGTAGATGATATCTCCTCTGAAGAGTCTCACTTCATACCTTGATGCTTCTTCCTCAACTCCAGGCAAAACTTTTACCCCAAACACCAGTATAGCCCTATTCAATTCATCCTTATTGGCATTAGCCTCAATAATATCTCTTTTATTGACTGGTCCTACTTCTGCTTTCTTTATAGAGACTTTAGTAGATTTCAATTCATTTATTAGAGCTTCTAAAGAGCCTAAAGTATCTGTTTTTACCACAATTCCTTCTTCATCGGTCTTTATTACAATTTGCTCGTATTCCTTCCTTACTCTTTCCCTGAAGTGCTTTAAATCCTCTTCTTTTTCTACTGCTTCAAATTCACTTCCTGCCAGCACTTTTTCCAGGTGAGGAGCAGTTATTTTCACACCCGCAGCGGCGCTTATACTATCTACACCCTTAAATCTGGTTTCTACTCTCATCTCTTTGATCGAAGGGGGTTTTAGTATCCCCTTAACATGAGTGATGATGGCATCGTCGATGCCAGCTATTACTATCCTGTCCCCCACGTGCAGTGTACCATCATGAAGTATTATGTCACAGGTCATTCCTATGCCCTTCTCTTCCTTGACTTCCAGAATCGTTCCCTTCGCTTTTCCCTCAACGTGTAACATGAGATTGTCTTCCAGAAATCTCTGGGCAAGTCCTAAAAGCACCATAAGAAGCTCGGGAACTCCTTCACCTGTCTTGGCCGAAATGGGAACAATAGCGATAGTTTTAGTGAAGTCGTTGATCTTATCGAATCTGTCTGCGGAGAAACCGCGAGCGTAAAGGTCAGCGATCAGCTGGTATATTTTATTGTTGACCTTGTCTCTGGTAAATTCTTCCTGTTCTGCCAGGCTTTTCATAAAAGGCTGCAATTCAGAGGCTTGCCAGCCAGGTGTCATGTCTACTTTGTTGGCTGCTACTATAAATGGCGTCTTGAAGGTCTTGAGAATGGTCAAAGCCTCTTCTGTCTGAGGTTTAAAGCTTTCATTTATGTCTATTATTAGAATTGCCAGGTCAGCCAGTGCTCCTCCTCTTCTTCTCAGATTGGTAAAAGCTCTGTGTCCAGGGGTATCAATGAAGAGCAAACCCGGTATATCCACTTTTACATTCCATATATCCTTGCAAATTTCCTGTATTGCCTCTACAGGAATTTCTGTCGCTCCTATGTGTTGGGTGATACCTCCAGCCTCTTTAGTAACCACTCTAGTTTTCCTAATCTTATCCAGTAGAGTTGTCTTGCCATGGTCTACGTGACCCAAAATGGAAACTATTGGAGTTCTCAATACTTGCTGTTGCATAGTTCTGAACAATTTGCTTTAAAATCAATTATTCATAAATCCAGGACTCATCCATTCGAGTGTAACCAAAAACCTCATCCTTCCCAAAGAATAAATCGATCTCTCTTTCAGCCGATTGCGTAGAATCTGAAGCATGGACTACGTTTCTCCCGATCTCGAGACCATAATCCCCTCTCATGGTTCCTGGTGATGCTTCAACGGGGTTTGTGGCACCTACAAGCGTTCTTACCACGCTCACCGCTTTTCTTCCCTCGAACACCATGGCCACCACTGGTGAAGAAGTTATGTAGTTAACCAGGTCATTATAAAATGGTTTATCCGAATGTTCTGCATAATGATCCTTAGCCAGCTCATTGTTCACCTGCAGCATCTTCATTCCTGCAATCTTCAAGCCCTTGCTCTCCAGTCGCTTAACTACTTCTCCCACGAGTCCTCTATGCACGCCGTCAGGTTTGACCATGACAAAGGTTCTCTCCATGACTATCTCCCGTAATGCTTGGTCCACTTCAACTTCCTGGGGTTCCTACCCAGTTTTATCATATTCTTTTCACATTTAGTGGAACAAAAATTGAGAACCTTTCCGGCCTTGCTAACATATATCTTGCCCGTTCCCGGCTCTATCTCTTCACCACAGAAAGAACAAACCTGCTTTTCCATGTCATCACCTCTACTTCACCATCAGTTTCTTGGCCTCTCTAGAGGTTTCCTTTATAGCCAACACGTCACCCAGTTTTATGGGACCGAAAACATTCCTGGTAATAATCCTTCCTTTATTCTGCCCACCAAGAACCCTTACCTTGACCTGATTGGCCTCTCCATGCATCCCTGTTCTGCCTATTATTTCAATAACCTCAGCAGGTTGAACTCCTTCTTCTTCGGCCATAATCTCACCTAATCCCCAATTACTTCTTCAACCCTTCCAGCTTCTTCATCAGCTGTTCAAGGTCTTTTTTGGCTTCGCCTTCATTTACTATAGCTACTGCAGAGCATCTAACCTGTAGTCCTGCTGATATACCCAGACTTTCCTTAGAGTTTATATAAACGTACGGTGCCTTCTTTTCCTCACACAGATATGGGATGTGGGCTACGACCTCTGGAGGTTCAACATCAGTTGCCACATAAACCAGCTTGGTGAGACCAGACTCCAACGCTTTGGTAGCCTCATTAGTCCCCTTTTTTATTTTTCCTGTTTCTCTCGCCTTTTCCAGTACGGCTAAAGATTCATTTTGTAAGTCTTCAGGAACTTCAAATCTTACATATGCCATTTCTTTATTCACCTCTTTCCTTTTTCAGCCAGCTACACTGGCATACCCTTCCAGCTCGTGGAAGGGAAGTCATCAATCATCGGTCTTTCAACCAAATTCCACATGGTTTTTAAGTTTTTGGTGAGGTCGATGATATGGTATTTATAAATAAAGGTAACTCAACAGGAGACCCCGGGTGGGTTAACTTTCACAGAGAAATTTATAAAATAGAAATTTAAGAACTTTGGAGGTTAATATGGTGTTGGAGATAAACAAAATACATGTGATGGATTGTGTTGAGGGAATGAAGAAGATGGATGAGAATAGTGTTGATGTTATTGTTACTTCACCCCCATACAATATTGGCAAAAAGTATAATGGGTATTTTGATGAAAGACCGCGAAAAGAGTATACAAATTGGCTGGGAGAGGTTGCTAAGGTTGCTAAAGAAATTATGAAGGATAATGCATCCTTCTTTTTGAATGTGGGAG
>JBKHKH010000141.1:0-5045 GCA_046537735.1 Archaeoglobaceae archaeon | reverse complement strand
TTCCTTTGGGCCCCAGCGTAGATCTTACCGATTCGGCAATCGTTCTGGCGGCCATTATGTTGACTCTCTGGGCGTCTTTTCCAGTTGTTCTTTGGGTACCTTCTCTCAATATGAGTACAGGTGTGCCTTGTGGACTTTGCATATTTTAAACCACCTCCATAATTTTACGGAATTACCAACATCGCTGTATTAGTAGTTCTATATATATCTTTCTGTCATAAGTTGGTACCTGAGACAATCTACTGGCATATCGCAAATGTTTTCAACTCAATATAAGAAGTACTGATGATGGAAGAGATTCGAATGTGCCCTGAACATGGTTTCTACCGGGGCGATTTATGCGGCTGTGGATACAGAGGGGAGACGGTTTTGATTAAAGAGAGGGTAGAGAAATTGGGAAGATTTATCTCCGGTGCCTTAAGACACTTTCCGCAGAAATTGAACCTGGAAATGGATGAAAACGGGTGGGTGGATCTCAATTCTCTTGCCAGAATCGCATCAAAAAAGTATCGATGGGCGAATAAGTGGCTTATTAAGGCTATTGTGGATTCAGATGAGAAAAATAGGTATGAGATAAATGATGAAAAGATTAGAGCAAGATACGGGCACAGTGTTAACGTTGAGCTTAATGATTATCCCCTCTCAGAGGAAAACTCCCTTTATTATGGTTCAGGGGAGGAAGAAGCCCATAGAATACTGGAAATCGGGTTAAAACCGGTTTATCAGACCTTTGTACATCTTTCCACTACGGTGGAAAAAAGTGAAAAGGTGGCAAGATTCCGAACAGATAATCCTGTTATACTGGAAGTGGATGTGGAAAATGCCAGAAGAAATGGATTGAGGTTTTTTAAGGCTAATGACTATATTGTTTTGACCAAAGAGATCCCTCCTGAGTTTATAAAGAAGTATGACAGTAATTAGATTATTAAACTTTTCATTAAGCTGCTAGTTCAGTGAGTAAAACGCTTCTGGGATCCTGGAAGTTTTGTTTAGCTTAACTGTGGAGTTCCCGGGGAAAAATAAAGTTATGTTCTCAACCGGCTCATTCAGCTCCTCTCCCGGGAAGTAGGCGGTATTATTAAACCTTATTATGTCCATATTTATCTCAGCATGTTTAAAATCGACTTTATCTACCGTGATGTTGCTGGTGCCATTGAATAAAGACAATAGGTCCTCTTCTATGTATTTAGCGCCATAAAGGAATCCTTTAATCTGCTGTAATGTATCCAGTCGGTAGTAAAACTCCACGCTAACGTTTGAGGGCGTGTATTTGACGTTCACTTTCTCAATAGTGACATTGGTAGCTACTGCAGTAGTTGTGGAAATAGCTATTATTGCCATTATTGCAGTAAATCTCACTAGAAGTTTTGAGTCCATTCTCTCTCCTTGACGTCGCTAAATATAAAAAATTTTCTTCTTTCTGAATTGGATATTGTGATAATATTTACTATATGGATAACACCGCAATGCTTATTTACTAAGAAATATTAGTGGTAAAGGCTGGGGTGCCATTTCACTGGTTGACAACCTTCCCGCCGTCACCACTGTAACATTTTTGGCACCCCTTATTAATTGACAGGCTGTCTATACGCCTCTGCTTTATTCTCTGTCCGGTTTTTACTCTCACCACAAGACAAATAAGTAGACAATCTCTACCATATCGAAACTTATAGAGATAAAAAACTGATTGAGGAGCTGGAATTCGATTTTGAAACTCCTGTGCTTATCACTAAAGGTAAAAAGGAATACAATAACGTTCTTGCCGTGATCAACACTTCTGACCCCCTAAATATGCTCAATTATGTTCGCGGTTTTTCTCAAAGATGTTATGTAAAGATGATGGCCATTGATGAAGAAAGTCTGGTATACAAAGGACATCTGGTGGAGAGCCACTCCAAAATCGATACCGAATTGATCAGAGGTAATCCCATTATAGAGGTGGTGAAGGAGGCTAAAAAGGGCTACGACCTCATCATATTCTCTATAGAGAACGATATAGGCAATATTGATGAGGAAATTCTGTGGAGAATCGTTCTAAAAACTTCATCTTCAGTAATGGTGGTAAAATAGATGATAGACGCCACGATGCTGGTAGTAATAACCCTGCTCGCCTTTTTAACTCCCCTGCTGGCAGAACGGGTCCGAATACCTGCGGTGGTGCTGGAAGTCTTTGCAGGGATGATATTTGGTTATTATTGGGGCATCATCTACCAGACAGAGTGGCTGGAGTTCTTGTCAAGGCTGGGGCTCATTTTCCTGATGTTCCTTTCTGGATTGGAGCTTAACTTCAACCTCCTGAAAAGGAATTTCAAATCTACGGTCAATGGTCTGGTCTACTTTATAGTGGCTTTTGCTGTGGTCATCGGGATCACAACCCTTCTGGCCCTCCCCTTTCTATACCCCATTATCCTGATGACCACCTCTGTGGGAATAGTTTTGCCCATATTACGTGAAATGGGAATTATAAAGAGCCCTATGGGACAGCAGTTGCTGGCCACAGCCGTAATAGCGGATATAGCGACCATGATCATCCTGGCATCGTATGCCATATGGGTCAAGACAGGCGTCTTGAATTACGAAATATTGCTTGTGTTGGGCATTTGTCTGGCGTTCATTGCAGCCTACTTCATTGGCAGGTATATGATATGGTATTTCCAGATTTCCTCTCCAGATGGTTCACTGGTGACCCCATGGAGATCGGAGTTAGAGGTTCACTGGCTATAATGATATCATTTGTAGGATTGGCCTATCTCGTTCAGGTTGAAGCCATCCTGGGAGCCTTTCTCGCTGGAGCCTTGCTCTCGGTGCTTTTTAGAGGTGGCTGGAGACTAAACGAGAAGCTCAGTGGGATGGGTTACGGCTTCCTGATCCCCTTCTTCTTCATATCTGTTGGAGCTCGCATAGACCTGGGAACCGTTTTAACCTCTAACCTGGGATTGCTCCTCACCCTGCTGGCGATAGCCTTCACAGTGAAGATCCTAGTCTCTATGGTCAACACCCCACATTTCGGCTTTAAGAACTCCTTGAGCATGGGCTTCCTGCTCACCTCTCAGCTCAGTCTGGTGATAGCGGGAGCAAGGATCGGATATGAGCTGGGAGTGATCAGTGTTGACGAGGAAGCGACCATAGTGTTCTTCGCCATAATAACCTGTATGCTATCCACTCTCTTCAGATTCGTTTACGGAAGAATAGAAGATAAAGGATGAGTTAATCCCAGATCTTTTTGCTACATCAGAAACTACACAAAGTGTTTTCATGTTGCCATTACAATGTCAGTTGACAGTCTATTATTCTTTGGGGCTAAAAAATAGATTGTAAACACTGGTCAGCACACTGGTCAGCAAGACAGCATATAAAATTCCCATGTCGGAGCCCACCGCCCCCAACTGGTTCCAAGTTTCAAGACTAAACCCCAAATTTGAAACACCAAATTGATCCTTCATCATACGACTTGTAATACAATTAAATAATGGGGTGTGAGAGGAGATAAGATGGGAATTCTCAATGGGCTTAAGAATAAGTTGCAGGGTAACCCTCAGGAAATGGCAGAGGTTTTGGTGGAAGAAATAGATAGATTGATAGCATCCTCATGGAAGAAGGTCGATGAAAGCAAAGCCAGTGGAGATGGGGAATCGGATTACGAATTTCTTTATCAGGCTGAATGGGACAGGGTAAAGGTGGAAATGAACTACCGGCATCTCCATCTTGAGGTAGTGATCAAGTCACCCAAGAAGATGATGGAGCACAAAATAACTGTTTCTGATTTCGTGGAAAAGAAGGTCATGAAGCTCAAACTCAAGAACCAGGAAGAGCTGGAGAAGATGGTGAAGGGCCTGATAAATAAGATAGAGGAAAGATAGAACCTCAATCCTGACTGACAGTCACATAACTGCTTGAAGAACTCGGCAGGGCGGAACGAATCATAAAGATGACCGGAATTGTTGGGGAAGGGTATAGAATTAATATATCTTGGTCTTGAATCTAAGAAAGATGGTCAAGATAGGTATCTCAGGTAAAGGAGGTGTAGGTAAAACTACTCTTGCGGCAGTGCTGGCTCACCTGTTCGCCAAAGAGGGTTACACGGTTACTGCCATTGATTGTGATTCTTCCTATAATTTGCCTCATGTTCTGGGAGTTGAACAGGATATAAAACCTCTCTCAGAGCTGAAAGAAGTCATTCAGCATAGGGTGGTAATGAAAGGAGGGGTATTTAGGTACAATCCCAAGGTAGATGATGTGTTTAAGGAGCATTCTGTATTGAATGAGGAGGGAGTGAGAGTAGCGGTTCTGGGGACTATCGAAAAGGGTGGTGAAGGATGTTTTTGCCCTGAAAATGCCTTCCTTAAGGCCATACTCAGACATGCCATATTCAAGGGTGACGAAGTGCTGATACTGGACATGGAAGCGGGAATTGAGCACCTGGGCAGGGGAACTGCTAAAGGTGTTGACCTACTTATAGCTGTTGTGGAACCAGGGACGAGGAGCTTTGAAACCCTTAACAGGATAAGAAGGCTGGCTGAGGATATTGGTATAGAAAAGCTGGCAGTGGTAGTAAACAAGTTTGTAGACACTGAAGAAAGCAGGAAGATGATAGATGAACTGGATATTCCCGTTTTGGGTGTTATACCCTTTGATCAGTGTTTTGTGGAATCAGATCTAAAAAATACGCCCCCTTATAAGGTTTGCAAGCTGGATGAGTTTATAGAGATAAAGAATAATTTGGTAACTGTTGTGGGGGATAACGGTTGAAGGTAGCCATAATACAGAGAGGTTATCACGGAAAACAGTCTGCACAGGAGATCTCCAAAAAATATGATGTTGTCACTCACCATCTCCCTGAGGAGCTACCGGAGATACTGGAAGAAGTGGATATACCTGAGGAAATCCTTAATGCGGATCTAATAATAAGTTATGCCAGTCATCCAGATATAAATCTCGAGATAGTTAAGAGGGCAAGAAGAACTGTTTTCATAACCGGTAAAGGCGGTTCAAAAGCTCAGCTACTTAAAGAGGGTGAAAAGAACGGTACTAGAGTAATCGTAGAG
>JBKHKH010000008.1:0-27387 GCA_046537735.1 Archaeoglobaceae archaeon | reverse complement strand
ATGGTTTCTACACAGTAGGTAGTCCATTTAAAATTCCTGACGAGGGGTTTGTGTACTATCACACAGAAGATGCGGGTAGTGTTGAAGATGGCAAAGTCGATGTTTTTCTGGGGAAAAGTTCGAATCTATACCTGGTGCTCACTGAAACCGACAGGTCCAGATCCGCAGCAGACGAGCTGAGTAATTATTTGAAGAATGAATTCGAGAGTGAACTCTACAAAAGATACGGAAAAGATGCTTTTCCAGTATACGTTGATGCTGTATACTTGAAGAGGGACCTGGTCTATCAGCCTCAGCTGGAGGGAGAAGATCAAGACCCTACAACTCAGGGGAAAACTCAAGAGCAAGGCGCAGGAAATAACCCTGAAGAAATCAAAGAAGATAAAGACCAGAATGAGGTCTCACCCTCCTTTGAAGGAGATGGTCATGCCATTACCACCACATCTTCTAGTTCAGAGTATAAAACTCCCCGTAATTTCTCGCCCCCCAGTTTGATGGGGAAAATGATCTTTGCTTTCTTCTTTATCATACCCTCCTATTTCGTCATTCAAGTATTTTCGTCTTCTTTAATTGAAGATAGAGTTACCAGAAAAATAGATGTACTTCTCTCTACCCCCATCTCCGGTTTACAGCTGCTCTTGGGGAAAATGATTCCTTACGTGGCGATTTCAGCGTTCATGGTCCTGATGGTAGCTCTACTTTTTGACAAGAGTCCAATGGCTTTGATATACATAATCCCCATTATACTCTTTTTCGCTGCCCTCCAGATGTTCCTGGCCCTCATCTCCAGAAGCTACCGGGAAATGACCTTTCTAGTTATAAGTTCCTCGCTGGTGGTAACCGCCTATATATTTATACCTGCTATATTCGGGGGAAGCATTCCTGTGAGCAAAGTATCTCCCATAACCTTAATGCTGGCCATGTTCGAGGGTGAGAGCATAGGGATCAGCGACTACATTTTCGCTACTTTCCAGTTCTACGCCATGGGGGCGGTACTGCTTTACTTCTCTTCCAAAGCCCTCAGTCCAGAAGTTATGTCCAGCCATAATCTATCCCAACGGTTTTTAATTTTACTCCAGGGTGCAATAAAGAGAGAATACCACACTCTGGCAGCTGCAATGGCTTCCATACCATTCATATTCATGGCAGAATTTCTTCTGCTCTCCATTCTATTCGTCATGCCCCTTGAAAAGTCTATACCAATCTTTCTGTTGATAATAGCCACTGTAGAAGAGATATTCAAGGGCGGTGTTGTATATGCGGCTCACAAAAATGGACTTAACGCTTATACCGCAGCTCTGTTCTGTGGTGTGGGGTTCTTTGCTGGAGAAAAAGTGATCACTCTTCTCAATGTCGTTACTCAATTCAACAACTTGTTTTTTGCCCAATACCTGATCATACCCCTGATCATCCATGTAACTTCTATAATGGTTTTTGCGTTTATAATGAAGAAGTGGTCTTTCAAGTACGCCATAGCCTGTTCCAGCCTGCTGCACTTCACCTATAACTACGGAGTGTTGATGTTGATATGATACTGCAGATAGCGTTAAAAGACCTTAAATCAGCATTCAAGGAGAGGACAATAGTGAGCATAGTGGGATTACAGTTATTTGTTGCTCTTTTTGCCTCTGTCATCACTTTCGGTCTTCTGGTGTTATACAGCCCGGATGCAACAGGTTATGCCATAGACAAGGACGTTAGAGTAGGGCTGGTGGGGGATGCGCCTGTGTTGAGGGACACCATTAACCCCTACAGCACCTACGACTCACTTGATGCAGCGCTGGATGATTTTTATGACGGAAGGATCGATTCCGTAGTGCTTTTAACTAAGGAGAGGTACTCGGACACCAACTTCGTGCGGATCATATTGCCCAAAGAAGAGATCAAAGCAATACAATCGTCAATTCTTCTCAAAGAGAGATTGAAAGATTATGAAGAGAAAATGAGGTCCATGCACGATATACCCTCCTCCCTGGAGCTGAAGACCTATAACCCCCAGTTCAAGGAAATTGTGGTCCCCGAAAGCGTTTCCATAACCTACGAGTTCATCTACATATTGCTTATACCTCTCCTGGTCATAACCACAGCCGCCACATCAGCAGGAATGTTTATAGATCTGATCTCAGAAGAAAAGGAGACCAAAACAGCTCATGTTCTGCTTTCTACTCCTCTAGGGGAGCAGCAGATAATTCAGGGTAAGATACTCAGCTCGGTCCTGCTAACCCTTCTCTTAACTCCTACGTGGATACTTCTATTGATACTGAACGGGATAGAGATAGCCAACATACATCTAGTTATCCTCATTTCCATCTCCATCTCCCTCATATTCCTGGCCATATCCGCCCTCTCTGTATCCATCTCCAGGGATAGGGAAAGGGCTCAGCTGGTATTCTCTCTGTTAATTGTGGGAGTGATACCCTTAATGTTCTCCTCACCAGAACTCCCCGCCATACTCACTTCCAGAATCGCTGCTGGCTCACCATTTTCCCTGGGATGCGTGGGTCTCTACCTGTTGATAGGGATAGGATCGGTCCTGGCGGTTTCCAGATCCCTAAAGAATATATTCACTGATGCATAACAATATTCACACTAGAAAATACATTAGAGATACGTTGAGCGAAGCGAAATACTTTGTTTTGTCAAGCTGGCTGCAGCTGGTCACCTTTGATTAAAAACTAAAGTCCTGGAAGTAATCTGTTTTGAAGTCCTCAATTCTCCCTCTTTCCGCGAATTTGGATAGTTTGAGGTCTATGGGTATCTTATAGACATTTTCGATGTTGTATTTGGTGGCCAGCCGGCTAACGTCCTCTCCATAGAAGATGCGCACTTCTTCACCACAGGTAGGGCACTTGAAGTAGCTCATGTTCTCCACCAGGCCAATAATTTCAGAGTCAATTTTTTGGGACATCTTGATGGCTTTTTCAACCACCATCTCCGATAGGTCGTGAGGTATGGTAACCATCAGAGAGCCGTCCAGCTCTACAAAATCCAGCACTGTGAGCAAGGCCTCTCCAGTACCTGGAGGGAAATCAAATACCAGGTAGTCAAGATCACCAAAGGCAGTCCCTCCCATGAAGGACCTTATGGCAGAGTTTATCGCCTGACCTCTCCACGTAACCGGTGTCTCACTGCTGGGAAGGAGGAATTGGATGGAGAGCACTCTAATTCCCAGCCTATCGGTAAAGACCGGCTCCAGGCCTTCTTCACTCACGATCATTTCATTTTTTTTGCTTTCTATACCGAAGAGCCGGGGAATACTCGGTCCCAGAAAATCAACGTCGTAGACGCCTACCTGGTATCCTTCCCTGGCCAGGTGAACGGCCAAAAGAGCACTAACAGTGGATTTACCTACTCCACCTTTCCCGCTCATCACTCCTATCTTTTTCTTGACTCTGCCCATTCTCTCTACAATGTCCTTTCCGCTAATTATCTTATCCTGCATGTGCATGATTAAACACCTCTAATTGAACGTCTTTTTAATAAGGAGTGGCCCAGCTCTCGTCATCCCTGTAAACTTCGTCATCAAGTATCATCTTATCTTCTACCACTGGTTTGGGGTCTTCGACAGCTTCTACACGGCAAAAAGTAGATTTGTACCAGTCGTAATCCACTTCACTCCCTATTTTTCTGATTATGGGAAGCTTTTCCTGATACCTGAAGAAGTTGTTACCCGTTTGAGGATAAACGCTGAATTTTCTCCTCAAATCGGTAATGACAAAACCCATATCATGTAAGCATTTCTCTATTTCGAACCACTTCTTGCGGGAAGCTTCCAGAGTGGTAAGTCCAAAATAGCCACTGCAACCCTTTCCCTTGAGTGCAGATACCCCTCGAGACAAAAAGAGAGTCAGTCCGGGGAGTGTCTCCACAGGATCGGTAACAAAGATATCAAATCTTCCTTTCAATTCGGAAGATAGTGGGTATTGAATGTCAAACTCATTGGCTTCAACTGGCAGACCGTACTCGGCAGCAACCTTGTTTATAAATGACACTAGCCTTTCATCGATCTCACCTACCCACACTTTTTGGGGGAGGCCGGTGAGAGCGACAGCAATGCTGAAGAGGTCGTCATCCCCTACAACAAAGATTTTCGAGTCAAGCAGGTCTCCTCTTTCATACATAAAAGCGATTCGTCTCATGATGTCTTCAGGGGATATAAAACCCTGGTCGTATTCTTCAATAGCTTTGGGTCGTTCACTGGCAATCTCCTCGAACTTTTGCTGCACCTGTCGAAGAGAACCACTTATCCGGTATCCAGTGGAACAACAGCTACACCACTGCTCTTCGATGAGATACAGACCTTCGATCTTATCTCTGGCATTCTCTGAAAGGTACACCTTACCTTCTTTGGTGGATAGCAGACCCTGGCCCTCCATTTCTTGAATGAGGTTGAAGAACTCCGGCAGGCTAGCATCCTGCTTGTCGATCAGCTCATAAACTGATTTCTCCCCGCTCGCCATGAGCTGAAGTATTTGATTTCTTATTCTAGATATCACACTAACCCCTGTCCAGAACATAATGCCTGTACGATTCCGGCTGGAATTTTTCCAAGAACAGTTCAAAAGCCGTTTCCACCTTCGAAGTGTCTCCGCAGGTGAAAACATCGAGGTTTACGAGCCCATATTCGGGCCACGTATGAATTGAGATGTGAGATTCAGCAATTAAAATAACGCCCGTTACACCATAGGGACTAAACTGTTTGTAGACCGAACCTACGCTCTCTAGATCTGCTTTTTCCGCTACCTCCTCCAATATTTCTCTCACTGCATCTTCGTAGGCTATTAGCTCCTCGGAGACACCATATAGTTCTGCAATTATGTGTCTCCCTACTATCATCGTTATCACCCATGTTCTCGCTCATTTTTTTCACCACCTCTAAGCTCTTTATTTAGGTCGAAAGCTCTACTGAGACAATTTTAATAGTAGATTGTTCACTTTTCGACCTGTAAACTCAATTTTAGCTTTGACGAGTGAGTAAAACCTATCTTAATTTTGTTTTTAAAGTTTTCGCATATGATAGGAATCTATGCATTGAGAAAAGGTGTCAGTGCTGATAAATCATGTAATTTTACCTTTGAACAGCTATAGCGAAATGTTTATAACCACCTGAAGTCATACATGATAATGATGATTATAGCCGTCATCGGCATTATAGCAACTTTCGTGGGTCTTATCGGATACTCATTTAACCTAAAGAACGGTCCAGACGAGGAAAAGAATTTGTCTTCGATAACCAATTTCTATATGCTGGTGTGCTTTACCCTGTTCGTTCACATGTACAGCCATTTCTACCATTTGAACCGAACATTTATAGAGCTGTTTTTCGGTTTTTCTATCACTGTAGCAGCTTTTTACCTCTTGTGGAGCGTCATAATGGACGGGGGATTCAGCAAAAAAGTTAACGGACGTATCGATCCCTTGAGGTTCCGGAATGGAATCTTATACGCCTCTGTAACCTGGCTTATGGGTAAAGAGCTGGCTTTCCTTAAGCTGCAGCCCTTCATGATACCGGGTTTGATATTGCTACCAGTCTTTTTCGTGCTCCTCTATCCGGTAATGGTTATAAAAGAGCTTAAAATATCCTTCTTTTACGATAACTTCTCAGCAATATTTTCCAATTCATTTCTTCCGGTGCTTTTTTCAGGTGTAGCCATAACCAGCATGGCATTCATTCCCAATGCCTATCTCCCAATTGAGTCACTGGCAGCAATAATTGCCCTTTACGTTATCCTCAAAATGACTAAAGCAACTGAAGCTTTCCTGGCTGATTGAGAAGTAGATACAGGAAAAGTTTTACCGCTAAACAGAAATGCGTTCTGGAGCCTTGGTCCAATTCGTGATACCACCATTCCTTGTTAAACCGGTATATTATGCTGAATTGGTTGACCGGTCAATCTTCAGATAAGAATACTTACCAAGCCTAGTAGGGGTTTTTGGTCTATAATTTATATTACAAAAATAAAAATAAAAAAAGTGTGAGAGCTAGTATTGGGGGTTATAAAATTCTAAATTCTAATTTCTATTACCATTATTCCTCTTTCAAGACCTCTTTGGCAACCTCCTTAAGGTTCCTTTTATCCTTATTCAACGCCTCGTCCTTAAGGTCGTCCAGGTTTTGCTGCAAAAGTTTCTCGTCTTTACCGGCCTCTTTGCTCTTGCCCTTTCTTTCAAATAGCTTCCATTTAAACGTTCGCATAAAACTAACCCCGGCATAATATAGTTGCTCTAAACAATCATAAATCTTTTGCTTAGTGAGTTTGATGATGAGCAGGAAAAAATGAAGATAAATCAAGATTTTTTCCTCTTCTTTATGCTCCTTTCCTGACGAACTCTAAGATACTCCAGAACAATTCCAAAAAACAGAAATACAGATCCCATAGCGTAGAGAATAAATCTATCTAAAGTGTTGGGTTCAGAGGGAATAAAGAATCCCAGTGAAACGAAAACAATGCCGAAGATAGCCAGTGCATAGTTTCTTCTCCTATAACCCAACAAATTCGCTCCGCATGCTCTACAATACCTCCATGTAGAAGAAACATCTTCACCGCATTTTGGACACTTGGGCATGATCAAACAGAGTCCTTGGGGTTATTACTTAAATCTTGCCGACACTTAACACACTCTCTGAGGTTCTAAGGGTTTAAAGTATATAGCTTATAGAAATCGAAAAGGTCAATACAAAAATGAATCCGATTTTTTGGTAGTCCTGTTAAGCTCTTCCATTATTACAGCAGGCAGATTTCCTCTATTGAGATGTTCTATTGCATGCTTATTCATTTCCTCGATAAGTGCATAAATATTATCTTCCACAAACCTCTTTCCGCACGCTTTACATTCTACAAACATAACATATCTTACCCCCTCTCAATGCACTATCCCATACGTCTTGGAAATACTTATAACTATGCATGAACTGGTGAGAAATTAAGTTAATAATATAAATTAGTCCAAAAAATCCTGATTTGTCGTTCAAGACCATAAGGAGCGCAAGAGGATCGCATTAGCTCAAGTAGAACATGAACTCATAGTCATCGTTGATGGTTATCCTCAAATTGCATCCTCTCTTATTCGCATATACTTCCCAACTCTTTTCCCCACAGCATTCAGCAACCGGATGCCATTTCCCCCTGAGGTGATCACACCAGGACAGCATCATGGCATCTCCAAAATTGGATGCAAATGATTCCGCAAGTTCTCTTGCCCTGTCAAAATCTAGATCATAATCCTCAATTCTCACATCGATTTTCATGTACGATACTACTTTCCCGTATTTTATTAACTTTCACCAGGTCATCGGGGAAAATCCAGGTATTTCTTTACTTCAGGGGTTATATAGTCCAGAACTGTGCCCTGGGCCTTTTCTACTTCCAGATGCTTCACCAGTCCTCTAAATCGGCCATCGGCCAGTCCGTCCGCAATAATGGCTGCACCTCTGGCGGATTGCTTGTCCCCTCCTAGATGGACCACAATATACTCCTCAGCAACTTCTTCGAATAATTTCCTGAACCGTGGAATGGAGAAAAACCTTCCCGACGTAACTATAGTACCTCTATTCTTTACCGATGCTTCTACAGCCCTTATCCCTTTGAACATGAGCTCTAATAGCCATTCCATCACTCTATCCGGTAGGTCCTCCGGCCTTTCTGTGCTCCCTAAATAATTTTCCAGACCTCCCCGGTATATCATGGATTTGGGGAAGGAAGAAAGTAAATAAGCAAGCTCAGAGTCCAGAGAACCTGATGATCTATATGCGAGGGGTCCTGAAGTTCCCCCTATACCATCAACGACCTTACCTCCCTCCACAGCGATAAATGCATTGAATCCAGAGCCCGATTCGACCAGAACAAAATTTTGCTGGTCATAATCAATCCCATTTTCCTCATCCAACTGGTTGAGGGCAAGTGCCACCGAGCAGAGCTTATCAGGAGTACCCATATCTATTTTGTTTATTTTCCTCCACTGAGGTACAGTAGGCAGATGGATCACCCCTGGAATGGTAACCAGATCAGTATTCCTGCTCCTGGCCAATCTTATCAAAGACCGCAATCCCACAGCAGCCTCTTCCTCTCTACTTAAGGTCATCAGAGCAATATCTCCATACGTTAATTCTGCGAATCTCTTGACAGGTAGACCATAACCCGATAAACCGGCAACAATTTCAGCTTGACTCTCGTGGAGAGCGTCAAATATCACTTCAGGATCTTGTTTAACCGTTGAAGTACCTACTGTGTAGCTAAAGCACTCTTTTCCGTTGGCCATAGCGTAGACCTGGTAGTTCTCTGTACCGGCATCAATTCCAGCAGCGATTACCATACATTACCTTTTAAAATGTCGTCTATTTTATCAGTTGTGCTCTTCATTTGTCTCTCCAGATGGAGAATGTAGTGCTCATCTTGGGGAGTAACGTCTTCGAATCTTGCTTCCACTCCCATTCGCTGCAAGTGCTCTTTGAACAGCTCCAGAACATCAGTATTACTAAATCTTGGATAATTCATCTCTATCACTCTTCTGTTGTGGTGAACATCCCTTATACTTTCTATAACCGGTTTTAAAATCGCTTCACCCAGCCTCAGGCACCTCTCATCCAGTTCTTCCTCATCCTCTTCAAATTCAAAGCTCTGAAATGCCTCCCTGATAATCCTGGAGAACATGTAATCTTTTCCGTACTCATTGAAATACCTGAAAGCGTACTTCAAATCAGCACAGGTGGACTGGCTGGAAGTATATTTAAGAGGTGATCTCTTCATCTCCGGGTCTTTTATGACCACTCCTTCTCTCCCTTCCTTTCCAAGACCGATCACTATATCTTTCACTTCCTCATGAGCTTCTCTACTTTCCATACGACCCAATAAGGGAACCAGATTCAAATTATATTCCTCAGCTAGCTCCTCTTTTTTGTTTACAGGCAATGCCGTGTTCGTCCCTCTGTTCCTGATGTCAAAAACGTAGAATTCCAGTTCACTGTGGCCATAAATTTTCTTGGGAACGAACGGGGATTCCTCTCCTACACCCTCACAGCAAAGCATAAGCTGAGGGTTATCGGCGAAAAAGTCCGGGTTCATCTTTTCTCTTGCCTTCTCGGTGGAATAGGGACATACCAGACCTCTTCTGGTAACTGCGTAAAGATTATCACCAAATTTCACAATCCTCACGTTATAACCGTTCATTTTCTCTTCGACCACTACCTCCCCTTTGAACCGCTTTTTTATGGTGGGGTATAGTGTCAATGCCCGCCTGATCTTGGGAAATCCTCTGACAATGACCGGTTCGTTGTTTATTTGGGCTGCCAGAGTGCCCTCCTCATATTTCCCAAATTTTTTGCTGAGGCAGTAAGCCTGTTCAATATCGGGAAAAAATGGATGATCTATCCACGCTTTTCTGAGAACTTTTCTCTCTTTCAATCTCCTGGCAGAAGAGAGAGTCAAATCCAGAGCTTCGGCTATGAAACTCATTTTCATTTTTTTAATTCATTAAAGAGGAAGTATACCAGATCCCGTTCTGTGATCAATCCTTCAAGCTCTCCCCCCATTATCAAAGCTGCTCCATGGTTCTTATTGATCATTTGAGTGGCTACTGTAGATATTTTTTCGTCGGCGGAGAAGGTCAACAGCTCTTTGTATTCCAGAAGACTTTCGTCTGAGAGGATCAGCTTGACGGGTTTTTGGTGGACGTCACTCACATCCCCTGTAACCAGCATTCTGAACGCTTCACCGCTACCAAAATAGCGCAATAAAGTTGAGGAAGTTATTAAACCCAGTAAAATGCCGTCCTGAATTACGGGAAGCCTCCTTATCTTTTTGGAGCTGATGATCTTCATTGCCTGCTCAATTGTAGTGTGTGGGCCGATGGTAACGATCCCTGTGGTCATGAAATCACCAACAATGCCATCGAACTCAGTTTGACGGGATAAAAACTCCAGTATATCTCTTTCGGTTATTATACCCACAATTCTTCCTTCTTTATCCACAACAGGACAACCACCAACTTTTCTTTCGAACATTATTTCCACTGCGTCTTCCCAGGAGTAGGTAAAGTCCACAGCGGTAGGTTTCTCCATTATTTCTCTAACACTTTCATTCACTGCTGCAAGCAGTTTTTTGTTGTATCTTTCTTCTACTATTTTGTGTTTGGTTCCGCCCCCAAAAAAGTTGATAATATCTGTTCCCGTAGTTATTCCCTCCAATCTTTTGGTGCCGGGGTCCACAATGGGCACTCTTCGAAAACTGTATCCTACCATTGTTTTAAGGATACTCATTATAGTAGAGGTTGGTGGAGCGGTCACCACCTCCGCAGTAGCAACATCCATAACACTACCGGCCTTGAATTTCTTCTTTCCAGTATCCTTTGCCCTACCAGAATATTCTCCCCTTACACTCATCAATAACCCCGATCAAAAAATGCTACTCTACCAACTCTGCACAATCTTCACAGACTCTCATTCCGTTAACTTCAACCAGATCGTCTGAGACTCTCCCACAGTTTTCACATTTACCCGGAATTCTCTCTATGACCATCGGTTCTTCTCTCGATAGCAATCCAGACATCTCATCTAGATCGAATGAAACGCTCAGTATGTCATTGTCAGTGATGATCCCCACCAAATTGTTATCCTCAACTACGGGCAACCTTCTGATACCCTTCTTCTGCATGATCTCAGAAGCTTCTCTGACACTCTTGTTGGGAGTGACAGTAATTGTAGGAGAGCTCATAATTTCTTCCAGTTTAACCTTATTGGGAACTTTATTTCTGGCTACAACTTTGGTAAGGATGTCTCGTTCCGTCACCACTCCTAAAGTATGATTATCTTCCACAACTATTATACTGCCTACTCCATACTTGATCATCTTGCGAGAAGCATTAAGTAAGGATATATCTTTAGTTGACGTAACTACTTCCCTGGTCATTACTTCTTTTACTTGTATGTCTGATTGCATAGATTCTCACCTACTTGTTGTGAATAATCCCCGTAATAACATGAGGTTTTTAAACTTTTTTGGAGAAGAATGGAATGCAAAAATAGCCCCGATCTCGAGCTCTTCAAAAATAAACTGCTTTCATCCGGTCCTGAGGTTTTTTACCGTCTTTATGCTAAAATAGGATAAATGGTAGTGTTCTATCCGAATACTCTGGTGAAAGTAGGCCTGACAATAAAGGGGTTCGTTTAACTTGTTCATAATCTGCTTACTTATGATTGATTTGTTCAACCTTTATGGTGGGCAACCGTGTCCTCGTACTCATCAAGTTTTTCTACAGTATCAATATTTTCTGGTGATAGGTAAACCCTATCCAGGAACTGGCCTACTGAGCTATAGTAATATCCCATCTGCTCCCATAACTTGTTCAGCAGTTCAGGGACATCACTGACCTCAACCTGCCGAACATATAACTCAGGCTCTGCTTCAACCGATTCGAACCAGATGTTCACTTTCATACCGTCCATGTTATCACTCCTCTTCAACTAACTTCACTTTGATTAGTGTTTATTAATTTCTATCGGTACTAGTTATAGCCCTTGTGACGACCGATTTTCTGGACTTTAAACTGGAAGGATATATTTTTCTGAGTACAGTCCTGACAGGTAAATTCGATAGTTCCTTCTTGTTCATCTTTTCCTTTAATCACAGGTGCTGAGTATACAAAGAGAGCCTCACCCTGCTCGTCAGTGAATTTCACTTGAGGACTGATTTCGCCCAAAGTGGTGCTGCTTTCTATTCTGTAACCGCCCACAGGATTGTTATAACCATCCACAGTCACCAGAACGTCCAGTAATTCAGTTTCATTACTGCTGAACGCCAGTGAGCGATCAATTTTCTTGACCAATTTCGTTTGAGATGATAGGTCCCAGTTTTGAGAAGTGAAATTGCTGTAATCGACTTCAGTGTTGGCGTAACTTGTATACAATAAGGCGTAGGCGTATTTCAGGTTCACCGGTCCACTCTTTTCTACAGTCACTTCGTTCCCATTGACCTTAACGTCATAATTGGGTATACCCTCCCAGTAGTGAGGGTTCACACTTTCAAAAGTCACTCTGAAATCCTCTACCAGCATACTGCCTCCTGTAGAGATGGGCTCTTCAGTGATGTAGATGGGTCTGCTACCAGAGAATGAAATTGGACCGTGAAAGGGATACTCCACCAGATCCAGATTTATTTGCTTTTTGAAAACAGTCTGGTTTGACAGAGGAATGTACTTATTTTCAGCTACTTTCTTAAAATAAGCCGAATTCTCAAGGATCAAGTCTTCTTGAGGGTAATACAAGTAATTGGGAGATACAGTGATTCTGGTCGTGGTTAAATCCCTCTCTCGTTCAACTCTGGAGCCATTGGCAAGAACTTCTTTGTACTCCACAGTTAAGTTGATCTCTTCAAGGCTTACTGTAGTCGACATGGCATTGGGGGTCATGAATATAAGGTACTGAGGATAACTCACCCCCAGGTCGAGTTTCTGTGTGCTGGTGGTGGGTAACACGTTTTTAAGACCAAATACTTGTCTTTCAAGTTTATCCATATGCTGTGCTTCCTCTTTTTTACATCTGTCCGGTATTGTTGATTGCACAACCCCCAGCAGCATCACTACCAGTAACATAATCAGTATAAAACCGATCAGGGGCGATATTCCTCTGTCTTCCATATGGAGAGAAGAACGCTATATTATTTATATTTTAATATTAGTGAATTCATTATTGAAAGCTATCCATAAATGATAAAGTAGCAGTCCAAAAGACCTCTCCCATGGATCTCTCCCATGACCATGACCGACTATGTGCTAAATATCCCTTTTTTGGGGTTTATTATAAAATGAGGGGTCATAATTGCTTCAAACAACTGCAACCAAAAGTATTAGCGTTTTTTAAGATAATGGCCCGACCACAAGGGTTAAGTAGTATTAAGAACAAAGTACTATTGCAGGCTGGAGGGGTGCTGTAGAGACAGAGGTAAAATGGCACCCAGGAAAGCTACTGGAAGGTTAAAGCCCAACCGGAGTTCTGGGTGCTCTAGCTGAAGTCTCTATACCCCGGCCTGCACCATTATGATTCCGCTACCTCTTTCAGTAATGTTATTGATTAGTAACCAGTATCTGCCAGCTTTTGCTTAATGATTTGAGCTGACTTTTTCAATGCCTGCAACTCGCTGTCGCTTAGGTCGTATTCCACCACTTTTTCCACCCCCCTCTTACCCAGAATTGCGGGAACGCCCACAGCCACGTCACTGATTCCGTATTCACCCTGAAGAACGACTGAAGTGGGTATCTCCTCCCTGGTATTTTCCACAACCGCTTTTATCATCCTGTAGATACACACTGCAGGCCCGTAAAACGTGGCTCCCTTTCTTTTGATAACCTCGGCGGCTACTGCTCTTGTCTTTTCCATTAGATCTTCGAAATCCACGTTACCGCTGGCTAAAGACTCTGCAGGGAACATGCTGTCTCCATGCTCACCTATTATATATGTTCCGGCTTTTTTGTCCAATGAGCTGGCATTCATCTGGTCCTTTATCCTGGATGTATCGAGCAGGTTACCCATCCCCAAAACCTCATTTCTTGGTTTACCGCTTTCCTTCCACATGATATAGGTCATGAGGTCCATGGGATTGCTGACTACCAGTATATTGCTGTTCATATCCTTCAAATTGCCGGCAATATCCTTTATGATACCAGCGTTCTTTACTGCCAGGTCCAGTCTGGTCATACCCGGCTTTCTGGCCATACCCGCAGAGACAACCACAATATCGCTGCCCTCAAGTAGGGAGTAATCTGTGCCACCAGTTATGAGGGGATAAGTGTCTATCGCTGCCGCAGCGTGTCTTAAGTCCATAGCTTCTCCCACTGCCACATCCTCAAAGACATCCACTAGAGCTATTTCATCCACATTCATTCTGAGAAGGCAGGCAAAAGCGGAAGTAGAGCCGATCCTGCCTGCACCCACAAATCCGATCTTCATGTGAATCACCCAAAGGTCCACAGTGCCATACATCCGTCGGCGATCCTGGTGTTATACCCATTAGCCACCAGAACTCTTGCCGCTTCGTAGGCTCTGGAGCCGATCTGACATACAACTATTATTTCTTTCTGTTTATCATCCAGTAAGTGTAGTGATCCTCTCAACTGATTTAATGGTATGTGTACAACCCTATAGTCTGGTATGCTGCTCTTTTGAAACTCTTTCTCCGTTCTGACGTCCAGCAAAATGAAGTCTTCATTGCTGTCGAGCTTTTCTTTCAATTCGATTACAGAAATACTTTCTATGAGGCCCTCAAGTTTATTCTTTATCATGTTGGCGGCATGAGTAACGAGATCTATTCCTGAAGAAAATGGTGGGGAATAGGCGTGATCCAGCGTGGTCAAATCCTCGATGTTGGCTTTCAACTGAATGGCAGTGGAGATGACATCAATACGCTTATCTACTACCCCTTCTCCCACTGCCTGCGCTCCCAGCAGAGTACCTTCTCTGTCCGCTATCATTTTGAGCGTCAAGTTCTTTCTATCCGGGTAGTGATGATATCTGTCCGGTCCGGGAATGATGGCGGTTACTACATCATATCCAAGATTTTTGGTTTCTACTTCACGCAATCCGGTTGCCGCAACGTTCACATCCATTACCCTGAAGATCATGGTACCTGCAACCCCTCTGAACTCGCTTTTACCCCCAGTAACGTTATCTCCAATAACTCTACCATGTTTATTGGCTACAGAACCCAGAGGAGTGTACACAGATTGTCCAGTGAGAACGTGGATGTTCTCCACGCAATCTCCTCCAGCGTAAATGAAGGGGTCACTGGTTTGTAAATATCTGTTGACCTTAACTCCTACATCTACCTCAAGGCCAGCATCTCTGGCCAGCCCGACATTGGGTCTGATGCCAGCAGCAATGAGCACCATCTGGGCATTTACTATTTCATCCCCAATCCTAACTCCAGTCACCTTGCCGTTCTCATTAATAACTTCATTCACCTGACTGGATGTTTTCACCCTGACTTCATTGTCTTCCAGGTGTTTGCGGATCACCTGAGACATCTCCGGGTCCAGCATTTGAGGGAGGATAGTATCCATGACCTCCACAACGGTTACTCCCAGACCTACTGTTGACAGAGCCTCAGCGCATTCCAGGCCCACCGGGCCACTTCCGATAATCACAGCTCCTTCTGGGTCCTCATTCTTCCAGAAGTCGGTTATAGCCAGAGCATCATCAGGATTGGTGAGCTTGAAGACTCCCTTAGCGTTAATGCCGGAAATGTTCAATGTAGTGGGTTTAGTTCCGATGGCCAGAACCAAGTAATCGTAGGAGACCTCCTCAATGCTACCATTCCGTTCTACTTTCACTACTTTGCTGGAGCGGTCAATACTTTTCGCCTCTCCTCTTAACACGTTGATGTTCTTCACCTTTTTAAAAAAATCAGCGTCTCTTACCATGCCGTAGGGCGTTGACTGTAGATCTGAAATGTCATGGATCAGGTCCTCTATAAAATAAGGCATCCCGCACCTACAGACCGACAGATACTCGCTTTTTTCGATAACAGTGATCTCAGCGTTTTCATCTCTTCTTCTGGCTCTTGAAGCTGCCTTTAATCCGGCAGCACCACCCCCAATCACCACTATTTTAGACAAAGATATCACCTCAAACTCTTATAAACAAAATCATTCCAAATTGCAAAATGTTATTTCAGACCCTTGGCATGGCTTATAACGTGCTGCAGAACGTCTTTGACCATTTCTGCTCCCAACTCAACGGCTTTGGGAGATCCGGGAAGGCAGAATATAGCTTTATCTCCCAGGAGACCTGCGAGGGCTCTGGACAGAATAGCAGAGCTGCCCACCTGTTCATAGCTCTGCATTCTAAAGATCTCCCCGAAACCATCCAGCTTCTTGGTAAGGATAGGTTCAATGGCTTCAATGGTCAAATCTAAAGGTGTTATACCCGTTCCACCCGTGGTCACCACTGCATCTACGTGCTGCAGCGAGCCGGTCACTTCCCGATATATCCTTATCTTGTCGTCTGGGACCAGCCTGTAATCCGTCACATTATACTTTGGAGAGAGTTTATCCACAATTATTTTTGCTGAATGGTCATCCAAGCCGTTCAGTGCTCCTATATCCTTAATGCCACCGTACCTTTTCCATTTAGATGTGGAAATGCTTATTACTCCTACTTTAACCTCAATATCCACTTCATGATGCTTCAAAACCAGTCCTCCAGAGACATTTGACTTGTTTCCAGCTCCTTCAGCTTTTCGGACGCTTTCTTAACCCTTTCCCTGCTGAAGTCGTGCTCCTCACACAAGAATTCTATTATTTTGGAATCATCGGGCTTATTAAATCTTATGGAGTAATCGTCTTCAACTGGTGGATTCAAGAAGAAGTTCCTTATTTCCTGAAGATTATCTGAGGGTAAATCCAGGGCTGAGAGTGCGTTGAACACATCATCATGCTCCTTGATATACTTCAGGGCTTTTTTGGCTCCCACACCCTTTACTCCCTCATTGAAGTCCGTACCCACCAGCAAATTGATGTCAACCAGTTGCTCTCTACTGATCTCCAGACCTCTCAAGTTCGCCTGCAGGTCAATGACCTCCGGCTTTACTTCTACATAGACATTTTTACCGGGCAACTTTCTCTTCCCGGTAATGGCCAGGTTCCTGGCCAGCTTGGGGCTTCCAAAGAGCAAAGAATCATAATCCTGACTTCCGGTATAGTTCACATCACCCTTGATGCACATGTAGGCTGCTTGAGCTTCTCCTTCAGAGGGGGCCTGTACATGCGGTATGCCCATATACCCCAGTAATTCCTTGGAGGACTCTACAATATAATCGTCTATGGATTCGGCAGCCTGAGCATATTTTTTAACATCCTTTTCTCCTCTATCAAGAGCTTCTTTCCACTTCTTTTTCATCTCAGCTCTTCTTTCTTTTCTCTCTATTAGTTCCCTTCTCTTGAAAACGGGAGGTTCACCGTCAAATACGAAAATAGGTTTTATTCCTACTTCGACCATATTGGAGATCCTGTAAAATATACCTGAAAGGTGAGAGGTTACTCTACCTTGAGTATCTTTTAAAGGGGTGCCGTCTGGCTGTCTTATTATGGAAATGAATTGATAAATGGCATTATAAGCGTCAACAGCAATCTTTCTACCATTGAAGTGGTCCATTTCCACCTTTTCTTTTTCCAGGATTTCTCCAATATCGCTCATAACCCACCCTCTAGATCCAATAGGAGATCATAAATTTATTTACAGTTTTTCAATGGCTTTCTTCAACTTCTCCGCAATTTCCTTGCCGTCAACCTTACCCCTGAACTCCTTCATAACAATCCCCATAAGAGGTTTGAAGGCATGTTCCCCCTTTTCCTGGATAAAATCCTTCTTTTCTTCCACCAGATCCTCGATGAAGGAGTCTAAATCCTCGGTTTTCCCTACGGATTCTATAATATCCTCTTTACTGGCTGAAGGCCTCTGGCATAATAACCTCAGGACCTCGTCTACTCCTTCTTTGGCTATCTTTCCTTCTTCTATAAGATCGAAGACCATGTGGTAGTGATTGGTGGTGAGAGGGGATATGTCCACTCCATCTTTTCTTAACTCCGCAGGTGCCAGGTAAAGAACACGGGCAGCTATTGTGGGAGAGAGCCTTTCTGCGTACTCCTCAAAGACCTCAAAGTTAGGGGAAGAGGCCATCTTGTGGGCCAGACCCTCGGAAAGAGAGTACTTATCCACGTAACGTTTGGTCCTGTCCTCTATGAGTTCCGGTATCTCTACTTCCAGCATATCTCCAGTAATTTTCACTGGAGTGACATCTGTTTCAGGATACATTCTCGCTGCTCCGGGGAGGGGGCGAAGATAGGATGTGGTTCCGTCCTCATTGGACTTCCTGGTCTCTTCAGGCACACCAGTAAGACAATACTCAGCTCTCTGGATCATTCTCTCTAGAGCACTGTTAACCCTTGAGGGTTCACCGGCAGCGATTATTACCGCATCCCCGGGATCAGCGTTAGCTAATTGCTTGATCCCTTCCACTTCTTCTTCAGATATCCCGTAGGCAGGGAGTTCATCGGTGTGGAAAATACCTCCCAGGCCGTACATTCTGGCTATATCTGCAAATTCTGTTCCCAGTCTTCGGCCCGGCTGAATTTCTTTACCGATGAGACCTGCAAATTTATGGAGTTTAATACCTTTTATGCTCTTGGCTTTCTTCATTATCTTGGATTTCGTTTCCTTGAATATCCCGCCGAATTCGAAAATTTTCTGATCAACGAATGCTTTTCTGCTGTTCAGCTCATCCCTTATCTCCAAAAGAGTTCTCTGTCTCTCTATCTCGTATTCCACACTCTTATCCAGGATATCCAGGGTTTGAACTCCCTTGATCTCCACTCTAGCTCCGTCTCTGATGGAGATGTTTACATCCTGTCTTATGGTCCCCAATCCCCGCTTTACCTTTCCAGTGGATCTGAGCATCATTCCCAGCCTTGAAGCTACTTTTTTTGCCTGTTGAGGGGTTTTTATGTCCGCTGCAGTGCCAATTTCCACTAAGGGTATGCCCAGTCTGTCCAGAGAATAGGTTGCTTCTCCTACCTTCTCTTCAATTTTTCTGCATGCCTCTTCTTCAAGGCAGAGGGTATCCATACCTATTCTGTCACCATCTACCTCCATGTAGCCGTTAAAGGCCAGGAGGGCTGTTCTCTGAAAACCGGTGGTGTTGCTTCCATCGATGACGATCTTGCGCATAACATAGACCTCATCAGCGGTCTCCATGTTCAACATCTTGGCCACCAGAATGACTATGCGGAGGGCTTCTCTGTTAAGCTCTCTGGGGGGTTCTTCATCGGCCTCAACAAGACAAGTAGTATCATAGGACTTGTAAATGAATTTCTTGCTGCGGGCAACCTCCTCTTGAGCAGCTTTATCCACTTCCCCAATTTCACTTCTCTTAGACCTGAGATAACGGAAGAACTCAAAATTGGATTCTTCTACATCTCTATGAGTTGTAGGACAGTAACAAAACAATTTATGCTGGGTGTCGAGCTGCTGGTGGATCTCAATTCCCACTTTCAACCCCAAAGACTGGTGATCACTCATTGAAAGGCATATGACTTTACGCTTTTAATTGTTTTGGCTTTCAGTATATTCAGCATACTTTCAGTATATTCGGTATAGAATCACTATACTTATAAAGAAAGGTAGAGGATGAGATTTATGGACCCCTTGAAGTACTTCGATGCTCACATACATTCAGAAGGAAGGAGTATCGAGGACCTGATCACCATGTCCAAGAACGGCATCAAAGCTGCCGTCACCTGTGCATTCTATCCCATCAAACCACATCACCAGGAGACCATGCTGGACTTGTTCCGAAAGCTGATGGAGTTCGAGATCCAGAGGGGCGTCACTGCCAGAATGAACCTCTATGCCGCTATCGGCATCCACCCCCGGTGCATCCCTCCTTCAGTGGATAAAGTACTGGATTTCATGGAGTGCGATGAGGAATGTGTGGCTTTCGGGGAGATAGGACTGGAAAATCCGGATGATAAAGAGGTGGAAGTGTTCGTCCAGCAACTCAAAATGGCCAAGAAAATGGATAAGTGCTGTATAATCCATACTCCTCAGAACAACAAAGACGAGGTGACGGAAAAGATAATAGGGATACTGGAAGGACTTGATTTTTCCCCTGATAGAGCCATTATCGACCATGCCAGTACGGACACCGTTAAGATCATTCTTCACAGGGGATTTATGGCCGGATTAACTGTTGATGAAGGCAAGTTGACCATGAAGAACGTAGCATGGATCGTTGAGACCTTTGAGGATTATCAGGATAGACTAATCCTCAACAGTGACACAGGTTTCGGTTCTTCCACAGTAATTGAAGTAGCCAAGACTGCTCGTCTCCTGGAAGACATGTATGGAGTGGATATAGCCAAAAAAGTAGCCTGGAGCAATGCAGTGAACTTTTTTGGGGTTTAGCGTGGAGTTTCTCGGTTTGGACACTTTATATTTTATGTGAGTTTTTCGCCAGCCTGTCGGCAGAAATCCTCTGCTTCACTATTCACTGGAACGATGTTTATGTCCTCAGGTGAGCTGATACCCAGACCCAGCTCTACGGCTCTGGCTATCTGGTCCTGCTGGAACACTTTACCTTGAGAGACTTCAGAAGTGGTCCCGTACATCCTCAGAATGGCTACTCCTACGGCGTCAAGAGCGATCCTGTCCTTGCTGGCCAGCATTACTCCTGGCTCTATCAGGTTACCGCTTGCAGGTCCTCCCGTGGAGAACCCTTTGATGCCGTCCATAATGATGAGATCAGGCTGGTAAGCGGTGTTTATCTCGGCGATCATCTTTCTCTGATGAGGTGAGCGGTGCAGCTCTGACATGTAATCGTGGCCATTGCGTTCTGCGACCATCCCCACACTGTTCTTCAAGGACATGGTGAAATGGCCGCCGTATCTGTGAGTTTTCAGACAGCAAGTTTGCACTATTGAGTCCGCTTCCATGAAAATCTTGGGGAACAGAAAGCCGTTGCTCCAGTGACTTTCCTGGGCATCCATTTGAACCCAATCTTCATCTCCAAGTCCATCCAGGACCACTACGTCAAAACCCTTGTCCTCACTCAATTTCATGACGCCCATTTTCTGCAGCACATTAGCAGTGTTTCCCATACCGCTTCTCTCCGCCAGCACAATGTCTCTGCACTCTTTCAGGTTATCCACCATCGCAGACAGAGTTGATACGTGAGTGGATGCGGGGAAGGGGTCAGCACTATTATAGTTGGCCTTGATGGCCACTCTACCCGATGGCTGGTCAAAATAGCTCATCAGCTCTTTAACTCCCTTCTCCCTATCTTCGGTCCTTATCAAATACACTTCAGAACTTTTCGAGGTTTCCACAGGCGTCCCCTCCTCAGACCGGTTTTCCAATTCTTTCTTCACCTCTTCTCTTCCCATACATCCAGAGAATGCAAATGAAGATATTATTCCCATCCACTTCAGGAATTCCCTTCTATTTATGGATTTCATAACCGCATAACCGCTTAAACATTAATGAATCAGGCTTTTGCATTACAATTTTAGCCTTTGATATTCTACATATTAGGCTGTTGAACTTAAATAACCTTTCCTTCGATCAGGAAACAATGATTTCTATAAAACTCCACTATCTTCCCCCTGATACGCTATTACACCAAATCTATAAATACGTTCACCAGCATAGGAGTTGAAGTCAGAGCATGGACAGGAGAATCTTGGTTTTAATCACAGCCGCGGTATTGGTTTTTGTCATAGCAGCGTTTTTGGGAAATCCAGGAATGAATAAACCTTTAGATGGTGCTCAGGACCTCGAGCCGGTGGAGATAAAACAATATGAGGGAGAAGACCTATCTTCTATAGATGATTTCAGGGAGAACTCTATAAAGGGACCACAATATATTAACCAGTCAGATTACAGGCTGTCGGTCACCGGACTGGTAGAAAACCCCAATTCATACAAGTACGAACAAGTCATAAACGACTATAAGCAATACAAAAAAGTGATAACTCTTCACTGTGTAGAGGGTTGGAGTGTCAAGATCTTGTGGGAAGGTATATTAGTAGGGGATATAATTGAGGGGAGTCATCCCATGGATAACGCCACGGTGGTTATATTCCACGCTCATGACGATTACACTACTTCGTTGCCTCTAGATTATGTGATGGACAATGATATAATGCTGGCCCACAAGATGAACAATGTGACCCTCCCGGCGGAGAGGGGTTTTCCCTTCGAACTCGTGGCGGAATCCAAATGGGGTTACAAATGGATAAAATGGGTAACCAAGATCGAGCTATCCGACGACACCGATTATCGTGGGTTCTGGGAGAGTAGAGGTTTCTCCAATGAAGCTGACGTATCATCCAGCTTCTATTGACGTTACTAAATTCGAGTCAGTGGAATTGGTCAGCTTCCGGTGTAAAAATTGAGTCTTATCGGCTCTCCGCCTGGCCTGTAAACGGTGGCATTTCCCGGGATAGGGTTGAGGTTCATCTTCTTCTGGAACTCCGTCTGGGCCTGCCAGCAGGATGAGTTCACCAGAAAAGTGCCTTTGTAGAAGGTTGTGCCGTAGGTGTGCACATGGCCACAGTGAAGGATGTCCGGAATCTCATCAATGACCAGATGGTCCTCTTTTTCAGGAGCGATCAAAGCCCTATTACCATATACGGGCGCTAGATGCCTTCTTTTCAGCATTTCGGTCATGCACTGATGAGGTGTGGAATAGTTCATTCTCTGCAGTTTGGGGACAATATCATCGATACTTCTTCCGTGGTAGATCAGTAGTTTAATCCCTTCAACATCCAGAAGGGAAGGATTACCCACGTGCATAACATTATTGGGGAACATGTCTGCAATTTCTGAAGGGAGGGCGGGTTGGGGTTCAGCCTGCCTCACAGCATCATGATTTCCGGGAGAGATTATGATCTTGACGTCAGGCATTTTCTCTATCTGCCTGGCAGCTTCCTCATACTGCTCGTATATATCCACAATATCCAGCTCTTTATCCTGGCCGGGATAGATACCCACTCCATCCACAATATCTCCAGCTATAACAATGTATTTTATGCTCTCTGCGAGCCTGACACTCTTATCATTGCCTATTTCACAATTGAGCCATTTGACAAAAGTATCCCACTCGTCCTGGATGAAGGTGTTGCTTCCAAAGTGGGTGTCAGATATGAAAAGCATGTTGAAATCCTTATTGATATTCTTGTTGCCGTTCATGGGAACCTCAGGGTGGATAAGTCTCTCGGCGATCATGTTTTGACCCCGCAGAAATCCTTCAACACCGATTATCTCGTCACCCATCAGTTCTTGAGCCTCTTCTTTCAGATTTCCGGTGGCTATAACGTTGATCCTTCCCGTTTTATCTTCCAACTCGATTACAATATTGCCGTTCATGCTTTCTCTGAGCCCGGTTATCAGCCCGATCACCTTGACCCTTTCCGATTTCAGCTTTTTGATGCTGGCTATCTCTACAGGAGGCAGTCTCTGACGGATGATCTTTGATATCTTATCATATCGGGAGTTGAAATACATGACAAAATCGTCAACATTACCTACACATGAGCTGTGACCAGTAATATCTCTCAGGACTTTTATATCCTGGTTTTGGCTCTGCTGGACCTGCTGGGGTTGGGTTTTAACACTTTCATCTTTATTGACCTTAACGCTTGCTCCGTCTTCTTCATTTTTTGACTTGATGGACTGAAGAACAGGAGAAATGTCTTCTGGAGTGATAATGAAACTGTTGCCAGCTGATCTACAGGCTTTATCCACCACAACGTCCAGATGCCCTTCGGGCTCTTGCTTCAATATTTCTATGACCGAAGGATGGACATTATACCCATGCATAGCAAATTTAGTGACTATTAACTTGGAGCTGATTCCCCTCACCATCAGACATAATTCCCTAGCGATGTATTTATTTACCTTTTCGTTTGTAGTGAATGTATGAACAAGGATAGGGTAATAGGGATAGTCAAAGACGTGGCCTCAACCCTAGCTATAGTGGCCATCATACTGGGTATAGGTTTTGCAGTAACCGGTACTTACCCCTTTATGGTCGCAGTGGAGTCAGGGAGCATGGTCCCCCATATGTACAGAGGAGATGTAGTATTCTTGGTGAGCCCCGATAGGATTGATATAGTTACATGGAACGAAGGACTAAAGCCCGGTTACACCAGTTTCGGTGATTACGGAGATGTTATCGTATTCAAACCCAACGGGGACGAGGATAGAACACCTGTTATCCACAGAGCCATGGCCTGGGTAGAGGAAGGTACCAAGCTGCCCAACGGCCAGACAGCCAGTCATTCAGGTTATCTGACCAAAGGAGACCACAACCCGGTTATCGACCAGCCTTCCCTCACCGGCCCTGTAAAAGAGGAATGGGTAGTTGGTGTTGCCAAATTGAAGGTTCCTGCAGTGGGTTACTTCAGCCTGATGTTCAGATAGACCTTTGCTGTCTTGTAGATCCTTTTTCATTTACTTATCGCTATTTTTTTCAGCTCAGAATCGGCCTTAGGAAGTTTATAAACGAATCAGTGGTAAAGAGGCGGCGATAAACCCCACTATCTCACTATATCTTCAAGTCAAGTGTCTTCATAATAACACTCAATATGGTTCATGTACTCTTTTTTAAGCATTTTACACTCTCTACAGTCTCGAATGTCCTGTAAGATACTTGTCTTAGGGCACTTAACTATTTTGTCCAATAAGATATACCTAACCAAATCGATCACTTCCTTTATGTTGGATCGGATTTATGACTCTCTTTTAGCTCTTTTTTATCTCTTGGCTCTTTAACACAGCCCAATCCCCTTTAAAAATTAACACCTCTCTAACCGGCCTTCAATATCAATCAGTTTTTCATATTAATAATACTGCCTGATTCTAAGCCTATTATTATCATATAGTATTGACAAGTGCGTACTTCAAGCTTTTCTAGATAATAGCAGTCAAAAAGTCTCGAAGAATAAAAAAAGGAAAAATGAAGGAATCAATCAATAAGAGTGAAAATCAAGAGCTGAGATTTTTGTCGATCCAGTTCTTCATTTCGCTTTTGGGAAATGCTCCCACTATCTGGTCCATGGGCTTTCCGTTCTTGAAGAATATGATGGTGGGAATTGCCGATATACCATACATGGCAGCCAATTCATGGTTTTCATCGGTGTTTAGCTCGGCAAATGTTACTTTATCCGAGTACTCTTTGGCCAGCTCTTCCAGGACCGGACTGACCAGTTTGCATGGTCCACACCATTCAGCCCAAAAATCTACCACTACGTTTTCATTTTCCTGTAATACTTTCTTAAAGTTGTTCCCGTTAACCTTAATGGGCTCCGACACTTTATTACCTCCTTCTTTCATTTTTTGCAGTCTGTCTTTTAATTTTTTCTGCCGTATCTTTTCTAGCTCATCCATTTTTGAGACCTCTTAAATTTAGTTTTTGGTCACACCAATTTCGTTTCCCATTACTTTAAGCTTCTGGGCAAGTAGGAGGCAATTATAATTTATAATTTTTTTGTTGGAATTCATGTTCAGGCTAAACATAGGTAGTAGGATTTATTTCCCCTACCAGATTTGTGGCCATCAATTGTTTTGCCTCTTCGAAGTCGTAATTGCCCAGCAGCCACATAAGCTTTATGAGTGCCACCTCTGCCAGCATATCTTCCCCTTCAATAACTCCTGCCTTCACCAGATCCCTTCCCGTGTCATAAACTCTATCACAAATCCTTCCATGCATACATTGAGAGGTCATGACCACCACTGAATCCTCACAGATCCTGGTCAGAGTATCTACCCAGTCAGTCGAAGTGTGTCCCAATCCCGTTCCTTCAATAACGAATCCCATATATCCCTTTTCGTGGTAGTAGTCCAGAATATCCGGCTTCAGCCCAGGATAGAACTTGATTAAGGCAACTTTCTCCTCCATCTCGTTGGCCAGGGACAATTCCTTCTCACTTCTCCTTGTCCTCTCCGAAAGCCAGGTGATCTCTTTAGAGTTATGGTCGACCTTCCCCAGAGGAAGGTTATTTATGGACTGAAAGGCGTATCTGGCGGAAGTGTGGCATTTCCTCACCTTTACACCCCGGTGTATGTAGCATAAGTCGTCGCTGGTAGTGCCGTGCATGACCACCGCCACTTCTCCCAGATCAGATGTGGCAGTCCTTGCCGCACAAATGAGGTTAACTGCAGCATCACTGGAAGGTCTGTCGCTACTCCTCTGAGAGCCCACAAAGACCACGGGGACAGGTGTGGACAGCATGAAAGCCAGGGCAGATGCGGAAAAACCCATGGTATCTGTGCCATGAGTTACTATAATTCCCTCATAGCCTTCCTTGATGGCATTGTAAACTTCTCCCGCCAGCTCCATCCACCTGTGGGGATCCATGTTCTCCGAGAGTATGTTGTAGAGGAGTTTGGCATCGACATTACAGATGTCCAGTATCTCGGGGACGTCGCCAGCGATCTCTTCTGCAGAGAACTGGCTGGTCACCGCTCCAGTTCGGTAATCCACCTTGCTGGCGATGGTCCCTCCAGTAGAGATGATCTTTACCGTGGGCAGCTCATCCCTCTTCTCCGGTTCGGGAGGGGTGAACTTCTCCCTGTGGACGTCAGCCACTTCCAGGACCTCATAATCGGTGAGCCCAATGTTGTAACCGCTATCCAGCTTCAGGACCAGGGATTCGGTGGAGGAGGGCATCACAATACCCTCGAATTCTGCACCTCTAGATCTTATCCTCACCCACTTACCCTCTATCAACCTACCACTCTCCTGACCTCTTCATGTAACCTTTCCAGTCTGGTTGATACTCTATCGATCAACTCATTCATTCTAGTCTCATCGTGGGAAAAATGCTCATCTCTGTCCTTGATCATCCTCTCCACCTCACTTCTGGATGGCCCACCGCTCCCCATATTCTCTACCACATACTGGGGGTCCAGAGCCTTATCCATTTCTTCCCGGGAAATAAAGTCGCTTATCCTTTTATTTACTGTATTCATGGCTATGTCATCCACTTCTTCAATGGATGGATGGTAGTTACCTTCTAGAGCCAATCTGCCCACTATCTGATGAGCGCTCCTGAAGGGGATATCAGCCTTTTTCACCATCAGGTTGGCCAGTTCCGTGGCAGAGATAAACCTTTCTCCCGCTTTTCGGGTCATGACCTCTCTCTTGAACTTGATTTCCTTGAGCATCTTGGCCAGAATATTGGCACTGGCTATGACAGTGTCCATGGATTGGTAGAGCAGGGGATTCATTTCCTGGAAATCGCGGTTGTAGTTGAAGGGCATTGCCCTGTACATGGTGAGCAACGAGGTGAGGTTCCCGCTTATCCTCCCTGCTTTGGCTCTCAGTAGCTCTGCTATGTCGGGGTTCTTCTTCTGGGGCATAATGGAGGAAGATGAAGCGAACTCGTCAGGAAGCTCGATATAGTCAAATTCAGAGCTCCACAATATGACCTCCTCCGCCATCCTGCTCATGGAGAGCATGGTTGAAGTAGATGTATAAACTGACTCGATGAGAAAGTCTCTGGAGGAAACTGCATCTGCACTATTGTCCACCACACCATCAAATCCCAGCAGATCGGCTACGTTTCTCCTGTCGGTCTCGAACGAGGTAGATGCAAAGGCTGCCGAGCCCAGAGGGCATAAGGTCACTCTATCCATTGCCTCTACTGCCCTCTCAAAATCTCTGGCCAGCATGTCGTGATAGGCGATCAAGTGATGGGACAGTCTGGTGGGCTGAGCGGGCTGGAGGTGGGTGTAGCCGGGCATCACCACATCTATATACTCTTTGGCCAGCTCCAGCACAGAGATCCTGACCGCCAGAAGGGAGTCCATCAGCATGAGAAGCCTATCCCTGGCGAATAACC
>JBKHKH010000049.1:0-13138 GCA_046537735.1 Archaeoglobaceae archaeon | reverse complement strand
AATTAAAAGGAAAGATTTTATATATTATAATTAATACATTGCTGGTTAGCCAGGGTGGGAAAGTGCATCGGTTGGGGGGTAAATCAAAAGGTCTGGATTCCTTTTTCTGGACCACCCTGGCATTATCAATCAAAAGATTTTAATTTGGGCAGTAAGCTATTGAATTTATGGACGAAATAGATAAAAAAATCCTCCAGATCTTGCAGGAGAACGATAAGGTTCGCTATCAAGAAATCGGAAAAAAGCTCAAAATCGGAGCGAGCACCGTTCACTACAGAATTAAAAAACTGTCAGAAAATGGAGTTATAAAAAGCTTCTCGGCAATAATCGACCCCAAGGTAGTGGGTTATGATACTACAGCCTGGCTGGGGCTCTCTGTAGACCCCACCAAAATGGATGAAATTGCTCAAAAGCTGGCTGAGTATGATGAAGTGCAGATAGTCACTACTGCTACCGGGGACCACGATCTTCTGGTCCAGATCATAGCCAGAGGCGAGAAAGAGCTCTGGAGGTTCATCAACGAGAACATAAAGCCTATGGAAGGAGTGGAAAAGGATTTTGATGTCTCCACTTTCCTGGATGAGTACAAAAGAACTCACATCATAAAACTGTAAGTTATGAGGGAAGGTAAAATTCTGGATACTGTAAAAGAGTTGAGCAAAACTCTTCCTCGGTTCTCAGACGGGAGAATAGATTATTCTCAATCCGATTTCGCCCCTGTGATCACGGTTTTCGTTAAATTCAAGGGTGAACTGCTTTTACTGAGAAGGAGCAGTGATGTGGGATCCTATCAGGGGAAATGGAATACGGTAGCAGGCTATCTGGATGAAATTAAACCCCTTAAGAATAAAGTTTTGGAAGAGCTTGAAGAGGAAATAGGGGTTGAGGAGAATGACATATCATCCATAACTTTTGGCGAGCCCTGGGAGTTTAAGGACTCCAACATAGGGAGGACGTGGTTGATAAGCCCCGTACTGGTGGAATTGAAGCGAAGGCCTGAAGTCAGGCTGGATTGGGAGCACACGGAATTCAAATGGATAGATCCATCCAGGTTGAATGATTTTGACACCGTTCCCAACCTGGATATAAGCTGGAAGAAGGTGAGTGAAGGGCTGTTCAAGTAGCCTCAGGTTCTTTCTGGCTCTTTTCTCTTTAAAAGTAGAGCGGCTCCGATCAGGACCAGTAAAACCGCCAGCAATTGGGAGTCGCTCAACCAGAAAGGCATCATCTCCTGAACAAAAAGGACGATGCCCACCAGTATCAAACCATATGCCAGAAGCTTCTGCCGTCTTTCAGTTTCTTGTATCGCAGGTACGGCAGGGGTCTCGGTTGTCTCAGCTTCAACTGTTTCCGCTTTCTCTTCAGGAGTTATCAATGCCAGAATGATGTATATCAAGAGAGTGATACCCTTGAGAAGAACTCCTACTATGAAGATCAACCTGACGAGGGTGACATCTACATTGAAATATCTGGAAAGCCCGCCGCAAACCCCAAAAATTATCTTTTCATCTCTGCTTCTGTAGAGTCTCTCCATGCAGAACTTCAAGAACTCGATGACAATTTAAAGTTTTTGTGGTGGCTTGGACATCATTCTGAATTAATTCTGGTTACTTTGAAGTCTTGAATGGTGCTGACTCTGGTCTCATTGGATGATTTATCGTTCATACTCTCCTCTGTTCTCTCTTCATCCTTTGAAGGACTCCAGCCAAGCTTTTCTTGACTGGATGTGCTTCCTGTCTGCCAGGGTTAAGGAAGTTAAAATCAAAATTTTTATTTAAGTTAACCAAAAAATAAACTTATACATCCTGAGCATGCAGTTAAAGGATCATAGGGGTACACAAGATGTTAAAATTGAAGTTGAAATTGGTTATAATGTTTGCCGTCCTGTTGGTGGCGTTGATTTCAGGTTGCACCCAAAATGATAATGGCTCTCCAACTCCTTCCGCAGTGACGCAGGAAGAGAGCCAGGGAATAGCACTTGATCATGTCAAGAATATGGAAGAGTACACCGATTATGAGGGAAGGAATTTGAAGCTGGTCAATAATATGACCTTAAGATGTCCTTACTGCTGGAGCTTTACCTATAAGTTTGATATGCAGTCCATGAAGGATGCCAGCGTGGTGGATGAGGCCAAGGTGAGGGTCATCGTTCAGGAAGGAAAGGTGGTGGAAGTTTTCTACGCTTTAGGAATGAAGTCTTCGGATGATAAGCCCGAAGGGAGTGTGTATGTTTCAGAGCTGCTTACAGAGCCGGTCTATGAGGAACAGGTAAAGGTCTATGGAGAGGTGAGTTTACTGGGCGAGCTATTTTGTCCCTGTTTTGAGCTGACCTCCGGTGGGGAAACCTTGCAGGTATGGTATGACCATATGGTGGAAGAAAAGCCGGAAGGAAAGGTCTGCTGTGAGATCTATGGATACGGCAAGGGAATGGAGAAGGTCAATATCCACCACGAATGGACCACTCCGGATAACTGCACCGTTCCTGAAGATTTTGTTGGTGGCGGTAGAGAGATAGTTGACGATAAGCATTGTTTGGAGAGGTCAGCAGTAAGCGTAGAAGATATTGAGAACGGAGACTGGGTAGTGGTCACTGGCGAATTAAGGCATAACGTCTCTACACCCACCTTCTGGGCCACCAGTATTGAAAAAACACCTCAAGATTATTGCTGTAAGGACAATACAATGGAGTGCATGAGCATAACCGAGGCCAGGAAAATAGCCAGACACAGCGAGTGCGGAGACAACCTCACCGACAGCTACACTTGTAATAACGTCACCGGAACCTGGTGGATAGACCTGGATATCGAAAAAGAAGGATGCAACCCCGCGTGTGTAGTGGATGTTGTTGATAAAAAGTCAGAGATCAACTGGAGATGCACCGGTCTGATCACTGAATAATCCCTCCCAATTTATTTTATATTTTGGGTGACCTGCCACTAGCAGGTGGGAACAATCATCTACTTGAAGGGAGAAGATTTATTTAATCAGGTTAGGTAATCACTTCTATGAAAGATGCGGGGATTATTGTCTTATTGGTTTTGGCAGTGATGCTTTGTGGTTGTAGTGAAGAGCAGGATGATGCGAGTTCAGTTGAGCAGGCCAGGATAGATGTACAGCTGGATTTTGAGAGCTTTCCTCAAGAACATACCTGTGATGGAGAAGATATTTCTCCTGAGATCCAGATCTCTGGTCTTGACATGGAGACTGCTGAGTCAATGGCAATAGTAGTGGAGGACCCTGATGCCGATGGTTTCACTCATTGGGTAATATGGGATATAGAGCCAGCGAACACCATACCCGCAGGTATCCCCAAGCAGAGTGAGGTGAGCAGTCCCATCAATGCTGTTCAGGGTGAGAACAGTTTCGGGAATATAGGCTATGGTGGACCCTGTCCTCCTGAAGGAGAAGAGCACACTTACACGGTCAAGGTCTTTGCGCTGATGAAGAAGCTCGACCTACCTGCAGGCTCGACCAAAGAAGAGCTTGAGGATTCCTGGACAGGCTATGTGAGCCAGTACGGACATGCAGAGGCAACCTACAGCAGATGATCATAGGATTTATTACAGGAGTTACTACCCATTACTCTTACTCAACCATACCACTCTACTCCAAAATCATTTATTCCATTAACATTAGAATTATAAGAGTTGAGCACCATTTGTCTTCATGAAGATCGTTTTTCATCCCAGATTCCATCAGGTGTACACGTTCGATCCCGCCAGTGAAGCGGGTAGGATGGAGGCAGTGATCTCTGAGATTGAGGATCTTGAGTTTGTGGAGCCTGAAGAGGCTAAGGAAGAGGATATCCTCCTGGTCCATTCTAAGGGCCATTTTGAGCATGTTAAGGGGATGGAAAAAATTTTTGGGATGGCCATGCTCTCTGCGGGAGCGGCAATTAAAGCTGCCAGGATATCTTTTGAGGAGCCAGCATTCGCTGCCTTACGACCACCCGGGCACCATGCCAGCCCCAATAGCTGCTGGGGTTTTTGCTTCTTCAATAATATCGCTATAGCTGTCAGAAGGCTTTTAGAGGATGGATTGGTGGATAGGGCAGTTATCGTTGACTTCGACCTTCACTACGGTGATGGGACTGACAACACCTTCAGAAATGATGAGCGGGTAGATTATTTCCATCTTCCGGGAAAAGATGTCGACACCATCTCTGATTTCCTGTCGAAGAGCGAATACGATATTATAGCTGTCTCTGCTGGCTTTGATAGGCACAAGGAGGACTGGGGCGGTATCCTGGAGACTGAAGATTATACCACAATAGGGGAGATCATCAAAAACTTTGCCGAGGAAAAGTGTGAAGGAAAGCGGTTCGGGGTCCTGGAAGGCGGCTATAATCACAAAGTGCTGGGCAAGAATGTGAGAGCCTTCGTTGACGGGTTGAAATAGGAGTAGAATTAGGGTAGAATTGTGACATAGGTTAACCTACAGTTTCTTGGTCATCAATAAAGCGTCATCCCCATTGAGATAAAAGTTCTCCAGATACTCCCTATCCTTGAAACCGAACTTCTGGTAAAGCGCTCTTGCCTGAGGATTCTCCACCCTGACCTCCAGAAGTATCTCTTCTACACCATTCTGCTCCATATTGCGGACTAAGGCCCTGAGAAGTGACGAACCAACCCCCTTCCTCCGGTGCTCTTTTCTCACCACTATTTTTAGCAGATGTCCTCTCTCTATTATCCTTTGATTGATCTGCTTCTCCACTGTGGCTATAGCGTATCCCAGGATTTCATTTCCGTCAGTAGCCACTAAAAAGTTGCCCATCCCGCTTCGAAGGTAATCCCTTAAAGCAAAAGGTGACCATGGAAAGGGGAAGTTCAACCACTCGATACCATATATTTCATCTAGGTTATCTTCCCTACACGGTCTGACCTCGATTATTTTAGGTGGCTTATGATCGCCCTCACTGCCCTGTTTTTTATAGGTAGTGGACATGGATAACTCACTCTCGAGACATTTGTAAGTAGAATAGAACATGAATTTACATAAATTTGACTGCCACAAACCACAGTCAAGCACAAGACTTTTCACGGTTTTCACCTAATTTTTCATAATTTTTAATTATTGAACAAAGCCACATTAATGGGTTAAGGGTGAGAAGAAGAATGAAAGAGGGGATGATCTGGGGGGTCTTATTGCTTGCAGTTTTGTTGGTGGGGTGTGTGCAGCAGGATGAACAGCCTCCTGCAACTACGCCTGGACCATCACCCACTACTATGCCCACCTCTACTGCCACCCCTGTTAACGGTGAAGTGGGTTTGAAAGTGGTCGTTGAGGGGCTGACATCACCTGTGGGTATGGCTCACCCTGAAAGCAATGACGGGATCTTCATCGTTGATCAGGTAGGGAAAGTGTGGATGATGCAGAATGGAGAGGTCAGAGATGAACCTTTCTTGGATATTAGCGATAAGATGATAGGCTTGAACCAGGGGTATGACGAGCGGGGGCTTATGGATATTGCATTCCATCCGGATTATGAAGATAATGGAAAACTCTACGTTTACTACAGCGCTCCACTTAGGGAAGGGGCACCGGATAACTGGGATCACACCAGCCACGTATCAGAGTTCATCGTGTCTGATGGAGAACTCGACAACAATTCGGAGAGGATCGTGTTGAGAATTGATGAGCCTCAATCTAATCACAATGGAGGTCAGCTCCTTTTTGGGCCTAAAGGGTACCTTTATATCTCTTTGGGAGATGGAGGGGGAGCCAACGACCAGGGTACTGGTCACCCGCCCGGAGGCAATGCCCAGAACCTCTCTACTCTGCTGGGCAGTATTCTACGCATAGATGTTGATGCTGTTGAGCCTTATGGAATTCCCCAGGATAACCCATTTGTGGGTGAGGAAGGAAGGGATGAGATATATGCCTACGGATTCAGAAATCCCTACAGGATGTCCTTTGACTCTCAGGGCAGACTTTTCGTGGCAGATGCAGGTCAGAACCTCTTTGAAGAGGTCTCCATAGTAGAGAAGGGAAAGAATTATGGCTGGAACATAAAGGAGGGAAATCACTATTTCGATTCCGATAATCCCACGGATCCACCGGAAACTGGTCCTGAAGAGGGTCCCTATGGCAAAGCTCTGGTGGACCCTGTAATCGAGTACAGGCATCCCGGATCGGGTGTATCCGTAGTGGTAGGAGGACATGTTTACGAGGGAGATAACCTCACTTCCTATCAGGGCGCCTATATATTCGGTGACTGGAGCTTCTCCTTCTCACAGCCAGAAGGTAGGCTCTTCTATGCCGTTCCCGGAGATTGGGATGTTAAGGACCTTCCTCTGAAGGGTAGGGAGGATGGGGAGCTGGAAGAATTCATTCTGGGTTTTGGAAAAGACAGGGAAGGAGAGATATATGTTTTAACCAGTGGGACAGCAGGACCGACTGGTAAATCGGGGAAAGTATTCAAAATAGTTAGCTGATGTTAAGGGGGGTTCGAAGATGATTATAAGAAAGAAAATAGTTTATTTGGTAGTATTTTTGACCATAGTGGGTTTGACTGGATGCGCACAGGAGCAGGACCAGAATCAGAATGGGATGATGCAACCGTCTATAACTGTTTCTGACCAGGTGATGCAGAATAATGAGGTGGTCATCGATTCGGTTTATCTGGACGAGCCGGGTTATGTAGTTATCCATAGGGATGATAACGGAAGTCCGGGAGCGGTGATAGGCCACAGTGGGTTGATTTCGGGTGAGCAAGAGGACCTTGAGGTGAGCGTCTCGGAGGACATCACGCCCACGGTATACCCAATGCTGCATTACGATGATGGGGATGGGATGTACGAGTTTCCTGGCGATGATGGCCCAGTTACGGTGGATGGACAGGTTGTGATGGATTCCATGACCCTTTCTGTGGGAGTAATGATCGAGGATTTCGCCTTCAATCCCAGTTCTATTACTGTACCAGTGGGTATAGGGGTCGTGTGGATGAATCGGGATGGTGCCACCCATACGGTCACCAGCAGGGATGACATGTTCGATTCAGGCAATATAGCGAATGGGGAGAGCTACTCATATACTTTTGATGAGGCAGGAACCTACGAATACTATTGTACGCTCCATCCTTCAATGGAGGGTGAGATAGAAGTAACGTAATTCTTTCTATTTTATCTTTTTAGGGGAATGTTAGTTGATTATTATAATGTTGCATATGCTTTTACTATTTTTAATAATTGTTTTAACAAAAGTTATTCTAAATTAAATCAATAACATTACCTCCCCGGGATTCGATTTTTTATCTTTTTTTAATTTGAGGGAAATAGAAAATTCGCAAAATTATTATGGGGTGTACTATGGCTCAAATCGAAAAAGATTTGAGATCTATGATTTAATTCCAAAAAACATAATATCTATCTGGAGAGGAACCAGTTGAAGCAACGGAAAGTTAAAGCCAAGGTTTATTTAGGTGATTGGTGGTAAGAGGGAGTTGATATGCCTGAAGCTAATGGTAGTGGTTTAAGAGCCATAGTTTTTGATATGGATAACACTCTGTTCGATTTCGTGGAAGCAAAATTGAAGGCCTGCAACGCAGTGGTAGAGCGAATGGGTGCTGGAGATGGAGAAGAGCTGGTAAGGTACTTCTTTTCCAGTGAGCACGGAGTAGAGGACTGGAAGAATATCGCTGATTACATGGGGAAGTATGGTGTCGATCTTGAAATGTATGAGGAGTGTTGCCGGGTCTACGATGAAATGAAATTGAGGCACATCGACCCCTACCCCGGCGTGAGAGAGACTCTGCTGAAGCTAAAGGAGAAGGGCTTAAAGTTAACGGTTGTTACTGATGCCCTCAACGGCCACGCCATGGACAGGCTTAGAAAGTGCGGTTTACTGGAATATTTTGATGTTGTTGTTACTGGAGATATGACTGGCAGGAAAAAGCCCGAGCCCGACTCCATCGAACTGGCTCTTGAGAGGTTGCAGGTAGGTGCTGAGGAGGCAATTCTGGTGGGGGACAGTTTGAAGAGGGATATCGAAGCTGGTAGAAGTCTGGGTATGTTTACTGTTTACGCTGCTTATGGTGACCGGAATTATTTTGATGGCAGGGTTAATCAGGCGGATTTCGTGTTAACAGAGTTTGGAGAGTTATTGGATTTGGTTTGGTCTGATAGTTTGAAAAACTTGCAAAAATCAGATTGCAGTGAGTTCTGAAATCTGAAATTCCTCAGAAGTTCGTGTGGATGAAGATGTTCCTTGATCAGCCTACCATCTGTATCTTTCTTTGATCCTCTCAACTCTTGGTAGGACGAATTTATCCATTTCAAACTCTTCAAGTACCTCTGGAGGGTGTAATGACCCCATTTTTACATATTTGGACAGAACAGCAATATCATAGTACTCATTCCCCACCTTGAACTCCCTGATCAGTGTTGCCTCCCTTGAGTAACCCCAGAGAGAAGCTCTTTCCAGTGCATAGAGATCTATAGTCGGGGTCTCGATTTTTAACTTCTCTACTCCAACGGCTGTAGCGATTTTGTCGCATGCTGAGCACATCCCCAGAACTATACCTTTTTCTCTGTATTTCTTATCCAGCAAGACAGATAGTGTCGCCACATGACTTCTTCTTATCCTCAGATCGAACCTCATGGCAACGCTGGCAACAACTTTGTTGTCGTGTAGAGCGATCAAAGGTAGCACGTTGGTGTAATTGAGCTCGTCTATCCATTTTTTTACCATATCGGTATCTTTGATGTCATCGGCTAGATATCTAACATCTCTGTCATCAAATCTTTGGAAAAATTCCATGAATTTCTCTTCATCCTCTTTTACAAGTGGTCTTATGGTCACTTCAGTCCCATCCTCCAGTTTAATAACCCGTTTTAATTTTTCAATCTCCATTTTTGACACCGTATTATAGTTAACTCAACCTTATTTAATACTATTTTATTAATATTTATGATATAGTATACTTTATTCCGAGAAAGTATGTGCAAAAATATGATTTAAGTTTGTGGTGTAACGATCATAGGCGAAATTTGAAATTTTCAACTCACTGAAAATTTTATTAAATTCAGCTCAAATACTGTCAAAAGGAGTACCATGTTCCAGCCGAACTTTGCCTATACCGACAAGATAGTTAATAATCTCATAGAAATAACCTCTGCCAGAGATACTGTTCTCAATGCCTACATAATCCCCAGGTGGGAAGTGGCTTTAAGAAGAGAGGCTCTTCTCAAGGCGACTCACGCATCCACAGCCATAGAAGGCAACCCCTTAACTCTAGAGGAAGTCAGTCTACTTGCTATCGGGAGGGAGATAACCGCCACCCAGAAAGCCAAGCAGGAGGTCCTCAACTACCTGAACGTTCTGGAGAACATCGACAGGTATCAGAAAAACGGTAGAGTAACGGAAGAAAACATTCTCAAGCTCCACAAAGACCTCACCAGAGATACTCTAGAGTATCCCGGCTATGAAGGGAAATACCGGGATATGCAGGTTTATGTGGGCAACAGGATGACTGGAGAAATATCCTTCAGGCCACCACCGCCCGAAGAGGTCCCCTCCCAGATGAGAGAGCTTATAGAATGGCTCAATTCCCAGTCAAATGAGCTTCACCCCGTTATAGTGGCAGGCGTACTCCATTACGAGCTGGTCCGCATACACCCCTTTGTTGACGGGAACGGGAGGACAGCAAGAGCCCTGGCAACCCTGGTCCTCTATCTCAGGAAATTCGACATCAAGCAGTTCTTCGCTCTGGATGACTACTACGACTTCGACCGCCGCTCTTACTATAAAGCTCTAAGATCAGTGGACGAGAACGCAGACCTCACCGGGTGGCTGGAATACTTTACTGACGGCATCCTCATCTCTATAACGAGGGTGAGGGAAAGGGTTCTTCAGCTCTCCATGGAGAGAAGGAAAAAAGATACAAAGGGTCAAATAGCCCTCACAGAAAGGCAGATGCAGATACTGGAGCGTATACAACAACAGGGCAAGATAACTGCTGGAGAAGTTGCCCAAATGTTTAACATCAGCAGGCAAGCGGCGCTCAAAGAGCTCAACAAGCTGGTAGACCTGGAAGTGATCGAGTTGAGGGGGTCAGGAAGAGGAGCCCATTACGTCATGGTATAACCCTAACTCTAACTGTTCCACTATTGTCATTCTGGTTGTCGTTTAGGTTGTCATTTCTCATTATATTTGGTCAATAGTTTTATATTTGTCGAGTCTTAGGTCATACTATGGACACCATGGTAATAGTTGGCCTGGTCTTAGGGTTTTTGCTGGGAATAAGCGGAATAGCATTTGTATTCGATGCAGCCAGTGAAGCAATTTCTTCTGCACAGGACTTGCTCACTCAGTTCAGCACCTTATCTACTATCGCCCTTATAGTGGTGGCTCTCATATTGATCGTTGTCGTCAAAATGGTCTCCTCGTTAATAATTGGGATAGTCATTGGAGCAGTGCTCAACATAATTCTGGAGGTTAACGGCTTCAGCATCATGGACGAAGTGGGCTCTGCAGTCATGAGCATGTTCACCATACCCCTGCGAATCATAACTCTTTAACCATTTTACCTTATTTTACTTATTTTATTTTTCTCAACACCATAAGAGCCAGTATAAGGCCAACAGCCCCCGTAATTGGTAACAACTTTATTAATTGATGAAATACAATTTATTATTGAATGCCCAAATCCAGGAAAGAGGAAGAAAAATATGTGAAGGTGTGCCCTGCCTGCAACAGCATTGATGTAGCCCCTGACTTCACCATCCCCGCTGCGATCGCTGCCGGTGGTCTCTATATGTTCCGGTGCAACCGGTGCGACTATGTCAGTACTCTTTTCCCTGAATTCCCCATAAACGAGCTACCTGAACCGATAGACCTGGATAAGATCGAAAAAGATTATCAGACAGTGGATACCTCATTCGGTAAAGGCTCTTTTGCCCTCCTCAAGCTGCTCGCTCCTTTAGGGCTCATCATCAGTTTGTTCGTGTACTACCTCCAGCAGAGTCCCTTGTTCATGCTGGGGATAATAATTCACGCATACTTAACCCTCTACGTTTATGGCAGGAACTATTTCAATCGTTACCGGGTGCTCAGGATAGCAGGAGTCGCAATTATAATCCTTTACGTGATATTCTATTTCCCTATTTAGCGCTCAACCATGACAGATCTTGTTCTGTCAGGAATATAGAATAGAACCTCCCCTTCATCATTCTGGAATTAGTTTTGCTTACAGCCACTGTTACCCTCTTATTGATGAGCAGAAAGGAATGGGGGGAGAGAAGAGCTTGCCAGTCTGCTGACCACGTCATCTCCAGTATAGTGGACAAGAACTAAACATTATACTCAAACTATACCTCACCAGCTAAACCTGGATATCGAAGAAGTGAACAGGATCTACAGCATGTTATACAGTAAATAGTTGCTAGCTGCCCAAACTAAGCGAATAAGCCAGCATGTTGAGGACTGTTGAGCCCACCTGACCCACGATGTCGGTATTCACCTGCTCTACAATTTCAATATCGTTCATTTTCAGGACAACGTTGATCACGGCCCCCATTATCACGCCCACTGCCAGCGAGGACACCACTCTTACCATAACGATAAAAATCAGAGCCACAACTATCAGGGCCACAGTGGACAGTGTAGTGAGCTGGGATAAATGCTCTTCAGCATGCGAGAGGGTCTCGGTCATCAGACCGAAGATGGAGGCAACACCGCTCATTCCCAGCAGAACCCCTATTAGCACGCCTATAATTACAATAGCCGTATCTCCCATATCATTATCGACAGATCAGGTGGATAAAAATATTTTGAACATAATAGTAGTAAAAAGAGGTCTCGCCCTAAATCATTCAACCCCTATCACTTTAATAATGAGCAGATCAGATTTTTTCCAGAATCTAGAGCATTTAAATGACTTGTGATCAATTCTATGGAGATCAACGTTGTAGATCAATTGGAATTATCCCACGAAGTTAAAATCTTATTCAAGTAGGCGAGTAAGTACTCCATTTTGGGTTTAGGGCCACTGGAAGAGGCTGAATGAGGGGACCAAAACTTATAAAAATATATCTCAGGAACCGAGGATATGGTACAGTCATCAGATAATCAACATCAGGGAGTTGAAGAAGATAAAGAGCAACAGGTGGACAATGAGCAGGAAGCTCACCAGCAGGAATTCACTTCAGAGGACATAGACTCCTTAAAACAGCAACTGGTAGAGGAGCAAAAGAAGGCTGAGGAATACTTCAACAAGCTCCAGTACCTCAGGGCCGATTTCGAGAACTACAAGAAGAGGGCTTCCAGAGAAGTGGACGAGCAGGTTAAGCAGACCAAAGTGGAGCTCTTCCGCAAGCTGCTGGGAGTTATTGACAACCTGGAAAGAGCTGTAGAGGCATCCAGAAATAGAGAAGAGGATGACCCCCTGGTGGAAGGTGTAGAAATGGTCCTGGACCAGTTCAAATCCATCCTGAAAGAAGAAGGTGTGAGTGAGTTAGAAGCTGTGGGTCAGAAGTTCGACCCCAAATATCATGAAGCAATTGCATTTAAAGAGGCGGACGAAAATAATATAATCTTGGAGGAGAATCAGAAGGGTTACTGTATGGGTGATACCATAATAAGACCTTCCATAGTAATAGTAGGAAGGAGGTGCGACAATGAGTAAATTAATTGGAATTGATTTAGGTACAACTAACTCGGAAGCATGTGTGTTAGAGGGTGGAGAGCCCAAGATGTTATCCAGCGCTGAGGGGAGCAAGTACTTCCCTTCTGTGGTGGCCTTCACCGAGGACGGAATGGTGGTTGGTGAACACGCCAAGAGACAGGCAGTGCTCAACCCTGAAAAGACCATATTCGAGATAAAGAGGAAGATGGGAACGGATTATACGGTGAAAATAGATGATAAGGAATACACTCCGGAGCAGATCTCTGCGTTCATCCTGCAGAAGATAAAGAGAGATGCAGAGGACTACCTCAATGATACGGTAGATCAGGCGGTCATAACGGTACCGGCATACTTCGATGACAACCAGAGGAGGGCGACCAGGGACGCAGGGCAGATCGCCGGACTGGAAGTCCTCAGGATCATTAACGAGCCTACTGCCGCTTCTCTGGCTTACCAGATGGATAAAGAGGAAGAAGCGACCATTGCCGTGTTCGATTTTGGTGGTGGAACCTTCGA
>JBKHKH010000140.1:0-5217 GCA_046537735.1 Archaeoglobaceae archaeon | reverse complement strand
TCAACCCGGTCTCCTGTTGAAGCTCTTCTCTGGATACCTTCTTTCTTCCCTGGACAATGTCCAGTACTGCTTCCTCATCGCTGCCTTCCATTCTGGAGAAGTACCAGGTTACAAGAACGGCGATAACTACAAGAAAGAGGGCCACAAGGCCGGAAGTGTAAAGGTTAAACTCGAACATCTTTTCATTTTCACCATTTATCCCAGTGGATGAGCTCCTCCACAGGATATCGGCTCCTCTTCTCCGGTTCCTCGTCCGGGTAGCCCAGAGGTATTATTGCCACTGGTTTGGCATCTTTAGGGATTTCCAGAATTTCGGATAGACGTGATCCATCAAAAGCGCCCACCCAGGTAGCACCTAGATCAAGAGCACATGCAGCGATCAAAATATTCTCTATGGCAGCAGTAGCGTCTTGCTCGGCGTAAAGCTTGCCCTTTTTCCCATATATTCTCATGCTGCGGGGGTAATTTGCACATACCACTATAACAACAGGAGCTTCGGCGATAAACATTTGATTCATGGCGGCTTCTGCCACCAGTTTTTTCTTTTCATTATCCCTCACCACTACAAAATCTCTTGCCTGGAGATTTCCGGCTGTTGGAGCTGCATTTCCGGCATTCAGTACTTCCAAAAGGATGTCCTCGGTTAGCTGGTCATTTTTGAATTTCCTGATCGATTTTCTATCAAAGATGAGCTTTAAACAATCTCTCATGGATTGGGGATACTGAAACGGTGATTAAATAATTAACCTAGATCAGAGGTGAGGGAATCCTGCAATATTTAGGAGGACCGAAAAATTTAATAAAGATAAATAATTACCGTATAACTAAGGTAAAAATTGCTGGAGGGGCGATCCGGTTCCAAAAACCCAACCTCCTTATCAAAATCGGATTCTCTAACTCTAGCAATAATTTACCTGTCATTTACCAGCTGAAAAAAATCAAACACACCACTTCGGCGGAATACAACGAGTATTTCGCCCTTTTCTTATTTTATTTATTTTTATGATTTATTTATTGTAATATAAACTATAGATTAAGCAATAAAAAGGAACAAAGTGGTATCGTGTGGATCAAGGCTCCAGAACGCATTTCTGGTTTTGTGGCTACACGTTTGAGACGTTCCATCACCTCATGACTCCGAATGAACTTCCTTGATTGATCAAATAGTTAGATCACTTTTTACCAATGATATATAGCATCACTACGATGGAAGCGATAACTACAGCCAACATCATTATTCCTTCCGTAGTGGTGGAAGTGGAGTAGGAATTTTCTCCTTTGTTATCCACATTTTCCTCTTTTTGGGCCAGCAGGATATACTCTCCACTCTGGTTAACGGAGGCGTTTATCACCACTCTGTCGTCCTGGAATGTTTTGTTGGAGATGAGCTCAAGGTCTACCAGCCTGTAGAATCCTACGGAGGATAAGTTAAAGCCCACTATTTTTTGAGTGGGGACACTGGCCTTGAGGTTTATTTGACCCTCGTCGGTGGAGTTAGGGGGGCTGACGGTCAGGTTGATCCCCTGGCTGAGATTCACGTATTCCTCGGGGAGTGAGGGGTTGATAAGGGAGAACTCGAATCCTTTACCGCTCAGGTTCATGTTCTCCAGAGTATAGAAGTTGTTATCGGAGTTCGCTGTCCGGCTGTAAGTGCAGTTCTCTACGGAGTTTCGGGATATCTTGTTGTGAGCCGATAGTCTGAGATCCAGGAATAGGGAGGTGTTCTCTACTCCGTTACCGGAGAACTGGTTATCATTGGAGAGTATGGAATAAACTCCTGCATCGCACTGCTTGAAATTATTGTTACTGAATTCATTCTCTGCAGAGTTTTCCAGTGACACTCCAACATTCACTTCTACAAAGTTATTCTCAGTGGCATTGACAGCCTCAGAATCTACTACGCATATGCCTGTAAAACCTCCAGTGATCTTATTCTGGCGTATTGATGTGTCGGCAGTGCTCTGGAGCATTATATGGACCCTGTTGAGGTCAAATGTATTGCCTACAAGGTTGATACCCTGACTACCCAGTGCACTCACTCCAATGTCGTTCCGGGAGAAGGTGCAGTTGAATACAGAGACGTCTTCTGTGTTCATGGCCTTTATACCCGTGGAGCTGTCTATTACCTTTAATCCCTCCAGAATAACATTTTCAGACGTTATTTGGATTGTAGGAGCGTATGAGACTGAAGGCCGTAGAGTCGCTTCTTCACCCACAATTTTTAGTCGTTTGTCAATGAATAAGTTCTCCTTGTAGGTTCCCGACTCGATGAGAATGGTATCCCCATTTTTAGAGGCGCTGATAGCGGGTTGGATATGAGTGAAGTTGCAGTCCGAATCACATACTGTTGTCTGGTCACCTTGTGCTGATGCCAGCAGGGAACACAGGATGACAATGGTCAGGACCGTTCTAATGCCTTTCATCTAGTTTAGGTGATTATATTCTTTAATATAAAACTTCTGCATCATTTCGATATGCGCTGATCACCAGAATAACTGTCATCCATTAATTTTCATCTTCTCTTCAGCACATATGCCAGTGTTCCCAGTGCACCAATCACCACTACAGCTATGCCTATAGCTACCAAAGGCTGCTGCCAGAATGGAGGTTTGCTCGGTTCCGGTGTTAAAGTTCCTATTGCGTCCGAAATAACGGACTTCTCTTCTTTACCTAACAGAACGTATCGTCCACTTTGATCAATGGAAGCATTTATTGTCAACTCATCATCTTTCAGTGCACTATCGGAAACCAGTAAGGTGTCCTCATTCTTTATTAAGTAGAATCCCACAGTAGATACATCCACGTCATCCATTTCTTCAACGGCAAACGCCGCCTCCAGATATATAGAACCTCTATCTGTATAGATATCAGGAATGATGGTGACGTTTATTCCCTGACCAATAGGTGTACCTTCCTGCAATGAAGGTTCAAAGAGGGAAAACTCGAATTCTTCTCCGGTCAAATTGAAATTGGTGAGTACAAAGACATTGTTATAGGATTTATAGTTTCTAGCATACATCCCTTTGACTGAGTTCTCGGACACCTCATTGCTGGGAGAGAATTTAAAATCCAGGAATGTAGATGTATTCGCCTGGTTGCTGTGAATACTGTTACCGCCTGACTCAAACACGACCAAACCTGTTTTATTGACCCGGAGTTCATTTCTTTCTACTACGTTATTTGTAGAGCCTTGCAAAAAGATTCCGCCTTCACCCCAAATTATGTTGCTGATTATGTTGTTCTCTGTCGAGTCAATTAGGTATACACCAGAACTATTCCCTTTAAGGCTGTTATTCTCCACCAAATTAGAGTGAGAGTTCTCAAGGAGGATGCAAGAGTAATTAATGCTGGTAAAGTCGCTATTCAGGATATCATTATGCGAACTTCTTACTGCTCTAACACCAAAAACTCCTCTGTCGAACCTGCAGTCCTCTACAGTGACGTTGTTCGAGTCCTCTATTCTGATACCGGTTAGACCATAAGGGATATACAACCCTCTGATGACCACGTCATCGGCAAGAACATGTATAGACGGTTCGGGTCTCACAGCCAGTAAGGTCGTCCCTTTCGAGCCTACTAACTGGACAGTTTTGTTTATCACCACATTCTCCTGGTAAGAACCATCTCCTATTTCTATGACATCGTCTTCGCTTGCTGCTGTCAGAGCAGACTGGATTGAACTGTAATCACACCCATTCTCGCAAACTGTAACTATCTCACCACATACCGGAGGAATCAGAAGTGCTATAATGAAGATGAAACATAATTTTCGCATTCATCTCACCTCTTTACCACAGTAACGTCAAAGCCTCGCCTGATCTCATATTCAACCAAATTTGAACTCTCAAAAATATCGTCTCTCCACGAATAATCGCCTCTGTCACCCCAGAAATAGTGGTATGCTCCGTAGGTGTTTTCGCCCGTTTTTGTGAGCTTGACATAATTTCCTGGAAAGTCAAGACCACTGAAATATTTACAACCAGTCCACCTCTTAGCTTCAGGTATAGATAATATACAATCAGCCTGATAAGCAGGATTGGGGTTTTTGTTAGAGCCGCTGTAGTCAATATCCAGGTTCTCTTCTGAAGAGCTGCTATCGATTGTAGTCCACTGAAGAGATTCCCATGGGCTGCTTTCTTTAATATATTGACTGTAGCTTTTACCCTCAAGATTACCGCTCAGGGGCATTGGTATCCTGATCGGTTCGATGTGGATCCATAGGTTGCCTGCAATATCCTGTTTGAGTTTAGTGTTAACGGTTTCCACGTCCGTTATTCTTGAGTTGACGTTTGCATTGTAATTACCTACGCCTTTACGTGTTGACTTATACAATAACGTTTCACTATCGCTAATGCATTTATGGCCAAAAGGCGAGGCAACCCAATCGGCGCAGCCTGACCAAACACGGTTCTCTTCCGTACTCCCATACACATGAGAATTGAGAGATAACGTAGCAGTAGTGGATTCTCTACCGCTTCTCTTATCCCAGATCGTTTTGGATTCAAAGCTATACCAGTAGATACCACTTGTTTCGTCTTGGAATATAAAAGTAGAGTAATATCTGGAATACTCATTGTATTCGTTCCACTTGATAGATATGATAAATTCATCTTTCTTTACTTTTATAAGAGTCGTATCCCGCACTGAATCTTCATAGCTAAGAGACTGATAACTCACAGGGATCTTTATCAAACCTTCTTTTTTGCCTGCAATAAACTTCAGTGTGGCTTTGCCATCCTGGCCAGTCACGGGGTTACTGGTTCCTTCATAACTTTCTCCCAAAACAGATATTTTGCTGTCCAGCAGTGCATACTTCTCCACCAGAATCATTTTTCCTTTCAGTGGAGTCCTCTCTCCCTTCTCATCTTCGCTGTAAAGAGATATATGGATGAGTGTGTCCTCTCCAGGTGAGAGCTCTTCTTCCTCCGGCACTATTTCAATGCCTATTCCAGCTATATTGATAACAGCTTTTTGATGCACTTTCTTGTTGCCTCTGGCTTTGACGAATATATCCATTATATCTTTACCCGCTTTGCTGCCCTTGTTCAGAACGTAAGTAGCATCTGCATTACCGTTCTCGTCGGTGGTGGAGTAAACGTAACCGGAGTAGTGTTCAACTCCCCCTTCAGCCTTAACATATCCTCTATCGGTGATCTGGTCAAAGTAAACTCTGGCACCCTCCACCGGGTTCCCTTTGCAATCAACGACCCTGACTTT
>JBKHKH010000007.1:0-28658 GCA_046537735.1 Archaeoglobaceae archaeon | reverse complement strand
GAGTTAGTTTCTTTACATCAGTTTCTCTTTCCTCATCGGTTATTAAATCAAACTCGGAAAGGATTCTCCTGTCTGTGTCTGAGTCTACCAGTTTGGCATACCTGCGGAGGTGTTTTGATCCTGGGATGTGTCCGCTTCTCTTACTTAGCTGCTGTTCTGTTAGCACTACGCTCCACATTGTAATGCTGGTGTGTCTAAAATTGTAAGGGCTGAATCTCTTCCTTCTTTTGATTTCAGATCTTTTGAAAAGCCTATCCAATACTCTGTTGTAAGCTGAGTTATCTATGGGAACAATTTTTCCTGTTTTTAATCTGTTCAAATCTATCCACATTGGTGCTTCAGGAGAGTTTTTCATGGGATGAACTTCCATCCATCTTGCTACATAGGGTATGCTGAAGCTGAGGTGAGGATTTCTAAGGTAGGTCTTGCTCCGGTTGATTTCTACTTTGATACCCCATGAATCTCTTACAAAATTGCCGACAGTGAGAGTCAAAATTTCTTCTGGTCTACAACCTAAATCGAGATGGCACATAATCAAAGCAGGATCTCTTTCATTGGCTGCAACACCTATCAGCTTTAAGACCTCTTCAACTGTCAGTAAATCCTCTCTAGACAAATCATTATCCTTTGGTTCCTTCCTCTTAATTCTGGAAGCCAATTCATCTTTACCAGTAAAAATAAGAAGATATCTCAGCGCCTTTTTGTATTCATTCACTGTGTTAAGCTTTATATCCGAAAGCTCTAAATCTGCCAGAATCTCATCTATAGCGTATTCGTTTAGATTGTTTAGTTCAATTTCATTCTTCTTACAAATCAACCTTAATGACTGTAACTCTCTGTGAACTCTCGCAACACTCAAACCATTAGCTAAACGGTGGTTTTTATACTTAAGAATTAAGTTCTTATTGCTTTCAGAGATTTCACTCTCCTTTAGGAGTTCAATCTCGCGACTAAGCCTTTTTTTGTAGTCAATAGATCTCCATTGAGCCGAATTGGCCTCTTGCATACTAATCTTTTTGTTAGAAGAGCTATTTAACTTCTCTAAATTTGCTTCCGTGCTTTTAACGCCTGAATTTACGCCCGGGCCGGGATTTGAACCCGAGTCGTGGGCTGACTGCAGTGCCGTATTGTTTGCACTTCGACAGGCCCGCATGATGGCCGGACTACACTACCCGGGCATGGAATAACTGAGCATTTATTAGCCAAGCGGAGTTAATTTAAATTTTACGATGGTTTATGTTCTCTCTCATTGCTTTCATTCTTCCTCATCACTAAGTTTTTAAACCACTGGTAGACGAGAAGCCATGGATCCCGCCTTATCTCTCATCATTTCCATACTTCTCATTCTCTTGCTCATCAGGTTAAATGTTAACATCAGTATATCCATCCTGTGTGGAGCAGCCCTATTAGGTATCCTCACCATTGGCCAGGAAGCATTCTATCACATGATTGACACCTCTAGATCATTCGATACCCTCAGGCTGGTTGCTCTGGTTCTGGCGGCCTTCACTCTTGGTTATTCAATGGAGTACTTCCAGTTGCTGGAGGATCTGACTGCTGCTGCCTCCAGGATGGTGGGTAAGCTGAGCATCCCCATCCTCCCCTCTGTGGTGGGTTTCTTGCCTATGCCTGGAGGTGCTCTGTTATCAGCAGTTATGCTTAAGAATCCGGTGAGCCTGTACAAGATTCCCGCTTATATGGCTACCTACATAAACTACTGGTTCAGACACCTGTGGGTATCTATCTGGCCTCTATACCCCAGCTTTATTATCGGAGCTGCCGTGGTGGAGGCCGAGTACACTCAATTCATCCTCTCCACGTACCCCATAACTCTGGGAGCCATTATTGGAGGTGTCATGTTCACCAGATTGGGTGGGTTAGGTAATCCAGCTATAAATAAACAGGACTTGGTTATCGTAGTCAAGTCCATATATCCCATTCTTTTGGTAGCTATTCTAACCCTGGTCTTCAAAATAGATCTCCTTTACACTATCTTGCTGTCATTGGGGATCCTTTACATCCAGAACAGGGCATCTCTCATGGATATAGCTAACGTGCTCCGCAAAACCATTGATTACAAGATAATCATCCTCATATTCGCGGTAATGATCTACAGGGACCTCATTAAGTCTACAGGGGCAGCGGAAGTGTTTTTCGGACATCTTCAGGCATACAATTTCCCTATTTTTGTTGCTGCCTTTCTCCTATCCTTTATAGTTGGTTTTGCTACCGGTATCGAGCTCAGCTACGCCTCAGTGGCCATGCCCATGCTGACCATGTTCACCGGCACGGCAGCTGGCATCATACCTCAGAACCTCATGCTGGTGTTTGGAGCAGGTTTTCTGGGGGTCATGATGTCTCCACTCCATCTGTGTCTGGTTTTGACCGCTGATTACTTTGACGCAAAACTGGAAAAAGTCTACAGGTACCTGATACCTTCACTCGTGGTCTGTTTGCTGTTCATGGCGGCATTTTTCATCTTATTCAGTCTATAGGACTAAATACTCCCATTTTTTGCTTTCCATGTATTCCAGGAATAGGCTACGGTGAAGATCAAGAATAAGATGGATAGAGTGGGGAATAATCCCATACCTGTAAAATCCGTGGGCAGGTCATAGAAGAGTGGTTTCAAAAATTCGCTCAAAGCCAGAGGAGCGAGTAAGCCCATAACAAACAACGCAGGAGTTAGAAACAGCCCCAAGTTATCTTTTCGTGCTGTCATTACTGCCACAATAATAAATGCGGGCATGATAAAGCACAGATCCAGGATGTAGATGGAGTAAAGGAATTCTACCTTGTCACCCGCCATAATCAAAGGCAAGAGCTGACTAATCCATAGAGGGTAGAAGATTAAAGGATTGATGAGCAAAAAGGCTATAGATACAATTTGAACTATTCTTGGGATCATTATCCGTTTCAGGTCCTCCTTACGGATATTCACCAAGCTATACATAATGGAGTAAAATGAGAGGCTGAATATGGCCATATACAAAATGTAGAGGGTGTTATACAGTCTTTCGATGGTGTAGATCCCGTATCCATAGAAAAAGAAGCCCAGTATCCCCAGTACCACCGCCTGCTTGATGAAGTCTTCCTCTCTGGATCTCAAGGTCAGGAACAGCACAATGAAGGACGCAAGAATGGTCATCAAATCTTGAGAGAATACTCCGGGCATGATCTCCTTGCTTACTACTTGTTGATACAATTCGGGGTTGAGGGCTCCGGCTAACGAAGCTATTAAAGCTAATAAGGCGGTCAAGAACCATAAGATCTTGAGCTTATGGAGATTCCTCATCATTTTGTATCACCTGCCTATAGACTTCTTCGCCACGACTACTTCTGCATGGAACCCATTAGTAGTGGGGCAATGAAAGTGGTCAACGGCACAAGAACCCAAATCCTGCCCTTGAGGAGATCGTAATCCGCAAGCAGTTTATCCCACGAATGACCCATCACATAATGACCGAAGCCAAATTCGAACCCGATGGTCAAAACCAGCCAGATCACACCCACCAAAAACAGTTCAGTCTGAGTATAGCTCATTTTCAGAGTGCTCAGGAATAAATAGATCACTACCAAGATAATGATTACCAGTGAAATCGTGCTGATAACATGGCCAGCGTGTTGACCCATTTTAGGAGTGATAAGCGATTCCCTGAGCCCAGCATTCAGGATAGCCGCCACAACAAGTATAAACCATACACCAAGAGCATATAGAAACAGCATATTCATTTCCTCTCCTCAATTTGAACTGAGGTTGAACTATATATACTTTCTATACACTTCAGGTGTGAAGCCTAAAATTTGCGAAGTCTTTTAAAGGAATAGTGTGAAGCCTAAAATTTGCAAAGTCTTTTAAAGGAATACTTTTTAATTACTTTATATATTTCCTCTAAAAATATATGGGTTGGGGATAAATTATGGGTTATTCCAATTCAGATGATGAACTCGTGGAGGGTATGGATACTGAATATAAGCAATTGATTTCTATTTTTGACGGTATTGATGAGGGCTTTTATGTTTCGGATCCAGATTCTTATGGGATATTATATGCCAATAAGGTAATGAGGAACACTTTTGGTGATATTCAGGGGGAAAAGTGCTATAAAGCTATCCAGGGTCTTGATGCTCCTTGTCCTTTCTGTACTAATGATCGCATCTTTGGTGAGAACCTGGGGCGAAGATATTTCTGGGATTTCCAGAACAAAATCAACCAGCGTTGGTATCATTGTGTAGACAAGGCCATAAAGTGGCCGGACGGGAGATGGGTTCGCTATGAAATGGCCATTGACATTACCGACCAAAAACTGGCTGAGGAGGAATTGAGAAAACACCAGTTCTATCTGGTGAATCTGGTGGAAGAACGGACTTCAGAGCTAATAAAGGTAAATGAGCAATTAAAACAGGAAGTTGCTGAACATAGAGAAAAGGCAGCAAGAGTCCTGCGTCTGGACCGAATTTTAAAATCGATAATGGCTATAAATCGTCTGATAATTTATGAGAGAGATAGATATAATCTTCTACAGTCTACCTGTGATATTCTCACTGAAGTGAATGAATACCAAATGGTTTGGATCGGTTTCCTGGAAGAAGAATATCATAGGGTTGTTCCTGTTGCTTATTCTGGGGTTGAAGAGGGTTATCTAGAGTCTGTAAAGATTACATGGGATGATTCGCCTACCGCTCAGGGACCCACAGGGACTGCCATCAAATCAAGAAGACCATCAATTATGCGCGATATCCACAAAGATCCTCAATATAAACTGTGGAGAGAGCCAGCTCTGCAAAGAGGTTACCGATCCAGCATAGCTATACCCCTGATGGCCAATGAAGAGCTATACGGTGTCTTGAATATCTATTCCACCAAGTCAGGCGCCTTTGATCAGGAGGAACTGGAGTTGCTGACTCATGTTGCCGACGATATCGCTTTTGCTCTGGATAAAGTAAAGAGTGAAGAGGAGCGCAAGCAGATAGAGGAGGACAGAGCCAGGTTACAGCGAAGACTGGAAGCATTATGGAAAATTGCTCAAATAATTGATGAGAGCCACCGATCCTTGTGTGACCACGTTCTTAACGAAATGACTGCTATAAGCCATAGCCCATATGCTTTTTACGGCTTCCTCAATGAGGCTGAAAGTATTATGAACATATATTCCTGGTCGAAAGAAGTTATGGATACCTGCCGAATTCAGGATAAGCCAATCAGGTTCCCCATCACCACGGCAGGGCTTTGGGCCGACGCGGTGCGGTTGAGAAGACCGTTAATTATTAACGATTACCCCTCACATCCACAAAAGAAGGGATTGCCAGATGGTCATGTACAGCTGACGAGAGTGATGGCAGTTCCCGTTTTCAGGTTCGGTCGTATTATCGCTGTTGCTGCTGTTGCCAATAAACCCACAGATTATACTCAAGCTGACGCGAAACAAATTGAGAGTTTTGCTACTAATGTGCAGATAATCTTAGATCATCGAAGAGTAGAGGATGAATTAAAACGCTTTTCTACTGCTGTTAGAATGTCCTCGGATCTAATAATAATAACCGATACAGGAGGGAATATAACTGATGTTAATGATGCAGCTCTCAAACTTCTAGAGATGGGGAGAGAAAAACTCATTGAAAAGAATTTTACAGACATTATAGCTTCTGAAGACCATAAAAAAGCCATAACTGGATTTGAAGGAGTGATGAGAAGTAATGTTGCTGAAAAACAGGAATACGCTATCATAACTAAAAACGGTGACAGAATCATTCTTGAGGCCAATACAGCTACCATGAACAGTAATGAAGGAGAATTACTGGGATTTGTTGTCATAGCTAGAGATATCACCAATCGCAAGAGAGCTGAAAAAGAGATGAGGAGACAGCTTTTAAAATTCAAGCTGGAAGAGGGGGAAATCTACCTGGAGAAAGAGAAATACCCGATTAAATCACTGGAAGCCTTTAATGATACAGTAAAAGTTGGATTCACCGGCTTTATTATTTCCAGAACCCCCAAGAACAAATTCAAGTCCAGCATTGAAAATCATTTTGATTACCTGTGGATTGCCGAAAAAGGCGATCTCAATGCCGTATCCCCAGATATAACGGACATCGAACTTGAAATAGAGAACTCCAAGAACAATGCGATACTTATTGATGGACTCCATTATCTGATCTCCAAAAACGGTTTTGAAGATACTCTCACTTTTGTTCAACACCTGAGAGAAATTGCATACCTCAAGAACCTCATTATCATCCTTTCTGTTGACCCGTCCACCATGAATGAGAGGGAGATGAGGCTATTGGAAAAAGAAGCCAGTGAGGTCGAATCCAGATATATGGCCAAGCTTCCCGACGACCTCCTCAAGATCTTGAAGATCATCTACACCCAGAATAAAGTGGGGTCAAAACCCACCTATACCGAAGTGGAAAGAGAGATAGGTGTAAGCAAACCCACTGCTAGAAGGAGGATCAGAACCCTTGTCAGTTACGGTTACATGATAGAGATCACTAAAGGGAGATTTAAGCTTTTGGAACTTACTGAAAAGGGTAGGAACTTATTTACAGGTTGATCTCACTGTTCTCGTAATAGCCCGCACTTAACTTTATTACCACTTCAATACACCTCAATGCTCTTCATGGAATTTTGCTTAATTTTTATCACCACTGGTCTTTCTCTGTTTTCACCTATTTTTTCGCTATGTTTAATGTCCTGGAAAAATAATGGTATTATTTGAAGAAATAAAGAGAAAAGAGGTGTAGAATAATGGGTGTTAAAGAACAGGTTATTGAGAATATTAAAATGGAATGTGAAGCAGAAAAGAAGAAAGTGGAAAGACAAACGCAGGAATTGGCAGAGAAATTGAACCTTAAAGAGGGTGAGATATCAAAGGCCGTTCAGGAACTGGTCGATGAGGGTTATCTGGAATACACAAAGATCAAGACCATATGTCCGGTGGTAAACCCCAAGACACAGGATATGTGGGGATCCGAAGCTACTTACTGGGGGTAAAGTTAAAGTTATTGGATATACAAAGGTTCGCATCCCGCTTTTTTACCTCCTGCGCATGAACTGTCGACCCGGGATGCGACTCATTACTAATTTTCTCAGACCCCATCTAAAGTTGGAATCATTAGCTCTTAAGATATCAGAGCCGAACAATAAATAAGGACGAGTGAGATTTTGTAAAAATGGTTTTGTAGTAAATGTTTTAACTCACGATGACACTAACCTGCTTCCAGAAGCTCTACTCCGTCGTCGGTCAGCTTCAGCTGGTCACCCTCTTCGATAGCAAAACCCTCTTTTACCAACCAGTCTAAATTGAATTTAAGCTGAAAGTCGCTCAGATCTAGCTCATTTTTTAGCTCTTCTCTGGTTTTCCCAAAAACACCTATTGAAGCAACTATCTTCCTCCTGAGAGGACTCATGGAGGCTTTGAACAACCTCTCATGGTGTTCCCTATCTCTAACCCTTTCTTCAGCCATTGGCTTAATCCCTCCTATAAGTTAGATAACTCTTTCGAATCCCATCATATATGCGTTTATCGGTTACTGATCTGGTTACCGATTTGTTTTGCCAGCACGCTATCTAGCTCTTTTATGAACTCTCCTTCTGTTCCCTGAGGTATAGTAGCTCCTGCAGCAATGGAATGTCCTCCTCCCACACCACCTACTTTAGCTGAAACGGACTTGAGGGCGTTTGCCAGATGGACCCCCCTCCTGAGCAGTTTCTGGGTGGCTCTGGCGGACACTTTAACCCCATCCCCATCATCCTTGTTGGCGAAGGCGATGATGGGCTTGTTCAAGTTGGCTTTGGAAAAACACATTCCGGCAACGATACCCACAATGGTGTCCAGGATCTTATCTTCAGCGTGAAAATACTGCACATTTTCCAGCTCCACGATCCCTATCTCGTCAACAAGCCTTATGCCGTCCGAGAGGTTCCTTCTGTGGTTAAGCAAGAGTGACCTGGCTTTATTTAGTGATTCACCTCTATCACCCAAACAAACTTCCAGACCCGTTTCATAATGGCCGTATCTCGCCGTAGCATTTAACAGAGTGGAGAATTCGGTAGCATCCCTGAGCTCGGTTCCTTCTTCCTCCTGAGTGAGTATGTAGGTCTCGCCCACTATCTTCTTTATCAACGGCAATGGATAATTGGCGTAGATGCATGCCTTTACTATCTCTGAGGTGAGCAGGGATTTCTGCTCCTGGTTCAGATCGATCCACCTCAGCCACTTATCACCGTTTTTGGGCGAAACACCGCACCTCTCCATGAAGTCCAGCGATGCTCTCTCGTTGCCGCTGATCCCGGGGATGAAGGGGTCATAGGTGTATTCCAGCATTTTGTAAACGGGTCGTGTCTGCTTGCCGAACAACCGCAAGTCCTTTACTGGAGTAACAAAACCGTCTTTGGCTCCATTCATCAATATATCTCTGTTCAAACCCACCAGTTTTCCGTTTCTGGCGTCCTGCAGGTCACCAATCGCACCAGTGATGGCTAAGGGGAGGAGATCATAGTTCAACCCCATCTGAACGGCCACAAGGTAGGTGGTGGTGGAACCGCTGATCTCGTGGGAGCCGTCGATACCAAAATCGTGGGAATTGAGCTGAAAACTGGATTCATGTTGAGGTATGTGGTGATCGGTTATACAATACCTTAATCCATTTTGTTCTATTAGATCCAGCTGACCACTGCCCAGATCCGTGAACCACACGAAGCAATTCCTATCTTTTATATCCTCGATATAGGTGTCATCCAGTTGCTTGACAAAAATAATATCATTTTCGATTCCAGACCTCTCCAGAGACTCTTTGGCGATGGATCCTGAAGTAATACCGTCTGCGTCGATATGAGTGACGATCAGAACCTCTTCTTGCTTTCTAATACTGTTAGCAAGTTTATGGGCTCTGGTCAGAATATCTTTCGCCTGTTCACAGGAAAGCATTTTTATCCCATTGATAGACTTATTGGGATTAATTAAATAGATTGCGTCTGCGGTGAAAGTTTTTAGGTGATTTAGAGGATACACAGGATACATCGGAATGAATGGTTTGAAATTTCCATTCCATATATCTAACCTGTCATTGGTCAAAAGTCCCCTTATGGAAACGAAAGTAAAATCTTAAATGTGGTTCAACTTCCTTAATAGAAATGTCCTGCGAAGAGCTAAAGGATAAGATAACCTGGTGGGAGCTAGGTAGAGGGACTATAGAGTATGCGGGGAGATTAGAGTCTATCCCCTCATCTGTATGGATGAGCGGGAAGCATGCGAAACATGAAATTGAAAAAAGACTGTTTGATGAAAAGGAGCATTTACTCTCCCAGCTCATAGACCCTTCTCACACCGTTTTGAAGGAGATAATGATTACTCACGCTTCCTGCTGGATGGAATATCATGTCTTCTGCATGGAGATAAAGGCGGAGGACTATAACAAGAAATTGGCCCTAAATCTCCTCCCTCCCACAGAAAAAAAGCCTCTGTTTAGAAGTTGCTGGGAGTTAAGTCTTAAAGCGCGGGAAACAGGAGTGATAGCCAAACCCCTCATCCTATCAGCAGACGGAAGGTTGTTCATCCAGGAGTGGGTAGAGGGTCTTCCCGTATCAAGCATTAGAGGAAAGAAGTGGAAAGAAAATAAAAAAGAGATAATCACTCTGGTGTGCCAGGCTTTAGGTAAATTAAATCAGAAGGGAATTGTTTTTTACCCCTTACTCGATTATGAAATGATGTACCTGGAAGAAGAGAATAGCATAGTGTTCCTGGATATCACCAGATTGAAAGAAGGTAATTATGAGAGGGCCTGGGACTTATTCGATTTTTACAGGAAATCGATCGTAAATGGTTCTTCAGTAGGAGTAGACGAATTTTTGAAGGGGGTGGCCAGAAGCTATTCCGACTTTGAGACATTCTCCACATTTATTAACGGATGGGACAGGGAACTGAACCGGGAAGCTCGCACTATATGGGAGGATAGATTTAGCAGTCATTAGATTCAGGTCCAGCTATCTAAACGGATATATTTAAATAAGGACGGGGGAAGTGGGAGTAAGTTTTACCGGAGTGATTCACCCATGGAAGTTATTTGGCTCAAGGGGGATGATGTAGAAGAGGTTCTGGAGATGGGAGAAGTTATTGAGTCTGTTGAGAGTGCCTTTCACTATTATGGGCTGGGTAGAGTGCAAATGCCCTCCAAATCATATCTCTACTTTGACAAGTATAACGGCGATCTGAGGACTATGCCGGCTTATATACCCGATAAGGATGAAGCCGGGGTGAAGATCGTAAATTCTCACCCGCAAAACCCTTCCAGGGGACTCCCCACTGTTCTGGCAATATACGTGCTCAATGATCCGGCTACAGGGAAACCTCTCGCAATGATGAACGCTACCTACCTCACCGACATCAGGACGGGAGCAGGAAGTGCAGTCGCCGCCAAATACCTGGCAAGGAAGGATTCTAAAGTATTGGGGATAATTGGTTGCGGTAGGCAATCCAGGACTCAACTTGCAGCCATAAATGAGCTGTTCGACCTTGAAGAGGTGCTGATTGCGGATAAAAGCAGAGAGCAGTGCGACATGTTCATTAAAGAGATGGGAAACAAAATTGGAGTGGAAATCAAGAGCGTTGACCTTGAAGAAGGTTGCACAGCGGATATAATAACCACCACCACACCAGTGAAGAAGCCCATACTAAAGAGCGAGTGGATAGAAGAGGGAGCGCACATAAATGCCATAGGAGCCGACGCTCCGGGCAAACAGGAGCTGGAAGCCGGTATCCTCAGGAGAGCCAGGATCGTGGCGGACTCCAGGGAACAGGCTTATCACAGCGGAGAGATTAACGTACCCTTATCAAAGGGTGATATATCAAGGGAAGATGTGTATGCCGAGCTGGGGGAAATAGTTGCTGGCAAGAGACCAGGTAGAGAAAGAGATGAAGAGATAACCATCTTTGACTCCACGGGAATGGCGGTGCAGGATGTTGCTGTGGCTGCTCTGGCATACCGCAAGTCTGTGGAAAGGAATATGGGGAACAGACTGGAGTATTGATCAGATTTTTTTCAATGAAGCGATTTTAGGCGTGAGTAGGGAAGAAACCATATTCGATAAGACCGAATGCGCACAGGTTCCCCCCATCATCTGCCTCTTTTCCCCGTCATGGGAGTCAAGAAAAATACTCAGTTAGTTCTTTCATCCATTGAGGTATCTTCACCTCGGATGCAGCGTCAAAGGAGGGGTGATATGGTTTAATATCGATGATTGGGCTCTGATCTATAGCGTCCAGACCCTCAACTTTTAGAGTATTCTTATTTCTCTCTAAAAGCTTTACTACGGTGGCGCATATGGGATTGGGTCTGGCTGGAGAGCGAGTGGCGAACACTCCCACTAAAGGATAGTCTTTTCTTCCCGCTGGGTGGACTTTGGTAACATCACGGTTATCATCTGCTTTATGGGACCAGTAAAGCACTAATATATGAGAGAAATCCTCAATACCATCCAGGAGCTCGGTATATTGCTCTTCAATTACGAGTTCACATAAATTGTCATGAGGCTCTACTCTGTTTTCATCCAGTTCCAAATCTTCGCCTTGGAAAGACAGGAAAGGCTCTTTAACATTGCTTCTCACTTCACCCACAGGTTTGATCAAATAACTCATCTTACCACCAGTTATTGCACATCATAATTTACTTTTTATCTTCGCAGCATCTCCCAGCTTGTCTGCCAGATCCATGTACCTGTTCCTTATGGTCACCTCAGTAATTCCTGCAACCTCAGCAACCTCTCTTTGAGTTATTTTCTCTGTTTCCAGGATAGCTGCAAGGTATATAGATGCAGCTGCCATGCTGGCAGACCCTTTGCCGCTGTTAATCCCTTTCTCTTCAGCTTTTGCATTTATTTCCATGGCCTTTCTTAACACACTTCCATCCAGTCCAAGGACAGTGCAGAACCTGGGGATATAGTCTGAAGGGCTGGAGGGCATATACTTCAACTTCAGCTCTCTGGAGATAGCCTTGTGAGTGCCCCTTACTTCTTTTCTGGAGACATCGAGGTGAGATGAGATCTCGCTCAAAGTTATAGGAACTCCTTTCTGCTTGCATGCGGAGTAAATGGATGCAGCCACCATACAATCAGTACAGTTGCTATTTATCCTCTCAGATATTTTCCTGTACACAGCTGCTGCTCTGATCTGCACATCTTCAGGCAATTCAAGCGCTGAAGAGGTCTTGTTCAACCTTTTTAAGGCTGAATCTATGTCACCGTCTTTAGAGCTCCTAGAACCCACTTTTGTTCACCATCAAACATTGTTCAGTTAAACCAGGAGTTAAGGCAGAGGAATTAAAAGTGCCTCATCCTCAATTTCTTCTTTTCTTGGTTTAATTTTATTTTTCTTACTAATTTTAAGTTTCTTAATATTTTTAGTTACTAATTGATATTTAAGTATTACGTATTTTAAATATCTTTTCAACCCTCTTCATAAAACTCGCATTCGTCTGGATTTTTTAAGCAATTCCATTCAAGGCACTGGTTGTAGTTTTTACATTTTTTACAGTCTTTAGGTCTATTCATCGATTACCCTCCTAACTCAAACTAAGAATAACCATAGCTTACATCTATAGCAGAGAGCAAATCCCGTTTTCAACTCAAATAGGGGGCTGCCACACCTTGGACAGTTTATACTACTCTCAATCTCTTCACGTTCACAGGTAGAATTGTTCTCTCTCCAAATCGTGTTCACTTTTGCTTCCATTCTGCAACCCCTTGTTTTGTATCTTCATATTCTTTTTCAGCTATGTGGATAAAGAAATCAGGGTCTTCTTCCCGGTATGTTTCTTTGAAATCCCCGTAGGTTTCTATGTTCCGGAAACCAACTTCTCTCATTAACCTTCTCACATAATCTTTTCTCAAGGGATACATATTCAGGTGAAATACCTGGTTATCTGAGAACTCGTAACTAAATCGGATTAGTCCTTCGTCCACGTGCTCGGGATAGACGGAGATGTTATCCCCACAGTAGTATAGGTGTGCTTGCTGGAATAACCTCGATCCAAAATAGCATCGTAGTTTCGCTGATCTAGGATGAGAACTCCATTGTGTTTCAATCTGGCATAAAATTCTACCAGAGTTCTCCTCCTATCCCATTCACTGAACAAGTGGGTGAATGAGTTGCCCAGGCAAATTATGGCGTCAAACTCTTCCTGGATGTCTTGGCTCAACCACCTCCAGTCCGCATTGACAGTACGTAATATGAGGCCATATTTTTTACCGTTCTCAAACGCTTTGGCCAGCATAGCCGGGCTGCCATCTACGCTGATGACGTCAAAACCCTCCAGCATCAATCTAACAGAATGAAAACCTGTGCCTGTAGCAGCATCAAGAACTCTTATGGTCTTTCTTTCCCGCAACTGCTCAATAAAGAACTTTCCCTCACTTTTAGCTCTAGTTTCCCAATCTATAAGCTCATCCCATTTTTCAGCAAAACTATCCACGTACTCATCAACGTAATGATCAGTTTCACGGACAGCTATGGGGTCTGTACCAAAATCTTGTTCCTCCTTACCATTCATATTTACACCTACAAGATCAAAGGCTTGCATAAGCCTTAATGTTCATAACTAAATCCTCCAGCTAAAGAGCGCATATCCTTCATATTTATAGTTGCCCAACTAATTAGCGATCGTTAACCAAATGATTAACTAAATGTAGAGTATGAAAAATGTTATTAAAGGTAACACTTAATATTAAGAATTATGGAGATCACGAGACTTGGTGTGAGCTTACCTAAAAACTTGCTTGAACAATTTGACAAAACCATAACTTCTAGAGGTTATGCCTCAAGAAGTGATGCCATAAGAGACGCTATAAGGAATTACCTCTTGGAGTACGAGTGGCTGGAAAAAGAAGGTGGGGAAATCGTGGGAGTAATAAATGTGATGTACAATCATCACCACAAAGGCACCAGCGACGCTATAGTCTCTCTCCAGCACGACTATGGAAACGTAATAGTATCCACTATGCACATACATCTCAACGAAGACAACTGCCTGGAGATGGTGATAGTCAAAGGAGAAATGGAAGGCATAAAGGAACTGGTGGACAGGATAACCACCACAAAAGGAATAGACAACGTCAAATTGATAACCGCTGTTAGAGAATAAGATTATAGAATAAAAGGAAGATTTGATCATCGCTACCTGAAATTCCCACTATCGACTTCAAGGTCGACGTGGAGAGGGAATAAGACCCCAAAGGAGACAGGGTGTGGTCAAGATGAACGGTAAATTCCTTCCCTACAGGAGATGGTAAATAAACCAAACCCCCCCTTTTTTAACCAATTTTTTGTTGCTCAGACCTTTTTCTCCAGCTCTATTTTCTGCAAGTAGTCCCTAGCCCTGATATCCACAGTATATGCGTCTGGAGCGATAACGGGCAGGCAGTGGCCGGTAAAGATCCTCAGCACTTCTCCTACCTGTACAGAGCAGGTAAGGCCGTAGGAAACAGGATCGTGCTTGACAGAGGGATATTCTACATCGAAGAAGGATATACCATCTGGTAAGAAGGTAGTAATAATATCCGGTATAAAGGGCGAGCCCAGCTCTTCTGCTATCCTGGCTCCCTCTTCCATGTGTTTGTGGGCGATGACCACATCCACTCCCTTCAACTGACTCCTCAGACGGGAGTAGTCCTCCGGGTAGGGATAGGAGAGGATGGTGGTGTCATTGCTCATGGGATGGACCACATCGTAGTTGTTCGCTTCCAGCGGTCTTATGCTGGCATCCACCCTGGAGTCCATGGGAGTTATGAAGTCTCCAATATACCTTATGCACCCGATAGAGCTCCTCCACAACAGCTCCATAAGCATTCTGCTGCCAATTACCCCTACACTCAACTTTCTGAGGTAATCCAGCTTTTCCTCATCCGCCAGTCCGTACCAGAACAATTTTCTCATATAAATCACGTCTATTTGAAATAGGAGCCAAAATGGGGAACGAAACCGTATCTGGAGTAGATCTGCTGTGCTCTTTCGCCCCTGATGAACTCCAGGAACTTCTGGGCATTCTGTGGGTTGGGGGCGTTATTCAATCTGGTGATATAATAGTTTATATTATCTCTCTGGTCCAGCCCCTTACCGGGGTCTATCATGTCCACTTTCAGCCCTTTTTCCTTCGCCTCAACGACTTCAGTGGCCCACACCGGACCAGCGTCCACAGCCCCCTTTCTTATCCTTAAGGGGGTCTCTCTGTGGTGGACTATGGTCAAAATGGTCGTACCCTCGGCTCTTTTCTCTTTCATCACTCTCTTCACCAGCTCTTCCCCTCCAGCCTGCCTGTACATCTCCATTATGTGGTGAGCGATATCCTCTGTGTCCAGGTTCGGCTGTGAAATGCGGACCTCGCCACCAAGATCGGTCACCGACCTGATCCCCGCGGGATTGTCCTGGGGGACCATCAAGACTATCCTGTTGTGAAGGTAGATAAAATAGTCGTCGATAAGCCCTTTCTCCTTCAGGGTCTTCATAGAACCCTCATTAACAGCAGAGTAGATGTCCGGGTTCCCCGGAATGACTTTGCCCTCAAAATAGGCACCATCATTAAGAATTTGATCCAGCATCAATCGAGGCGGCAGGGTCTCGTAAAATATCCTCTCTACCTCGGGATTCTCTTCCTGAAAAGCCCTGACCAGCTCATCCATAGCCATGAACTGGTTCCCGGCCATAAAGAGGATGAGGTCGGCATCTTCTGCATACTCCAGGTTATGGAGGTCCTCTCCTGAAGTTATTGTTGGCCTGCTAATGCTAGTACTAACACTAATGTATATCACCCATCAAGTTCTCAAGGCCTTCATCACATCATGCTTGGTAATAATTCCGGTTATTCCATCCCCTTCGACTACCAGCAGGGCCTGGGCATTTAATAACATTTTGGAAATAGACTCCAGCCCTTCGTCAGGTGATACCAGGGGAAAAGCATCCTCCATGCAGTCCTTAACCTTTAGCTCCCCTGCATCGAGACCTTTAGACGAAATGATTCTTACTACCGCGCTCTCGTTAATGCTTCCTATGATACGATTGGAGGAAGAGATTACAGGCATCTGAGATATCCCGTCGGCTCTCATCATCTCAATAGCGTCCTTCAGAGTTGTTTGAGGGGAAACGTATTTAACAGGTGAGTGCATGATGTTGCCAGCGGTTATGTTCCCTTCCATCATCTCCAGAGCACTAAAGATCTTTTTTACCAGAGAAAGCTTGGGATCAATGCTTCCAGCCTCAATTCGGGCGATAAGCGGCTGGCTAACATTGAGTTTTTTCGCCAGCTCCTTTTGAGTAATACCCAGTTTCTTCCTTCTCCTCTTTATCTCCTCGATCTCGGCTATCATAGTCCTTTGTCATGAGAGAATAATAACACTTGATATTTAATATTACTGATACGCATATCGGACTTGCATTTAAAACCAGCAAAAACAAAAAACAGAAGATCAAAGAGGAATGTCTTTACGAGTGCAGCATTGGTTTTGGGTGTGAAAAAAATTAAGTAAAAGATATTAAATAAGGCTTTCAAATCGTGGTGTTTTGCATGAAAAAAATACTCAGTATAGCTCTGGCATCTATTCTTATTCTTCTAAGCGTCATTTTATTTACAGCAACATATATTGACATGGTTAATGTTAATTACTTATTCGGCCCATTTCTGCTTGGTCACTGGATGGCATGGATAGGAGCACTCTTTATAGCATTATTCACACCATTATATTCAATTTTTAAACGAAAATACCCCAAAAAGTGGAGTGTGCTGGTAAACATCCATGCCTTTGGAAACCTCATAGCATTTATCTTAATATCCGGTCATTTCGCTCAACAAATCAGTAAACCGGCATCAATTTATCCGGATCTGGGCACGGGTATTACTTTGTACCCAATAGTTCTTATCTTAGTAATTACAGGACTCTTACAGAAATACTCCATTCTAAAGAGATTCAGAAGGCAAATCAGGTTTGTTCACGTCAGCATTGTACTTTCCTTTTACCTGGTTATCGTCACCCATATTCTACAGGGCCTAGATATCGTTTAGCTTAGTCTAATTATAATTGAAAACCAAAAACTAAAAAACAAAAAATTTATATACGTTATGCACGGCTGAACATATCGGTGATGTGGTGATGAAGAGATTGATAATTACAATTTTAGTGGTAGTATCAGCGTTATCGTTTGCTGGTTGCGCTGGTGATCAGTCCACCGATGGGGAGGAAGTAAAATTGAAGGTTTTTCATGCAGGCAGCCTGACAGAACCCTTGAAGGAGTTGGAAGCAATATTTGAAGAGAGCAATCCTGACGTGGACGTTCAGCTTGAGGGAGCGGGTAGTGCCGCAACCATTAGAAAGGTAACGGAACTGGGTAAGAATGCTGACGTAGTGGGCTCGGCTGATTACAATCTGATACCTACTTTGATGTATCCTGAATATGCTGACTGGACCCTCAAATTCGCCTCCAATGAAGTGGTGCTGGCTCATCTGGAGGATAGCAAGTACTCCGATGAAATAAATTCTGATAACTGGTACGAGATACTCAGGAGACCGGACGTCAAGTTCGGGTTCTCCAATCCCAACGATGACCCCTGCGGCTACCGCTCTCAAATGGTAATGCAACTGGCGGAGCTCCACTATAATGATAGCCAGATCTACGATGACCTTGTGGCCTCCAACTCCAACATGGAATTCAATAAGGATGGGGACAGCTACGTTCTTGAAATGCCCTCTTCAGAAAACATAGGGCCCAATAACGATAAGCTGATGGTCAGGAGCATGGAAATGGAGCTGATCAGCGGATTGGAATCTGGAGCGATCGACTACTACTTCATATATAGGAGTGTTGCCCAGCAGCACGACCACCATTTCGTGGAACTACCCGACAAAATCTCTTTGGGCAATGACCAATATGCGGATTTCGATAAACAGGCCAGAGTAGTTCTCGCCAGTGGGGACGAGGTAGCAGGTAAACCAATAGTTTATGGGATGACCATACCCAGCAATGCCCAGCATAAGGAATATGCGGAACAATTCGTTCAGCTGGTGATAAGTGAAGAGGGAAAGCAGATATTTGAAGACCTGGGACAGCCGCCCATTGAAGCTGAAGTGGACAACCACGGCAAACTTCCCGCCAACCTCAAAGAAGCAGTAAAGTAAAAGATAACAATTAGAGTGATAAATCTAAAATAGAGCTAATCATAGGTTACAGCAATGAAATTGGAGATAGTATTTGCTATACTGGCATCTCTAATGGTCTTATTTGTTATCTTACCCGTTTTTTCTACTTTTGCGACTCAGATGTCGGATATTGAGGGACTGTATGATGCTTTTACCGATAGTGGTGTGTGGCGGATTATACTGTTCACTGCCTACGCGGCACTCCTCTCCACAGTCATCGCAGTTATACTGGGCACTCCTCTTGCCTACTTGATGGTCAGGACCAGTTTCTTTGGTAAGAGTCTGGTTGCCGGTTTCGTGGATCTCCCTATAATCATTCCCCACGTGGTGTCGGGTATAGCTCTGCTGTCGGTCTTCAGCTCTAAGGGACTTATAGGCTCTTTCACTCCTGTGGAGTTCGTTGACGCTTTGCCGGGTGTGGTGGCAGCAATGCTATTCGTTTCCGCCCCATTCTACATAAACACTACCAGAGAAGGATTTCAGACCATAAACATCAGGCTGGAACACGTGGCCCGAACTCTGGGTGCTTCACCCCTTCGGGTGTTCGCCACTATAACCATCCCGCTCACTTGGAGACATATGGTAGCGGGAGCCCTTATGTCGTGGGCCAGAGCAATAAGTGAGTTCGGTGCTGTGGTCATGATCGCCTATTACCCTATGGTAGCCTCAACCCTCATATATGACAGATTCTTGAGCCAGGGGCTTCAGGCCAGCAGACCTATTGCAGTTATACTTTTCATATTCTCTCTGATCGTATTCGTACTCTTGAGAGTTCTGCTGTGGGGGAGGAAGAATGAAAACGGTGCTTGAGGTCCAGAATATCTCCAAGAGATTGGGTAACTTCCAGCTGAATAACGTCAGCCTGGAGATAGGTAATGAGTACTTCGTTCTGCTGGGACCCACCGGAGCTGGAAAGAGTGTCTTGATAGAGATCATTGCCGGCATGTTCTCACCCGATAAGGGAAGGATAACCATAAACGGTGTGAATGCCACCAGACTCCTCCCCGAAAAGAGGAGGATCGGATTCGTCCCTCAGGACTATGCTCTATTCCCTCATCTTAACGTCTTCAAGAACATTGAGTATGGCCTGAGGGTTAAAGGAGAGAAAAACTCCTCCAGATTAGAGGAGCTGTCGCGAACGCTGGGTATTGAGCACCTTTTATATAGGGACCCCACAACGCTCAGCGGAGGTGAAAAGCAGAGGGTTGCCCTGGCCAGAGCCCTCATCGTCCAACCTCAGCTGATCCTCCTGGATGAGCCATTATCTGCAGTTGATCTGAGGACCAAGGAAAAACTGATGGATGAGCTGAGGAGAGTGCACGCACAATTCGATGTTCCCATCTTGCACGTGACCCACAGCTTTATTGAGGCGGCAGCTCTCTCGGATAGGGTTGCGGTGATGATGGAGGGAGAGATAAAGCAGGTAGGAGAGATCAAGCAGCTATTCTCTCACGCCAGAGATGAGCAGGTAGCAGATTTTGTAGGAGTAAAAGGTTTATTTGAGAAGTTGCTGAACTATTTAGAGTAATGGAGTGAAGTGGAGATCCATGGAGTTAAAGTGGAGGTTCTGGTTCGAGAAAGACGGTAAACCGGTCATGGGGAAAGGAGGAGCGGAGATACTCAAGGCCATCGAAGAGCACGGCTCCATCTCTCAGGCCGCAAAATCGTTGGGGATGTCCTACCGCTTTGTGTGGAATTATATTGAGAAGATGGAGAATAGGGTAGGTAAAGTGGTGGAGAGAGAAAGAGGGGGCAGATCAGGAGGGAAAACTACCCTCACTCCATTGGGCAGATCTCTTCTGGAGGATTATTTTGCTATGGAAAAGCAGATAGAAGCAATCGCTTCCAAATTCGATAATAAAGAATAGAAATAAAGTTAAAATAAAATTAAATAGAATATCTAAAGATTACTCAACTGAAGGCATGAGATTAACACCAAATGCTCACAAAGTTCTGGAAAGAAGGTATTTGATAAAGGATGAGAGGGGTAGAATTGTAGAGACTCCTGATCAAATGTTCAGACGAGTTGCCAGAGCCATTGCAAATATTGATAGAGAATATGGTAGAACTGTAGTCAAGGAAACTGAGGACGTATTCTACAACATGATGACAAATTTCGAATTTTTGCCCAATTCTCCCACCCTGATGAATGCTGGAACCGAAATCCAGCAGTTGAGTGCCTGTTTTGTTTTGCAGATCAAGGATTCCATGCAGAGCATCTTTGATGGGGTTAAAAATATGGCCATAATCCAGAAGACCGGTGGAGGGACTGGTATGGACTTTTCTGAGCTGAGGCCCAAAGGGGATGTCGTCAAGTCCACAGGTGGTGTGGCATCCGGACCGGTTTCTTTCATGCGCGTGTTCGATACGGCCACAGAGGTGACTAAACAGGGCGGCAGGAGAAGAGGAGCCAATATGGGTATTTTGAGATACGATCATCCCGATATCAGGGAATTCATAACCACCAAACTGGAAAAGGGCATTCTGGAGAACTTCAATCTATCTGTATCGGTTGAAGATGAGTTTATGGAGACGGTGAAAGGTTCTGAAGACTACTGGCTCATAAATCCCAGAAATGGAGAAAGAGTGTACAGGGTCAATGCCAGGAAAATCTTTGACCTCATAGTCGATTCAGCCTGGAAAGACGGAGACCCGGGATTGGTGTTCATTGATGAAATAAACAGAAGACATCCTCTTCCTGAGAAAATAACTGCCACCAATCCTTGTGGGGAGGTACCTTTGCTTCCTTTCGAATCCTGCAACCTGGGATCAATCAATCTGGCCAAAATGTTGAGAAAATCGGATGATGGATGGGAAATTGACTACCCCAAGCTGGAAAAGACCGTCAGGAATTCGGTGCATTTTCTGGATAACGTAATAGATGCGAACCACTACCCTTTCCCCGAAATTGAGGAGATGACCAGGAAAAATAGAAAAATTGGGCTGGGAGTTATGGGTTGGGCAGAGTTGTTGTTGAGATTGGGCATAAAATACGACTCCCAGGAGGCAATTAATCTGGGGGAAGAAGTAATGTCCTTTATATCCCGGACCGCCAGAGACATGTCAGTTGAACTCGGGAAGGAGAGGGGTTCTTTTCCTGGATTTGAGAGCAGTACCTGGTTTGAGGATTATGGACATATGAGAAATGCGACCGTCACCACCATTGCGCCCACTGGAAGCATCTCCATTATTGCCGGATGTTCTTCTGGTATTGAACCTCTGTTTGCCATTTCTTACGTCAGGCATGCATTAGATGGGGAGACGTTGCTGGAAGTCAATCCCGAGTTTGAGGAAATCGCAAAAAAGAGAGGACTCTATTCTGAGGAATTAATGGAGCAGATCTCTAAAAAAGGCTCATTGCAGGAAATAGATGTTCCCGAAGACGTTAAGGAATTATTTGTGACCGCTCTGGATATCGAACCGGAATGGCACGTTAGAATGCAGGCAGCTTTTCAAAAATATACTGACAATGCAGTTTCCAAGACAGTAAATTTGCCACCAAATGCGACCAGAGAGGACATTGCCAGCATCTTCATGCTAGCTTACGAATTGAAGTGCAAGGGAATCACTGTTTATAGATACGGTAGCAGGGAAAAGCAGGTCCTATCTATCGAGGAAAAGGTTAGAGTCAGACCAGAATATTCTGGAGGAAGTATCTGTAGAGAATGCAATTTATAGGACTTTTCCTATTTTTCACTATATTTTACTTAATAGCAATGTATGGGGAAATCTAATATTTGTCAAGGAAAGAACTGGGAATTGATCTGCATTTGAAAATTTGGATAGGGGGTATATTTGTGATTGTAAATTTTAGAATCTTTCGCCACGGAAAAAGGTGGATTGCCATAAATGGAGAATTGACTGCTAGTGGAGAAACGCTGGAGAAATTGAATGAAAGTGTCGTAAAAAAGTTAAAAATGAAACTCCATTCTGAAAAGGAAACTGTTAGAGTAATCATGAGCCTCGATAACAGGACCAAACCGTTCTGGATTAACTACAAACAGTACTGCTTTGATGTTTAGATCTAGCTGTTGGAACTTTTTTAGCCGATGGAATTCGGACCAATATAGAAACAGGATTAGGGCGGGGAAAATAAAAAGTACTTAAGCTAAGCGACTGCTATTTTAAATGTGAGGGAGGATGGAGGAAATAAATTTAAATAAAATATCGGATGTGATCTGGGAGATTCCCAAATCAGGAAAGATGAATGTCCCTACCAGGGTTTTCGCTTCGGAGAAAATGATTGAGAAGATGCAACAGGATAGAACTCTGGTTCAGGGAAGGAATGTGGCCACATTGCCCGGTATCTACAAGTACGCTATTGTTCTTCCTGACGGACACGAAGGTTATGGATTTCCCATTGGAGGGGTTGCAGCACTAGATGTTAAGAATGGAGTGATCTCTCCAGGCGGGATTGGATATGATATTAACTGTGGGGTCAGATTACTTAGCACTAACCTGAAAAAAGAAGAGATCTATCCCCAAATAAAGGAGTTGTTGGAAAGTTTATTTCAGCATGTTCCCGCAGGTCTTGGTAGCTCCAATATAACTGTAACTGACGAAATGTTAGATGATATTTTGAACAAAGGGGCAGAATGGGCAGTTGAAAATGGGTATGGAAACGAAGAAGACCTTGAACATTGTGAAGAAGAAGGAATTATGACCACTGCGGATGCTTCAAAGGTATCTGAGAAGGCGAAGAAAAGAGGTAGGAAGCAATTGGCTACACTGGGATTCGGAAATCATTTCCTTGAAGTGCAGTATGTAGATGAGATCTTTGATAAAGGAGCGGCCAGAGCTTTTGGCTTAATAGAAGAAGATCAGGTCACAGTAATGATACACTGCGGAAGTAGAGGATTGGGGCATCAGGTTTGTTCTGATTATCTACGGTTAATGGAGAGAACTTTTCCAGATATAGTTGCTATGCTTCCCGACAGGGAGTTGATCTATGCGCCAGCCAATCATAAGGTTTGTGAGGATTACCTCAAAGCCATGTCAGCCGCTGCGAATTTTGCGTGGTGTAACAGGCACACCATCGGCCATCAGGTCAGGCATGCATTCTCAAAAATATACCCTGATTCAGAATTAAAAACTGTTTATGACGTTGCCCACAATATAGCAAAGATCGAGGAGCATAAAGTTAATGATGAAACCAAAAAAGTGTACATGCACAGAAAAGGAGCTACCAGAGCTTTCGGTCCTGAGAATCCTGAAATCCCCAAAGCATATTGGGGGGTTGGACAGCCAATCATTATCCCCGGAAGCATGGGCACCGCTTCATACGTCCTGGTGGGAACAGAGCAGGGAATGGAGATGACCTTCGGGTCGACCGCACATGGGGCAGGCAGAGCCATGTCGAGACACGAAGCCATGAAGCAGTATAGGGGAGAAATTGTAAAAAAGGAGCTGGAAGAAAGGAAGATTTTTGTTAGATCAGCATCTTGGAAGGGGGTTGCCGAAGAAGCGCCCGGAGCATACAAGGATATCGAAGAAGTAGTGGAAGTCTCCCATAAAGCGGGGATCGGAAGGAAGGTTGCAAGACTAAAGCCAATCGGCGTGGTCAAGGGTTAATGAGACCATACGAGTTCCTCCCCCACACGGCTGACGTAAAATTCAGGGCTTATGGCAAGACTCTGGAAGAGGCGTTCCAGAACTCCGCCTACGCAATGACCGACATTATAACCGACCATGAACAGGTCAAGCTGACTGCTGAGAAAACAATTCATGTTGAGTCTGAGAATAAGGAAGCTTTACTATATGATTTCCTTGAACAATTCTTGATACTGCTGGATTCTGAGGGCTTTTTGCTAGCTAAGGTCAAGGAATTAGAAATTGAGGACGATAAATTGACCGCTGAAGTCATGGGGGACGTCCATCCAGAAAATTATGAAATTGGGACACATATTAAAGCCATCACGTATCAAGAAATGTTCATCGAGGAGGAGAGAGATGGATACGTAGTCCAGTGTATTGTTGATGTATGAGAACTATCTTTACGGCCCTTTTACCTAAAGGAGAATAGAATAATGCACTTTTCAATGTTTTCAGCAATTCTTTCACAATTTTTAATGTTTGAGAAATCAATGATTAATGATTAATTAAAAAAAGTGGAGGTGGAATAAATGACCTTGAGGGATGATGTAATTGATTATATTGTAGCCAGTTGTGCTAAAGAAGGTCTGGAGACCAGGCCCAGAATAGGAGTAATGGCCAGTGAATTGAACTCTGATAAGGACGAAGTTATTGAAATCGTTAAGGGCCTGGAAAAGGAAGGATTCATTGAATACGTTACTGACACCACTGGGGGAGGGGAGTCACACGTTTGCCCTGCAATCTCTCCAGAAGAGCTGTACACCAGAAGAATAGTTGAGCTGGTCAATGAGAAGGGGAAAGTTGATGTTGATGAGCTCCACAAGTGCCTGGCACTGGATAAACATAAGATAAGTGAATTAGCCGATAAGCTGGCGAAAGAGGGCAAGATCAAGTTCGCAGAAGGCAATCTGGAAGTAGCTTGAACTGTGAAACTTCTTGGATGAGGCTAAAGGCGAAGTATGATTAGTCTAAGCTGTATCAAAGATTTCAGGGATCTAGATATTAGGGATAAGCTAGATATTTTATGAGAAAATCTTAGTTTTGGTGAGAAAAAATGTGCGTTAAGGTAGATCCGGGTATGTGCGATGCGTGTGGAACTTGTGAAGAGTTATGTCCAGAAGTTTTCGAGCTGGGAGATGATGACAAAGCACACGTTATCGGAGAGTACGAAGGACATGAAGAATGTGTTGAAGAAGCCATGGCTAGCTGTCCAGAAGAAGCTATAAGCATTGACGAAGATAATTGTTAATATTAACGCAATAGGTAGCTTCAAAAACAGGATGGCTTAAAGCCTACCATTTTTTATTGTAATATAAACTATAGATTAAGCAATAAAAAGGAACAAAGTGGTATCGCTTGAAACAGGGCTCCAGAACGCATTTCTGGATTTGAGCTTAGAGATGGAGCAACTCCAATTTTTCTCATTATATATTATTTCAACCCAAAATACTTCATGAGAACTTTCTTCTCCCCTCTCCTCAGGATCTCGGATAGGGTGGAAGAGGCCATTGCCAATTGGTTCGCCATCTCATCGAGTCTGATTCTTTTGGGGAAATCAAAGTAGCCTTTTTCCAGAGCTATTCTTAGTATTTCTTCTTCTCTATATGTCGTGCTGGAGGTTTTATCTGGTTTACCTTTGTAGAGTATTTCAAAATCTATTCCACTTTCCTCTAAACTCTTCATCAGGGCTAAGAAAGACTTCTCATCACAAATCAGGTTCCAGTTTACACTAATCTCACCCAGATCAGCATCAGTGATCAAACACCCCGATTCCAGAATTAATAAGGCAGCAAAACAGGTGTGCTCTCCAACGAGGACGGTAGCCTCTTGAGAAGAGGACATGAAGCCCTCACAAATAGAGGGGAGAGCATCCAATATTTCTTCGACCTCCTTGGTCTTAATCCTCAGCAAACCCCTTATATTCTCATCAGTTCTCGTCAAACCCTCTACCCTGGCAATAGAGCTTCTCAAAACCTCTTTGATCCCTGAAAAACAACATGATTCTGGTAGAGGGGTTTTAATCTGTAATTCGAACATGATTTATTCCAGTATACGATTGAAAATAATCTTTTCGAACATATTCGGGAAAAACGTAATACTCTCGTTAACCAATTAAAGTTCGGTGGAAATATGATCAGAACAAAGAGGGGGATATTGCTGGCTGTATCCATAATACTGTTTTTGCTTTCGTTTTTAAATACGGCATCTGCACAGGACTGTATAGAATGTCACAGCGATGTCACTCCAGGGATTGTTGATCAATGGCAGCATAGCACAATGAGCAAAGACTACAGCTGCGATCTGTGCCACGGAACAGCCCACACCACTGAAGAAGACTGGCAGGAAGCAGAGATGCCCAGAACAGATGACTGCAAGAAATGTCATCAGGAGCAGTACTCCCAATATGCCAGTGGTAAGCATTACTACGCCTGGATAGCTATGGAAGCGATGCCAGCATTGCAACACATACCTTCTCCTCAAAAAGAGCTCGAAGGTTTTAAAGGATGCAGTGGATGCCATAGAATTGGAGTAGTGGAAGATAGTGAGGAAAAATATGGAGCAGCTGCATGTGACTCCTGCCACACCAGACACAATTTCAGCAAGGGAGAGGCTCAAGAGCCGGAAGCTTGCTTGCCTTGTCATCAGGGATTCGATCATGCCCAGTACGAGATGTGGAGCACGTCCAAGCACGGTGTGATATACCGGATAGAGGGAGATACGGGAAGAGCACCCAAATGCCAGACCTGCCACATGTCTGATGGCAACCACAGCGTTATGACTTCATGGGGTTTTCTCGCCCTCAGGGTTCCTGAAGATGATCAGGAATGGTGGGAAGACAGAGTGACCATCCTTAAAGCTCTTGGCGTTTTGGATGAGAATGGCGACCCCACAGAAAGGTATGACGTTGTGGAGGCAGGTAAAGTAGCCCGACTGTCTAAAGAAGAATGGCAAGCTGAAAGAGAGAAGATGGTGGAGCAATGCTCTCAATGTCACGCAGAGAATTTCGTCACCGAGCAGTTGCAGGCAAGTGATCAAATGATAAAGGAAGCGGACAGGGTCTTCGCCGAGGAGATCAGAACGGTGAAGGAATTATATGATAAGGGGGTACTGGATAAGCCGGAGGATTGGGATTATGCACCTGACCTGTTGCAGTTCTATTTAGTCCAATCACCCATCGAACAGGAGCTCTACCTGAGCTTCATGGAGTACAGGATGAGGACCTTTCAGGGAGCATTTCATATGAACCCCGATTACAGTCACTGGTACGGTTGGGCACCCTTAAAGGCTTCCCAGGCAAAGATAGACTATGAAGCTGAAAAGCTCATCCAAGAATCCCAAGAGGCACAAATGAAGACACCAACGCCAGATCAGAGTACACCTGAAGAGGAGAGCTCTCCTGGGTTTGAGATGGTAGCTGCTTTGGTGGGGATATCTACAGCAGCGATTCTCCTGAGAAGAAGATCAAATTAAAATTAAATTCTTCTTTATTTTTCACTGTTGTACAAATTATAGATCTAAAGCCATTCGAAGGACCTTTTACACTGGAAGGTACAAAGTTCCAATACAAAGAGCATGGAATATCTACTGGCACTGTTCCCAGTAAGGTTTCTAAGAATATTAGAGTAAATAATTGGGGGAAGGAATAAAATTTTTTTAAATAAGATCTTTAGTTTCATTTCTATTCCAGATTACAAAAAAATTAATTCTAATTTATAGTTAATTAATTAGTTTTTATTTTTATAAGTTGACTCAATCATATTTAATACAAAATAGCGAAGTTTTATTTTCGTTAGTCAGGAAAAGATGAGATAAAGAAAAAGACAGCAGGATGGATGGAACAGAAAATTAGATTCTGGTTTCATTCGGTGATTAAAAGGATATTGAGATATTAACAGTAAAGGAATCTTTTCTGATAAAGTTGAATGAAGTAAAGTATCTCCCTACATCACTTGATTCCTAAGATATATTCTAATGGAAGAAAGCTCAAGCAGTCGTTATTATTGGTAACACAAACTCAAAAATAGACAGTGATGGGGTTTAAGCTCCACCACTGAGGTGCACCTAAAAGTGGACAAATAGTTAAGCTTACAAAGAAATAAGCTTATTTAGCAAGAAAGATAGGTGATATGGATACTCCCACAACCAAAACGACATATATAAGTTTTGAAGATGCTTTATGGGATATTCTCCCGATCATCCTTTTAGTTGTAGTATGTTTAGTAGGAATAATAGTTACATCGAAGTTGAAAATAGAATAGGTGATGGAGTTTTGCTCCACCACAGTGAGTGACAGGCGGGGTCAAGTAGGTAAAGTAAAGTGGCAGTTGGGTAAGAAATAGCTGTTGTGTGGGGTGAAAGTAAATCGGAAAAAATTTGTAGTATTAAATCAATAATGACTAAAGGTTGAGGGGAGGTCGTATTATGGCTGAACACATGGAATTTTTTCTAAAAATAAAGATAGATGGTATTGTTGAAATCGAATTGCAGGAATAAATTCCAGCTCCGCAACCCTTGCAGTTGTTCTTTAGTCTATGTAGTTAAGATAACCGATTTTATAATAAATTGTGATGATAATCTACTTTCCGTAATTTCACTTTACTTTTCATAATATTGAATATATGGGAAAAGACCAGTATAATTCAAGGTGTAATCTCCATAACACCTACCGCCTACTCGATGGGAACCTTGGTTCTAACACTGCATATAATCTACAGGTCCTTGGGGTAGCCACATTGTGTTTTTGGGAAGGGAAGCACAGGTGTGGTGCCTCAAGCGATCATTTATCACTTATAAAGAAGGTCTAGGTTGGAGGTGGTGGAGGATATACTTTCGAGGATAAAGAAGGGGGTCGATAATTTGGCTACGAGAGAAGAAATCCATAGGGAGT
>JBKHKH010000048.1:0-13324 GCA_046537735.1 Archaeoglobaceae archaeon | reverse complement strand
GTCCTAATGGACTCCGGTTACGAGATAATGAATGGTGGGGAGAAGGTGGACAGGGAGATAGAGATAGTTCCCTGGAGCCTCGAGGATGCCGAAAAAGGTGGATATGAGCACTTCATGCTCAAGGAGATCCACGAAACACCCAAGGTCATCGAAGACACTATCAGGGGACAGGTGACGGAGACCATCGATCTGGATATCAGCTTTGCAGTTGGGGCATCTGAGCTGTTCTTTGTCGCCTGCGGGACCTCTTATCACGCTGCTCTCGTGGGAAAATATATTGTAGAGGAGATGTCCGGTATCCCCGTAAGAGTGGAGTACGCCTCAGAGTTCAATTACCACTACATTCCGTTGAGCAGAAGTTTAGTGGTGGGGATTACTCAATCCGGGGAAACGGCCGACACACTGGAAGCCCTGAAAAAAGCCAAGGGGTTTGGAGCCAGAATCCTGGCTATCACCAATGTCCTGGGAAGCAGTGTTACCAGAATTGCTGATCAGGTCATCTACACCAGAGCAGGTCCAGAGATAGGGGTTGCAGCGACCAAGACCTTTATCGCCCAGCTAATCGCCATCTACATGATAGCCGCCAAGTTCTCCATGATGAGCAGAAATGAGACCGATGAATTCATTCTTCAGCTCAAAATGCTTCCCCAAAAAACGAAGGAAATTCTGGATGACGAAGATAGTATAAGGGAAATAGGGGAGATGCTCGCCGACTTCGATAATATGATGTACATGGGAAGAGGAGTTGGCTTCCCCATAGCTCTCGAAGGAGCCCTGAAGATGAAAGAGATCTCCTACATACATGCAGAAGGCTACCCCGCTGGTGAGCTGAAGCACGGTCCCTTCGCCCTGCTCGGAGAGCATACCCCCGTTATATCCTCTCTGGTTCAGGATGACACCTACGAGATCTCTTTAAGCAATATCAAAGAAGTGACGGCCAGAGACTCTCTGGTAATCGCCATTGCCGAAGAAGGAGATAAAGAAGTGGAAAAATATGTTGACTACGTTTTGAGGTCGCCAAAAGTTGATAAGGTCTTCGTGCCGGTAACCCACTCCATTATATTGCAGCTACTCGCCTACCACACTGCCAGAAAGAGGGGGTGTGAGATCGATAAGCCCCGAAACCTGGCTAAGAGCGTGACCGTGCAGTAATTATAGTAGGTAATTCTATTTCATATAGCTAATTCATAATTCGCATCTGACATTGGGCTACATAAAAACCTAAATCAAAAATTAAAACGTATTCCTGAAAACCGAATAAATTAATACAGTTGAGGATAAAACAGATATAAATGAGAATTGATAGAGATTTGATAAAAAGGAGAACCCTAGAGATTAGAAAAGCCTTGGGCGAGCTAAGGTCTCTTTCATCCCAGGGTAGAGATAATCTAATTTCAGATCCTAATCTTATTGATGCAGCCAAATATAAACTCCTTGTAGCTATAGAAGCGTCTCTATCTATTTGTAACCATATTGCAGCGAGACTGGAGAAAAAAATACCTGAAAGCTATTCTGATTGTTTTATAATTCTTGGAAGAGAAGAAGTTATCTCTGAAGAGCTTTCCGAAAGGCTGGCCAACATGGCAAAGTTCAGAAACATGCTCGTTCACATATACTGGGAGATAGATGATGAAATGATCTTCAACATAATAAAGGAGAATTTAGAGGACCTGGAAGAGTTCTTAGAAGCGGTGAACAGATTATGATAGGATATAAGCTTTCACAAGAGGAGAAAGAGGAGGTAAAGAACAGATTAAGTTCCCTATTATCCAATAAAGATGAAATAATATTCGCTTATATCCACGGAAGCTTCATTGATGCATACTGGTTCAGAGACCTGGATATAGCAGTCTATTTGGATGAGAAAAAGGTAAGTAAAAAAGCTTTAGATTACGAATTAACTCTTTCTGTAGAACTTGAAAAGGCTCTTAAGTTACCGGTAGACATCAAAATACTAAATTACGCTCCTCTGAGTTTCAGATATAAAGTAACAAAAGGAAAAGTGGTCTTCAGTAGAAATGAAGAGAAAAGATATACATTTTTAGAGGATACCTGGCACCGCTACCTCGACTTCGCTCCCGTGGAGAAGGAGTTCATGAGGGAAACGTCTAGAATTAAGTATTAGAACCACATAAATCCGAGAAAAATAATTTATAAATATACAAATACATATACACATATATGCCCACTAAAACAATATCCGTTACCCTTGAGGCATACAACAGCTCAAAAAAAGAGAAAAGAGAGGGAGAAAGTTTCAGCAATGTAATAATGCTGAAGATATTGAAAAAGTGATATCTGAGGGAAGGAAGGACTTTGACAAAATAAGTGAATGAACTGTAAATCGAGTTTACTGAGGACAAAATAAGATGGTCACAGGAATTTCATTATTATTTTCCTTATCCAGTGGGTGTTCACGTTCAATTTTTTGTCTATGGCCCTCATGACCATCAAATCCTCTCTCTCGAAGGACTTCATGGCCAGCAGCAAGAAGAAGTAGAGGACCATGAACACCACGAACATCCCTATCAGCGATATCAGGGATACCCCCAACACATATCTGGTCACAGTATAGACCACTCCAACAGCCAGCACCGAAGCTGTTAGGGGCTTAAGGTAAGTTCTTCTGAAGGGCTGTAATCCAGCGATGCGGTAAACCACTACTAGATGAAAAACGTTCATCGCGGCCAGAGAAGTTCCGGTTGCCACTGCAGCCCCATTGACCCCGTATATGGGTATTAGAATGTAGTTCAACACCACATTGGTTCCCGCACCGAAAAAGCTCATACCCATCAGCACTCTGGTTCTCCCATATGCCTGCAGGACCTGTCCGGTGGGGCCCACAACGCATACCACCAGATAACCGAATGCCAGAATGCTTAGCGCAGTTGCTCCTCTAACGAACTCCTCACCGAACATGAGATCCAGTATCCAGTTGGAGAACAGGACCATCAGCAGAAAAACGGGAACAATTAGGGCGAAAATCCACTTGGTTACGGCACTATAGGTGTCCCTCAGGTCATCCAGTGCATTTCTGGAGTAGAGCTCTGAGATCACGGGCATGAATATGGCACCAAAAGAGGTTAAGAACACGCTCAGCAATCTTGCTGTGGGGAAAGCCGCATTATAGACGCCAACGTCCTCTGTAGTGGAAAAATAGCCCAGCATCAATGTGTCGGTCCAGTTGGTCACCATCGCCGCTATTCCTGCAAAGATGAGGGGAAAAGAGAACATAAAAAGCTCTTTAATCGTATAAACAGCCTTAACTTTGGTTTTAAGAACAGGAAAAACCCTCTTCTCCAGAAAGAAGAATGCCAGAAATGGCATAAATACTATGGCCATGACCCACCCTGTTGCTGCTCCCATAACTCCGTATCCCAGGCTAAGGAAAATGACAATCGCCATTACCTTGAAGATATTCTGGAACACGTCGTTGACATAGACTCTATACCTCAAATCCTGAAAACCAATTGTGGTCAACATGAAATTTCTGGCCACTACCATGAAAGGAATTGCCAAAGCAAAGACCATTAGCACAGGAGTCAGTTGTGGTTCACGAAAGATGCGGACAGAAATCCATTCAGCGTTAAAGAAGACCATAACAGTGAATATTATACTCAAGGGAAAGCTGATCATCAATGCACTTAAGATGGTCCCTTTTATCCTGGAGTCGTCTCCCTGCCCTTTATAGTATGAAATATATCTCTTGATACCTGCCGGCAACCCCACCAGAGCCAGAGTGGTAGCAATGGACATGGCAGCGAACCCCAGGTTTATCAAACCGTAATCTCCAGCCCCCAACCATCGAGCGATGACCAATCTGGTTAGATAGGCTAAAAACATTCCGATGATACTTCCCATGAAGCCGATACCAGCTCCCTTCACTATCTTGAGCAACGAGCTGTCCAGGTGAGATCCGTTAGCCATGTTAATCCTCTATTATTTATCAAGAGCATCTCCCAGATTTATATACTTACGGATATATACTTAGCAATCCTTACCTCTTCCCATTTGGCTTTTAATCTTTTTCATGGATTGAGGTCCTAAGACCCCTTACAGGAGAATTTTTCAATCTATGAGCAGGTTGTCAAAATTTATATATTGAATTCTGCAATTCAAAACATGAAAATCAAGATCGAGTCAGGCGGTTTAACCAGAGAAGCTGAACTTTATGAAGATATTGCTCCTCAAACGGTAAAGGCTGTTCTGTCCAATTTACCTATAGAAGGTGAAGCGAACACCTGGGGAGATGAGATCTATTTTAAGGCTGATATAGGGGTAGAGGTACAGGAGAATTCGCATGAGGTGGTTGAGATGGGTGACGTAGCTTACTGGATCGATGGTAAAGCGTTATGCATCTTCTTTGGCAAGACCCCCATGAGCACTGATGACCAGATCGTGCCTGCAGGACCTGTCAATGTTATGGGAAAAGTTACAGGAGACGCAAAGGATTTCAAACAGGTCAAGATGGCGACTCTATTAGATTTGTGGATTAAGGAGGTAATTTAAGGTGGTATAATGATCAGCGTGAATGAAATGGCACTGGACATCGTAGAAGATATGGTGGATTATGAAGAGGAGTTGAGGATCGAGGCTTCCAGACTCAATAACGGGGCGACGGTCATTGATTGTGGGGTTAATGTTCCTGGGGGCTACGAGGCAGGTATCATGTTCACCAGAGCATGCATGGGGGGTTACAGTGAAGTAGAGATCACCATGAACTATATTGGCGATAAATTCCTTCCTTTCATAACCCAGTACACGGACCAGCCCGCTATTTCCTGTCTCGGCTCCCAGAAAGCTGGGTGGCAGATCAAGGTGGGCGATTATTTTGCCATGGGCAGCGGTCCCGCCAGGGCTTTAGCTCTCAAGCCCAAAAAGACCTACGAGCAGATAGAATACGAGGATGATGCCGACTACGCCGTGATCGCTTTAGAGTCCGGCAAGCTACCGGGTGAAGAGGTTATTGACCTTATTGCTAAGGAATGTGAGGTCGCCCCGGAGAGGGTCTACGCTCTGGTAGCGCCCACGGCATCCATAGCAGGAAGCGTCCAGATATCCGGCAGGATAATTGAGACCGCATTATTCAGGCTGGCAGAGCTGGGTTACAATCCCCTGTCAGTTATTAGTGCCACCGGCATTTGTCCCATCGCTCCGGTTATGGGTGATGACCTCAAGGCCATGGGGTCCACAAACGATAGCCTGATATACTATGGGAGTGTGAGCCTGACCGTAAGTGATTACAGCGATTTATTAGCTCAAGTTCCCTCAGAACAGTCCAAAGACTATGGAAAACCCTTCATAGAAGTATTCAGCAATGCGAATTACGATTTCTACAGCATTGATGCCAGTCTTTTTGCCCCTGCTCAAGCCGTGATCAACCATATTGGCGAAGGAAAAACATACTCTTTCGGCAAACTGAACCCGGATGTGTTATTAAAGTCTTATCAGATTGAATAGTATAGCATTATTATTCAAAACATATAAATACTAATTGTTCTTATTATAACTCAGGTGACCGGGATGGATGTAAGAAGCGATATTGGCTTAGTGGTGATTATGGTATTCTCATCTGTTATGTTGACCTACAACTGGCTCCTATTATACGACAGAGTTAGTTCAGCGGTCATGTTCTTTGCTTTTCTACTGACACTCTCACTGGGCGCACTGATAATAAGCCTGATATTGAGAATGAAGGAAGTTATGGAGGAGTTCGAAAGCACCAAGAGGACCATCGCCGTCAACGCAGATGACCTGGAGAGCAGAATAGACAGTAAACTGCAAGCCTACATAGACCCCCTGGAGGGCAGACTGGACAGGATGGAGAGAAGATCATACAAATAATGGCTATAATCTTCAATGTGATTGAACCTCTCCACTATTCTCTTCACTAGTCTAAATTCTCTGAATTTTCTGCTGCCTCTTCCATTAAATCCATTTCATGTTCAAGTTTTGTGGCGCACGCCACCTCTTTTCTGTCAACCCTGACACCTCCTGCACTCCTTCCCTGGCGGGAGATATCATCTGCTGAGACCCTTACCAGATAGCCGTCCTTGCTGAGAATGAGGATGTCCTCGTCACCCTCAAAGTATTCGGTATAGACTACTCTGTCCGTACTGGAAAGCCTCAAATTGATTACGCCCTTCGAGCCTCTGCGGGTGAGCCGATACTTCTTTACTGGGGTTCTCTTACCCACTCCATGTTCAGTGAGAGTGAATAGATCTCCATCCCCCATCACAATGGCTACGTCAGCTATTTCATCGTTTTCCCTTAACCTTATGCTTTTAACTCCTCTGGCGCTTCTACCGTATTCCGGAATATCCTTTAAGGCAAATCGGGCCAGTTGACCATTTTTGGTGGAGATGACCACTTCTCTCCCCTCATCACAGAATTTTGCATGCGATATCCTGCCTGAGGATGCTATTATACCTGCTTTCTTGGCGTTCTCGAATCTGGAGAGTTTGGTTCTCTTCATGGTCCCGTCTTCAGTGAGTATTACCGCACTGCCACTGAAGTCCGGAGTGGAGATGACTGACACAACGTTTTCGTCTCCGCTTATGTCGATATAACGCCGGATGCTGACTCCTTTACCCAGTCTTCCCTGTTTAACTATTTCGTAGGCGTTTATCCAGTAAGCCCTCCCCGCATCCGTAAAGATCAGCAGTTTATGGTGAGTATTGCAGACGGTAAAGATGTGGGGAACATCTTCTCCTTCAAGCGGAAATCCCACTACTCCTACTCCCCCTCTCTGCTGTCTTCTGAAGGATTTCAAGTCCATTCTCTTGGCAAAGCCATTGCGTGTTATGGCCAGGATGTTATCCTCAGCTGCCACCAGCTCTTCAATGGAGATCTCTCCTTCTTCAAGAGATATATCGGTCCTTCTGTCGTCCCCGTACTTCTCCTTGATGTCCTGAAGCTCTTCTATAATCGCTGCATCCATCTTCTCCGTAGAAGATAATAGTTCTTTATAGCCCTCTATTCTGGATAGGAGATCCTTGTATTCGTTCTCCAGTGCATCCATCTCTATTCCGGTCAATTTTTGCAGCCTCATCTGGAGGATGGCTGTGGCCTGAGCCTCGCTTAGATCGTAGCTATCCATCAAAGCGGTCTTTGCTTCTTCAGGTGAGGGAGACTTTCTTATCAGCTGGACCACATTATCAATATCTGCTACCGCCTTTCTCAATCCCTCTACAATATGCAACCTCTCTTCAGCCTTACGGAGGTCGAATTCGGTTCTTCTCCTTATGATCTCCCGCCTGTGGGTTACGTATTCACTTATCAGCTCCTTGAGGGTTAGGGTCCTGGGCTCACCGTTCACCAGAGCAAGATTGATAACCCCGAACGTATTCTGGAGATTGGTAAAAGTGTATAACTTGTTTTCAGCCGTCCTGGGGTTGCCTCTGAGCTCTAAAACTACTCTTATACCATCCCTATCCGATTCGTCCCTGATAGCCTTAATTTCTTCCAGCTTCCCTTCCTTGACCAGCTCAGCAATTCTCTCCACCAGTTTGGCCTTGTTCACAACGTACGGGACTTCAGTGATTATGAGCTTCTCATCTTCGATTTCGACCTTACCTCTAACGGTGATCTTTCCCCTTCCGGTCTCATAAGCATCGATGATGCCCTGTTGACCTACAATGATGCCTCCAGTAGGAAAATCTGGTCCCCTCACGTACTGCATGAGGTCTCCAATGGTGATGTCTTCCTCTCTCAGATAGGCGATAATAGCCTCACAGATCTCATTCAGGTTGTGGGGAGGTATGTTGGTAGCCATTCCCACCGCGATACCACTACCCCCATTCACCAGCAGATTGGGGATGGCAGATGGGAGGACCGTGGGCTCCTCTAGAGTGCCGTCAAAGTTGGTTGTGAAGTCAACGGTCTCTTTTTCAATGTCCACCAGCATTTCGTCAGCAATTTTTGACAATCTCGCTTCGGTGTATCTCATCGCTGCAGCGCTGTCACCATCGATGCTACCAAAGTTACCCTGACCATCTACCAGCTTATAGCGAATAGCAAAGTCCTGAGCCATTCTGACCAGAGTATCATACACTGCGGTGTCTCCGTGGGGGTGGTATTTACCCAGCACATCTCCCACGATCCTGGCACACTTTCTGTGGGGGCGGTTGCTCCTCAATCCCATCTCGTACATGGAATAAAGGATCCTGCGCTGAACAGGCTTTAAACCATCTCTAACGTCAGGTAAAGCCCTCCCCACAATAACGCTCATCGCATAATCAATGTAAGAGGATTTGAGCTCCTGATTTATCTCTCTCATCAACTCCATCTAATCACCTTAATATTCCAAATCCAATCACCCAATCGATCAACATAAACCTTTGATTAAATTAAACATCCAGTATGGCTTCCTGAGAGTGGTCAAAGATGAACTGTCTTCTTGACTCTACATCTTCTCCCATCAATATGGTGAACAGACGTTCAGCTTCCAGAGCGTCTTCTATGGTCACCTGAGCAAGTATTCTTCTGTTGGGGTCCATGGTGGTCTCCCACAGCTGATCGGGGTTCATCTCTCCCAGTCCCTTGAAACGCTGGATATCTGCTTTGCCTGTTTTCTGCTTGAAATCTTCCAGCTCCTTGTCGGAGTAAATGTAGTGGGTCTTTTTATCTTTCTTGGCTCTGTAAAGAGGAGCCTGAGCGATATAGAGGTACCCCTGCTCGATCAAGGGTTTCATCTGCCTGTAAAAGAATGTAAGCAACAGGGTCTTGATATGGGCACCGTCAACATCAGCATCCGTCATGATTATGACCCTGCGGTATCTTATGTGCTGGGAATCAAAATCACTGCCGATACCTGCTCCTATGGCAGAGGCTATGGCTTTGATCTCCTCATTCTTTAGTGCTCTGCCGATACCTGCTTTCTCCACATTGATTATCTTGCCCTTTATGGGTAAGATAGCCTGAAACTCTCTATTTCTGGCCTGCTTTGCCGACCCGCCAGCAGATTCACCCTCCACTATGAACAGCTCTCTCTCCTCCGGCTTTTTGGATGAGCAGTCTGCAAGCTTCCCCGGAAGGGTTACCGAGATCTCACCCCTCTTTCTCACCAGCTCCCTGGCTCTCTTGGCAGCTTCTCTGGCCCTTCTGGAGAGCATGCACTTTTCTATGATCTTATTCGTATCGTGAGGGTTTTTCAAAAACCATTGAAGTATCTCAGAGTAGATAACTGTCTCCACAATGGTTTTCACTTCGGTATTGGTCAACTTCGTCTTTGTTTGCCCCTCAAATTGAGGGTCAGGAACCTTCACCGAGATCACGGCAGTTAAACCCTCTCTAACGTCCATCCCGCTCAAAGGATCGAATTTCTTAGTATTTTTCTTCCCGAACTCGTTGATGGCTCTGGTCAATCCAGCCTTGAAACCAGCCACATGAGTTCCGCCTTCAACCGTGCGTATATTGTTGGCGAAAGCGAAAACATTCTCAAACTCTGTATCGGTGAACTGGATAGCTACTTCCACAATGGCACCATTCTTTTCAGTGGTGATGTGAACAATGTCGTGCAAGACTTCCCTGTTTTTGTTGACCATGGAAACATACTCTTTGATTCCCTCGTCAGTGAAGTACTCCATTTCCTTGTTCTCTCTCTCGTCAACCAGCTTGAATCTAATTCCTTTATTTAAAAATGACAGCTCCCGTAATCTTTGAGAGATAATATCGTGATCGAACCTCGTGGATTCGAAAATAGTATCATCTGGTTTGAACCTGATCTTCGTACCCGTTTTTTCCGATTCTCCCTCTATATTCAGGTCGGTAACCGGGTTTCCTTTCTCATATCTCTGGTTGTATATCTTACCATCTCTGGATACCCACACATCCAGCCATTCAGATAAGGCATTGACCACAGATACTCCCACACCATGCAATCCGCCGGCGATCCGGTAAGACTTATGACTGAACTTGCCTCCAGCGTGCAGCTTGGTCATCACAATTTCCAGGGCCGATTTACCCAACATGTGGGTCTCAGTGGGTATTCCTCTACCGTTGTCCTCCACACTGGCCGATCCGTCTTCATATAATCTTACTTTTATCTCATCACAGTACTCGCCGAGAGCTTCGTCAACACTGTTATCGAGTACTTCCCATAATAAGTGATGGAGTCCTCTAACCCCTATCCCACCTATATACATACTGGGCCTTTTCCTCACGGCCTCCAGATCATCAAGAACCTCAATATTTTCAGCAGAATATTCCATAATCTATCCTATCCTATCTTTCCTCTAGAATTCAGTTAAAAATAGCTTTTATGGGTAAATAAAGTTTTCTATGTTCTATTCTCATAGTAAACCCACCATCTTTGCTGATTTATTTAATAATGTGGGAAAAACTGCTGGATAATTTAATATTTAGGCACTAACATTAAACAGGTTCAATGAAAGAAAATCGGAGTTAGAGCACAGTTTCACTTTATGATCTCCACTCCATCTTCCTTACCCACAATAACCGAGTCAACAAGCTCCTTAGCGAATATTCCGTTCTCCACAACTCCTGGTATATTGTTGAGACTTTTTTCCAGCTTTGAGGGCTCATCGATGGCTCCAAAGTCACAGTCAGCGATGAAATTGCCGTTGTCGGTTATTACTGGACCAAACTTCTTTTTGCTCTCCCTTAATTCCGCCCTCCCCCCAATTTCGGCTACTTTTCTGGCGAAACTACCGTACGCGAAGGGGATCACTTCCACAGGAACTGCCATATCCAGTTTTTCGCTCAGCTTGGAGGAGTCGGTAATGACAACGAATTTGGAGCATGAGCTGGCAAGGATCTTTTCTCTGGTCAATGCTCCTCCCCCACCTTTTATGCAGTTGAACTGAGAGTCGAGCTGGTCCGCACCATCTATATATACCTCCGGCTGAGGGTATTGATAGAGATCTGAAACTAAAACCCCGCTGTCCACGGCGATCATGTGGGAGCCGTAAGAAGAAGGGACTCCCACAACTCTTATGCCTTCAGAGTCGATCTTTTTGCTCAACTCCTGAAGAAACGCTTCTACCGTGCTCCCGCTACCGATCCCGATGACCATGCCGTCTTCCACCAGCTCTACAGCCTTTTTCGCTGCATTAAGTTTCCCATTACTCCATATGCTGCTCCATCCCATGAAACCACCTTTTCAGGTCTTCAAGATCTACTCTGGCTGTAGAATCCAGGGTGATGGGGGTTATAGATACTTTTCCTTTTCTGAGAGCCTGCAGATCCGTTCCTTCTTTTTCATCCTCTATTTCCACTCCATCAATCCAGTAATACTTTCTACCTCTGGGGTCCAGCCTCTCTTCGATCCTGGTACGATAAAGCCTCCTCGCCAGATAGGTCACTTCTAAACCTCCCGAAAAATCGAGGGGGATATTAACGTTCAGGACATCGACTCCTCGAGGCATGCCTCGGTTAACCTTTTTCACCACAGCCGCAAGCACTTTTTTAGCCAGAGTGAAGTCGAATTTCTGGGAGAACGACTCGAACTTCTCAATATCAGGAACCTGTAAAGATACTGCGATAGAAGGAGCATCCTGAGTCGCAGCCTCCAGGGCAGCACCAACCGTTCCTGAGGTTGTTACTGATTCCGACGAGATGTTCTCTCCAATGTTTATCCCGCACACAACCACATCAGGCACACGCTTAATGATTTCATGTATCCCGATAATCACGGAGTCTGTAGGAGTGCCGTCAACAGCATATGCCTCCATGCCGTCGATACTTACCTCCGAGACCCTTATGGGCTCCATTATGGAGATGCTCCTTCCCACCGCACTCTTCTGCACCGCAGGTGAGACCACATAGACATCACCCAAGTCCTTCAGCGCTTCATAACTCGCTCTCAGACCGGCGGAATAAACCCCATCATCATTGGTCAAAAGGATTACTGTCATTTAAGGAGAATTATAGAAGATGCAAAAAAAGCTTTTTGTGTTTTGGGCAGGTTAGTCACTAATTTTTTGTATTCAATATCCTATATCCTACATGGATTACTTTGAGGTTAATTATACCCGCACAGAGGAGCTGGGAGATATTGTCTCCAGATTGGGATATACGCCGATCTCCTTCCATTTCCCTCAGCTTTTTCCTTCTGATGAAGATAGTTTCATTTACGCCAACTACGTCTTCTTCATGGTGGCCATTGACCACAGTACCCACGGTGCAAAGAGATTCGAGGCTACCATTGACGGCTACTTTTATCACGGCTCGGATTTAATGTTCTACCTCGCCAGAAGGGCCCAGGAAAAGGATCCTTACATGTTCACGGCACGCAGACTGGTTAATATATCTGAAGAGGATGTCACCTCCATATTCACCATTGATGATAGGGTGGTAAGCAATCCATCTCAGAGAGCCGAACTTCTGCAGGATGCAGCCAAAAAGCTTCTGGAGCACTACTACGGAGATATCAGGAACCTGTTCGGGATGTCAGATGACTACCTCTCTAGAGAAGATGGAAAAGGGTTACTGCAGCTGTTAAAGGACTTTAAAGCTTATGAAGACCCTCTGCAAAAAAAGAGTTTTCTTCTGGTTAAGTTACTGCGCAGACAGAACCTCTTGACCATAAAGGACATACAAAACCTCAAATTTCCTGTGGACAATGTCCTCATGACCATCGCTCTCCAAAGCGGGTTATTAAAGGTTAATGAGAAGATTTTGGAGAAAAAGTTGTTGGATGGAGAATTATTGAGCGATAGTGAGGTTGTCCAGCTCAGAAAAGCTACTCAACAGGCATTCGAGGTAGTCTCCAGAGCTTCAGGTATGGGTCCTGATATTCTGGATGACCTTCTTTGGACCTACGGGCGGGAAGTCGATACCGATGTAGATGTGGAGACTATAAGCACTGTGCTCGACGATAACATTGAGAATAAAAATGCCTTTAAGGACTTTTTAAGTTTCATCAGTGGGACAGATAGAATAGGCTCGACCATGTTTAAGAAACCTCAAGTGGCTGACACCTGGTATTTTTGAAGTTAGAAGTAAAACCTAAATCTCTTAAAACAGCACAATAAATTAGCTGCTTAGGTTTATAACCCACCTAGAACGCTTTCTGAACCGAAAAACATATTTAAGTTTCATCATAAATTCAGGGAAATGAAATTAGATGAGTTAAAGAGAGCCGCTCAAGAGATTTTCTCTCAGAGAGAAGAGGTTATTACTGCCTATATTTACGGTTCATCCCTGCATACTGAATCTTATGAGGATATTGATATCGGTTTGTTTATTGAAGATGAATTTAGTGCAGATGCGCTCTATGAAGCCAGGATAGCTGGTGAATTGGAGAGAAAACTAAAAGAAGATTTTGATGTTAGAATATTAAATGACAGACCGGTCAGGTTCC
>JBKHKH010000047.1:0-13443 GCA_046537735.1 Archaeoglobaceae archaeon | reverse complement strand
GACTTTGGCTTAGATTTAGATTTAGATTTAAAGGTCTGAAATGGTTCCTTTTCTCCTTCCTGATGTTCTTTGACTTCCTTTGAGTATTCAGCTATTTCTTCAGCTCTTTTCTCATCTCCCAGAATGAAAGCCAGGTCCTCCTCATCAAATTCGTAAAAAGCTGCTATTCCAGCAGCTTTCTCCGTTTCCAGCCTGGAGAGAAGCATGGAGACAGAATAGTACATTTCCGAGTAGGCTGAACTTTTGGACAGGTGAGATCTTTTACCGATCTTGGCCAGAATCTTATCCAGTTTGACTCTACGGGATTTGGTCTGGAAGAGTTTCTTCCACACTTCTGGACGTCTATATCTGGTGAATCCGCCTCTTTCTTCATCTTTGACCTGCTGCACACCTGCTGTTATCAGATAACCAGCATATTTCCATAACCTGTAGTACTGCCTCCTTCTCACTCTACCCAGATAGATGTCGGCGTTGGATAAAGTCATGTAACCTCTAAAAAGCTCTTCGCCGGAATACTCCAGAGGCAAGTTTTCCTCTACCCACGTCACCAGATCCTCCGGAGTCTCATCCAATAGCATGGAGTCATAGTAAACATCACTATCCAGCTTTTTAAACACTTTAACCAGGACCTTGAAAATGTCAGTCTCCTGAGTCCTTTTTGCCAAATCCACGTCTTCGACTTTGATCTTGCCTTTTCTACGTGCTATAGCCTGGAGATCATTGATGGCAGCCCTTAGATCCCCTCCCGAATTTTTGGCTATGGCCATGAGCGCATCTTTATCAGCCTCAAGACCCTCTCTTTTGACTATTTTGGATAGCACCGAGGCAATTTGTTTGGGGGTTAGTCTCCTGAAATTGATCATTTTGCACAGATTCCTTAAGCTGGGAGAGAGCTTGTAGGGCTCGTTGGCGATGAGAATAAAAGGTTGGGGGGGATTTCTCTTAATTATCTTTCTAAGAGCACTCTCTCCCCCATAATCCTCTCTTCCGTGAATATTATCTACTTCATCCAGTATGATCAATCGATGACTTGTCGCTCCTCCCTCGAACACTGAGCTGAATGCACCTTCTCCCACGATCCTGTTGATGATCTTCAGGTTCCTCTGGTCGCTGGCATTCATTTCGATGGGTTCCCATCCGTAGGTGCTGGCAACAGCTAGGGCAATGGAAGTTTTTCCTATTCCCGGTGGACCGGCCAGGAGTAGAGGTTTCTGTTTATTACCTTTCTTCCACTCTTCAGCCCAGTTTACAATGGATTCAACGATTTTTTTTCCGGCAACAACATCCTCTATGCTCCTGGGCCTATACTTCTCCACCCAGAGAATTCCCTGATCCCCACTCTGTTCATTCATCACTAACAGCCCTCTTTTTTACTGGATATAAGTATTTGGCCAAAATTTTTAATTCTGTTTTACGAACTTAGTGGGATGGTGAAAGTTCACATCGAAACCTATGGATGTACCATGAATCAGGCCGATTCGGACATAATGAGGGGTATTATCTCCCAGAGCCATGAGCTTGCCGGAGCAGAAGATGCAGACATAGTAGTGCTGAACACCTGCGGTGTCATCGATTATACAGAACGAAAGATCCTGAGGAGAATAAAAGAGTTGAACTGCAACAAAACAGTTATTGTAGCCGGATGTCTGCCTAAGATATCCAGGAAAAAGATTGAAGAGGTCTCAGATATTTTCATCGGGACCAATGTTTATGATATAGGTAAAGCAATTGAGTGTGCGGAGAGGGGAGAGAGCTTTTCACTGGTGAATAAGGCTGATGCCGATAAGGCAGGTCTATGCAACTTAAAGCGAAGGCTAAAAAACAACGCCATAGCCATTGTTTCCATTTCTGAAGGTTGCTTGGGCCACTGCACATTCTGTGCTACCAGAAGAGCCAGGGGCAGGCTGAAGAGCTTCACCATAGAGAACATTGTTAAAGAAGTAGAAGAGGCTGTTGGAGAAGGTTTCAAAGAGATACAGTTGACCTCTCAGGATACGGGTGCCTACGGACTGGACCAGGGACAATACGATCTTCCAGACCTACTTGATGCCATTAATGAGATAGAAGGAGATTTTAGAGTTAGGGTGGGGATGATGAATCCTCAACACGCTCTCAACAGTATAGAAGAGCTTACAAACGCTTTTAAGAGCGACAAGATCTACAAATTCATACATATACCTGTGCAGAGCGGAGATAACAAAATCCTGGAGGATATGGGCAGGGATCACTCCGCCGAAGACTTCAAACAGGTGGTTTCCCACTTCAGGAAGAGCTTCAAGGACATTTTTATATCTACAGATATAATCGCAGGATTTCCTACCGAGGATGAAGGCTCCTTCCAGAAGAGCTATGACCTCATAAAAGAAGTTGAGCCCCAGATCGTGAACATAACCCGTTACTCTCCCAGGCATGCGACTGCTGCCTATAAAATGAAAGGTATTCCTGACTGGATCAAGAAAGAAAGGTCCAGAAAGCTAACCCGATTGTGCAGACAGATAAGCTACTCAACGAACAGAAGATTTCTAGGCAGTGACCAAAAGGTCCTGGCCACCAGAAACGGTAAAAATGGAACTATTTTGTCCAGAACCGATTCCTACCGTCCGGTGATACTTCAGGAAGGAGAGCCCGGCAGATTCTACCACGTAAAGGTAGTTGATTATGCCCAAAACTACCTGGCAGGAGAAATCATATAAAATTATATAGCAAGTACCCCTTTTTTGGTTATGGATGAGAAGTTGCTCCAGTTTCTGCAGGGTGATAACTTCCGCCAGCATCTGGGAGTAGATATTGTTGAGGTCAGGGAAGGGTATGCCTCAGTAAAAGGTAGGGTAAAAGAGGAGTTCACCAATTTCCACAATACAGTTCACGGTTCCTTCCTGATAGCCATGGCAGACTTTGCACTGGGAATAGCTGCAAACTCAGACAATGTCAAGAGGTTCGCTGTTACTATCAAGATGGATTTTTACAAGCCTGCCTATTCAGGTGATGTGCTTACCGCAGAATCTGAGAAGATATATGGGGGCTGGAGGGTCGGATTCTACAGAACCAGAGTTTTTAAGGGTGAAGAGCTCATAGCCCAAGGAGATGCCGTCTCTTACGGTAAAGGTGAAATAATAAAAGATTGAAACTTATTCTAGATGCTGCCGGAAATTGAAGAAATGGTCAGCGAATGGAAAGACTACCTTAAGGAGCACAAGGGTTATCTTGAGGAGGATTTCGTTCAAAACCTGAATAAAAAGTTCACTGTTAATGAAGAAGAATATAATATGACCGCAGAGCTGGCGCTGAAGCCTGAAGGAGTCAATTTCATGATCCTGAAATTTGAGCGTCTTGCCAGGCCATTGGTACCTCTGGAAAGAAGGACCATAGCCATTGCCAGAGTGATCGATAAAAATCCTTTTCCGTTTGCCATTCTCACCAACAACAGCGATTCTGTTTTTATGGATGTTATAAAAGGTAAGACCAGCTATGAATTTGACACTCCCTCAAGAGCTGAATCGATGAGCATTTTAAAAGAATTGAATGTGGAAAGGTTATCAGGTGATGAAGAGGGGAAAGAGAAGAGGATCTTTGCCACTATCGATTCCATTAAATGTGAAATACGCAAAGATTGACCCAATATAAGTTTATCTCCATCTTCTTCAGGCTTTTTAGTATGGGCTAACCAAATCTTATCTTATCCTCTTTAAGGCCCCGTCTCATCAAGTAAAAGACTATATAAATGTTGAGCAGGATGAGCAAAACCTGGATGGAGATAAAAGATTCGTTTTGTTGGGCCATGGATGCTGCGTAGTTCCACAGGAAATGAAGGAATATGGCTATAAGCAGTAGAATGGGAAGAGCTGAGTATGACCTCTTTTCGGCCCTCAAACCGAATCCCACACCCACAGTTGCGGTCCACACCCCGTGGGCAATAGGGGTCAGCAGCGCCCTTACGAAAGTTATGCCGGCTCCAAAGCCCATCCCGTAAAAAAGGTTCTCAGTTGCAGCGAATCCCAGTCCCGCAGCCGCTCCGTAGACCACCCCATCCATGATCCCATCCATCTGCCCTGCTTTGTAGGGTACCCTCACCACGAAAGCTTTTGCAGGCTCTTCTATTAATGCCGCAACTATGGCTATAGTCAAAGCCGTGCTGGGAATAGCCTGGAAGATCAGACCCTCCAGAAATACGGCAATGACCACGGAGTTTATAGCTCCGTAAATAAATGTCAGGATTACATACTTTCTGGGTTCCGGCTCATATTTATCCTTGTGGTAAAAATACCACAGTAAAGCGATACTGGGAGCGTACGCCAGAACAAATATAAGGGCGAGGGTATGCATTGATGCCAGATAATTCTTCCATTATTAAACGTTTTTTAATCCGTAATCCATTACCCAGTATAGTGCTACTTTCGAAATCATCTCAAACTTGGAGGAGTTAATAAGCGTAACCTTTATGAGTGCAAACACATCTAGCCGGTTCAGGTGTAATTATGGAAGAAAACATTGAAAGTGTTGAACAAGAATCAGCCTTAAAATCGTTTGCCAATGAGCTAATGGATAGGAATAAGAATAAATTCAGCCATGAAGATTATCGTTCCCTTCAAGAGATCACTGATGGTGGAGAACAATTAAAAAAGGTTGTGGAGTTGCTCCTAAGTGACCAGGCTTTATATCTCCTCAAGAGCTTATCCATGATAGATGAGGATATTGATTATGAGAGCATTCAGGACGCTTTCACAGATTTTGGCAATTTAGATGGGGTTCTGGATGAGCTAGCTCAAGCAGGACTGCTGAAAACAGAAGAAGATACCATAGCCTTTACCGCTCCCGAAACAAAAAAAATGTTTTCAGAAGATAAAAAGGAGTATCACTCTCTTGCATATAACTATTACTCCAAAAAAGCTGAGAAAAGTGAGAACCCTGTCTTTAAAGTCAAAGCATTGCAACACAGCGTAAATGCAGGACATATTGACCATGCGTTAAGCATATTCTCTGAACTAAGTAGAAATCACGGGAAAAGGGCAGATGAGGTCACGGAAGCCGGAGAGGAACTGCTGAAACGCGTAGAGGGGATCAATAAAGGAGAAGTTTTCAAGATGCTGGGGAGCGCGTACTTTGATTCCGGTAGCCTGGATAAAGCCAAAGACCGCTATGCTCAAGCACTGGATATCTATATGGATTACTCGCGTCAGGATGAAGAGAAATACATGCCTGAGCTGGCTAAGATCCTCAACAACCTGGGAAATGCCTGTAGACACCGAGGAGATAATGAAGAGGCAGAAAAGCATTTCAAGTATTCGGCTAAGGTATTTACTGAGCTAAAGATGCCTGAAAACCTCTCTGTTACTCTGGAAAACTTGGGTACCTTATACAGAGATTCAAAAAGATATGATGAAGCAGAGCACATGTTCAAACAAGTTATAGAGCTGCGGAAAGATATTCTCCGGGGAGAAAATATTCCGGGAGTTTCCACAGCCTATCACAATCTCGCCTCCGTATACAAACTGCAGGAGAGAGTTGATGATGCAGAGAACACCTATAAAGAATTGATCGATTATCTGGAGAAAAATGCCACTGGAGAACACAAGTCATTTATTTATGAAGCAAAGAACAGTTTGGCAAGTTATTACACTAAACTGGGCAGAACCGATGAAGCCCTTGAGATCGTATATGATATAATGAGTGATCTAGAGCTTATACCAGAGGTCAGGACCGGGGTTTACATCACAGCGGCAAAAGCCATGGAGCAAAAAGGGGAAAAAGAGAACGCAGCTGACCTTTACATGAAGGCTGCCTCACTTTCGTTCATATTATTCAGAACTTACGGAATATATATAGCTAACTTTATACATTATCTGGAAAAGGTAGAAGAGCTTGCCAGCGGCAAGCTACGAGGAGATGCTACTCTTATGAGACTGGGAATTCTCAAAAACTACTACGAAGGCAAGAAAATGCATATCGGCGAGATGGAGTGCGGAGAAAGAGGGCAGATGATACTTCATGCAATTAAGGGAAAAAGCATCAGCAAGTTTAAAGTTGAATCTCAAGAAGACAAAGCAGCATACATTATAGCAAATGATATTCGCTAAAATTTCATCGATACAGAGGTTGTAAAACTTTATCCACAGAAAGATATATAAAGGTCTTTTAAACAAACTATTATAAAATGCCAGAACGAGACATTCTGCTGGAAAGGCTTGAAAAAAAGCTAAGTCAAAAGGAGAAGGAAGTTGAGGAGCTGAGGAGAATGACGACTTTTAATGATAGTAAAGTTGAAGAAATCAAGAACGAACTAAGAAATGAAATTCAAAATGAGCTGGGAAATAAAAAGATAAGGGACCTGGAAGCTAAAGTTATTGAGCTTAACAAGACCGTACAGAGCCTAACTTCTGATGTGCTATACCTGAAGGAAGAGCTAGCGAAATCAAAACCCAAAGAGAGATCAGGTATGGAGAGGCGCCACATAAGCTTCGCTGGAAAGCAATCAGAAGACAGGGAAGTTAAAGAAAAAGGCTCTGACGGGATAATCAGGGCAGATCCCGAAATAGACACACCCGATTCTAAAGAAGAAAAAGACCTGGAGAAGCAGAAAGAAGAGCAAAAAGTGGATATTATAGTGTGCGACTGACCCATCCGTGAACCAATCGGGCAAATGCATATTAAAAAAATATCCGTCAGAAATTTTAAGTCATTCAGTAAAAGAATTGACATTCCTTTCTATGAGGGATTTACAGTTATCAGCGGACCCAACGGTAGCGGTAAATCAAACATAATTGATTCCATACTTTTTTGCCTTGGTCTCTCTCACTCCTCCAAGTTGAGGGCTGACCGGCTTACTGACCTGGTCTTTTCGGGTAATGGCAATATAGATGATGCAGAGGTCTCCATCATTTTCGATAATCAGGACGGTACCGTTTCCTCGGACCCGGAGATCGTTATCACCAGAAAAATCAGGATGACTGAAAAAGGTTATTACAGTTACTACTATATTAACGGTAAGAGTGCGAGCCTTTCCGATATTCGCAGGCTGCTCTCTCAAGCTGGGGTTTATAGCGATTCTTACAATGTTATAATGCAGGGCGATGTGACCCGTATAACGGAAACTACTCCTTTTCAACGCAGAAAGATCATCGATGACATAGCAGGGATATCTGAATTCGAGGAAAAGAAGGAGAAAGCACTTGAGGAGCTGGAGAAGGTCAGAGAGAACATGGACACGATAGAGACCATACTTCACGAAGTCTCCATTCGGTTGGAGCAGCTGGAAAAGGACAAGGATGAAGCGTTGAGATACAGGTCCCTGGTGGACAAAAAGGACCTCAATAAGAAATATCTTTTAGCTCACCGCTACAGGAACCTTTTATCCAAAAAAGAGAAATTGAAGAGTGAAATAGATAATCTGGAGAAGAAGAAGGATTCCGATTCATCCAGAATTGTTGAGCTGGGCAACGAGATACAGGAACTGAATTCTCAGGCAGAGGAGCTATCTGCGAGGATCTCTGAAAGGTCTGACGAGAGCCTCCAGAAAATCCAGAACAAGATAGTGGAAGGGAATTCAGAGATGGAGAGCATTAAGAGGGCAGAAGATTTCTACAAGAATGAGCTGTCCAAACACAAGGATGAAAGGAATAACATTCTACTCTCCATCTCCAAACTCAAGGAAGAGCTGGGAGCTATCGACGAAGAGATGGACCACTTGCTTTCCCAAAAGATAAGCGTCCAGGAAGTGGTTAACGAGACAGAAGAGAAAGTTGAGTCAACCAGGGCGAAGCTTCAGGAAGTGGACGAGAAATTCAAGAAGATGAGGGATGATCTCCTCTCCCTGAAAGAAGAGATGGACCAGTTAAAGGAGAGGAAGTCAGGGCTGGTAAGAGAGCAGGATACAAAGCTGGAGACTATAAGAAGAATCGACATGGAGACAGAAGAGCTGGATAAAGAAAAGCAGAAACTAGAGAAAGCGATCTCCGACATGCAGAAAGAGAAAGAGGGTAAGGAGAAGGAATTCGAGAAAGCTGAAAAGCAGCTGGAGAAAAAGATCAAGGAAAGAAATGATATCGATTCAGAATTATTCAGTCAAAGGGATCAGCTCTCCGGGATAGAAGAAGAGCTGAGATCCAAAGAAGTGGAGCTGGAGAAGGTTAAAGGGAAAATAGCAGCTCTAAAGCCTTTTTCCAGGCCTGTGGAAATGATCCTGGAAGCCAAGAAGAAGAAAGCGCTTCCAGGAGTTTATGGGACTGTTTCCCAGCTGGGAGAGGTAAACGAAAAATATGTTCAGGCGCTGGAGACAGCAGCAGGAAATGCTCTCCAGTTCGTGGTAGTGGAGAATGAAGATGATGCCATCAGAGCTATCAACTACCTCAAGCAGATAAAAGGCGGGAGAGCTACTTTCCTCCCCTTGAATAAGATAAAAAGAGATGTTAAGTTAAATTCACTTCCTAAAAAAGATGGAGTGGTGGATTACGCAATCAATCTGGTCAATTTTGAGAAAAAATTCAAGCCTGTGTTCAACTTCGTTTATCGGGATACGCTGGTAGTAGATAATATTCAGACAGCCAAAAAATTGATGGACGGGAGAAGGATAGTAACCCTAGAGGGAGACCTGATAGAAAAAAGCGGCTCCATGAGCGGTGGCTACACGGAAAAGAAGAGAGGTATGCTCTTATCCAGTGAGTTGATAGAGAAGGAGAAAAGCATTAACGAAGAGATCACCATACTCAACAGCAAGAAGGCAGGCATTTTGGGAAATATTCGGTCGAACGAGCAGGCCAGAAAGAGCGTTCAGGAAGAAGTGGACAACCAGGATCAGGTGGTCAACAACATAAAGAATGAGCTCTCCCTCCTCAACTCCCGAATTGATGACTCTTCGAACAGAGTGACTGAGATCGAGGATAAACTAAGGCAAAAAACGGAAGAGAGGAACAACAAGTACTCCGAGATTTCCGAAATAGAGAATAAGGTTAAAGAGCTTGATTCCCAGATCAAAGAGAAATCCCAGAAGATATCCAAACTGGAGAAATCTTTAAAGGGGAGTGAAGTGCCCCAATTATCTTCCCAACTGGAGAAGCTGAAGGACGAGCTCTCCAGAAATAAGGAGTCTTTAATTTCCATTGAAAAGAAGTTAGAGAACACTGAGTTCAGGAAAGAGCAGTTAGAAAAATCCAAAGAGGAGAAGGAGGCAGAAATTGCCACGATCGATGAGGAGATGGATGACCTTAACTCCAAGATAGATTATGGTAGAAAAAGGGTTGAAGAGCTGAATGAAGAGATCCAGAACCTGAGAGTAGAAGAAGAAAGACTGGGGAAGGAAGTCAAGGGTCTCAGAGAAGAGAGAGACAGAATACTGGAGCAGATAAGCAAAAAGGAGCAGGAAAAACAGAACGCTAACTACGATATTGTAACTATTAATGAGAAAATATCGGCTAGAAAAGAGAGTCTGGCTGAAGTGGAGAAGGACATGCAAGATGTAGGAGAGATCGACATAGATGTGGACAGTATCCCCTCTTATGAACAGGTTACCTCTCAACTTGAAGAAATAGAGAATGAACTGATCCAATTCGGAGAAGTTAACCTCAAGGCCATCCAGGAATACGAAGAAGTGAACAGGAGAAAGAATGAGCTAGTGGAGAGGAATCAGACACTCGAGAAGGAGAGGAACGATATCCTGGAGAGGATCGAGAAATATGAGAGAATGAAGAAGGAGTCCTTCTTCAACGCTTTCAATGCAGTGAATAAGAACTTTTCAGAAATAATAAATACTCTCACAGGTGGTGAGGGAGAGCTGTTCCTTGATGGGGAAGACCCATTCGAGAGCGGAATGTATATTAAGGTTAAATTCTCCAATAAGACTTATCAAAGACTCGATTCCATGAGCGGGGGAGAGAAGAGTCTGGTGGCGCTGGCACTGATATTTGCCATCCAGGAATACAAACCGGTCCCCTTCTACGCTCTGGACGAAGTCGACATGTTCCTTGACGGTATCAATGTTAATAGAGTGGCCAAAATGCTTAAGGAGCGTTCCAGGAACGCTCAATTCGTGGTGGTTTCCTTGAGGAAGCCCATGCTGGAGCAGGCCGATTCCATTATTGGAGTGACTTTAGGGAGGGATAACACATCACAGGTGACTGGTATCAAAGTGAAGGCGTAGGCGCAGACAGCGATCTGGAAGATCCGGTCGAAGTGCTGGTGGAGCTGGCTCGCAGGGGTGATGTTGACCCCTGGAATGTCGACGTCATAGACGTCACTGACAAGTTCCTCTCCGAGCTGGAGAGAGCGAAGAAGCTTGATCTACGTATATCTGGTAGAGTGCTCCTTTTTGCCGCTATCCTGATAAGGATGAAAGCAGATATCCTCACCAGTGAAGCAATATCGCACAAACAGCCAGAAGAAACTGTGGCTGCGGAGCAGGAGCCAGAGGGTGAGATCGTACCCGACGAGATCGACTTCGAAGCTTTCCAGGAACCAGAGCCGGATGAGACTGAATTTGACGAAGAGCTGGTGAGTTTAGAACGAGAAGTGCAGAAGGATGAGGTTCTGGATACCCTACTCAAACCTCGCAAGAAGGCCAAAAGGTTCACCACCCTCAAAGACCTCATACACGAGCTCCAGATGGCTGAGGACGTGGAGAAGAAGAGGAAGAAGAGGAAGAGAAAGAAGAAGGACGAGGAGCCCGAAGCTACCAGACAGACGTTGGGGACGCCTCACGAAGAGAATATCGAGGAAACTATAGCCAAAGTAGAGGAAGAGCTCAAGTACCTGTTCAACAGGAAGACCATGCTCTACTTCTCAGAGATCGTCCGGGGGCTGAATACGGAAGATACAATTAGTTATTACCTATCAATCCTTCACCTCGCCTACAGAAAGAAGGTAGAGGTATATCAGAAAGAGCTCTATGAAGAGGATATAGAGCTAAAACACTATAGCTGATGAATATGAACAGCAATAAGCAGATAGTAGAGGCCATCTTATTCTCAGCGACCAGACCATTCTCCACCAAAAGAATAGCCAAGATGTCCGGTTTGAGTTATGAAGAAGTCCAGGATGCTATTCAGCAACTGATTGAGGATTATAGAACGGATGAGACCTCCATAGAGATAATCGAGTTAAAAGATAGGTACCTAATGCGAATAAAACCCCAGTACCACCAATACGTGGAGAAGTTCGTGGAGAAGGATATCGATAGAGGATCATTGAGGACTCTGGCCGTCATAGCCCTGAAACAGCCCCTCCCCCTGTCCAAGCTGTCCAAGATAAGAGGGAACAAATGCTACGACCACGTCAAAAAACTGGAGGATCTGGGCTTCGTGAAATCCAAGAGAAGCGGGAAAACTAGGATACTTTCCACTACCAAGGAGTTCGCTCTCTACTTTGGCCTAAGCTCCAACAATCCTGAGGATATACGGGACTTTTTGAAGAAAGCGGCGAAGAGCGATTCTGAGTTAGAGAAGTACGTGGAACTCTAGGAACTCAAAATAAAATAATAAAATAATAAAATTAATTAGTCAACGTCTATGCTCTGCAGCCAGGGCATCATCTTTCTTAATTCTCTGCCTACTTCCTCTATCTGGTGGTTCCTCTCCTCTTCCTGCAGTCTCTTGAACATGGGCTTCCCTGCCTGGTTCTCCAGAACCCACTCTCTGGCGAACTCTCCTGACTGTATCTCTCTCAGGATCTTTCTCATCTCTTTTCTGGTCTCTTCGTTGATTATTCTCTTTCCTCTGGTCATCCCACCGTATTGGGCTGTATCGCTGACCGAGTACCACATGGCGTATATTCCACCCTCGTATATGAGGTCCACAATCAGTTTTAGCTCGTGCAGGGCTTCGAAGTAAGCAACTTCCGGCTGATAACCCGCTTCCACCAGGGTCTCGAAGGCCGCCTTAACTATTTCTGATACGCCACCGCAGAGGTCTACCTGCTCACCGAAGAGGTCGGTCTCGGTCTCTTCCTGGAATGTGGTCTCGATGACCCCTGCTCTGGTGCACCCAATGCCTCTGGCGTAAGCCAGCGCTATATCAAGAGCCTGATTGGTGTAGTCCTGTTCTACTGCCACCAGGCCCGGAACGCCTATATTCTGCTCATACATCTTCCTCACAATGTGACCGGGGCCCTTGGGGGCTACCATGGTCAAATCAACATGTGAAGGTGCTACGATCTGGTTGAAGTGGACGTTGAAGCCGTGAGCGAACATCAGCATGTCTCCTTCTCTCAAGTTGCCTTCAACTTCTCTATAGTAAACAGCGGGCTGGACGGTATCCGGTACAAGCATCATTACAACATTAGATTCATCTACTGCATCGGCTACCTTTTTCACTTCTAGCCCATCTTCTTCCGCTTTCTTCCAGCTCCTGCTTCCCCTGTAAAGACCTACAACTGTGTTGATTCCTGATTCCTTCAGGTTTAGGGCATGAGCTCTTCCCTGACTCCCATATCCTATTACTGCCACCTTCTTGTTCTCTAACAACTTTAAGTCTGCATCTTTATTATAGTAGATCTTAGCCATAATTAACACCGATTTCCACTTCTACTCTCTTTTTAAATACATTTCTTTTCTCCGGGTAAGATGGAAAATAATTTAATCTCAACCCTTCAGGAAGGTATATGCATAAGGTTAACGTCCTGGCTGAAGCTTTACCCTATATACGGGACTTCCATGGATCGTGCATGGTCATAAAGATGGGAGGCCATGCCATGGTGGATAAGAAGATAATGGAGTCCACCATCAAGGATATCCTCCTTCTCTATTATGTAGGTATCAAACCGGTCATCGTTCACGGCGGCGGCCCGGAGATAAGCCATAAAATGGAGCAGCTGGGTATAAAACCCAAATACGTTGATGGGTTGAGGGTCACCGACAAGGAGACCATGGAAGTAGTAGAGATGGTGCTGGATGGTAAGGTGAACTCCCAGATAATCTCCACCTTCATCAGAAATGGTGGAAAAGCAGTAGGGATCAGTGGTAAAGATGGATTGCTTATCATTGCCAGGAAAAAAGAGATCAAGAAGATAAAAGATAATAAGGAGGTTTCAATCGACCTGGGGCATGTGGGAGAGACGGAATACATCAATCCCGAAATACTGGAGGTTCTGACCGATAAAGGGTTGATCCCTGTCATCTCTCCGGTTGCCGCCGACCTGGAGGGAGAGACCTACAATATAAATGCAGATATTGTTGCCGGTAATGTGGCTGCCGCTCTAAAGGCCAAGAAACTTATAATGCTAACCGATGTCCCCGGACTGCTGGAGAACCCTGATGACGACACCTCTGTGATAAGCCAGATAAAGACAGATAAGCTGGAGAAAAAACTGGCCAACAACGAGTTGAGAAGTGGGATGATACCCAAAGCCGAAGCCATAATAGCTGCTCTCAAAGGAGATGTAGAGAGAGCACATATAATCAACGGCTCCAAGGAGCACTCCTTACTGCTGGAGCTGTTGACCAGAGAAGGAACGGGTACGATG
>JBKHKH010000139.1:0-5378 GCA_046537735.1 Archaeoglobaceae archaeon | reverse complement strand
AGCAGCCTGCCCGTCCAAAGCCATTCAGGTAAAGAATTTTACCGATGAGCAGATAATCCCCCAAATAGAACAGGCTTTTGAAGAAGATGAGAGACATCCCCGACTTTTGGCTTTTCTGTGCAACTGGTGCGCCTATGCCGGAGCCGACACTGCCGGTCTGGGAAGGATACAGTACCCATCAAATGTAAAGATAATCAGGGTCATGTGCAGCGCTAGAGTTGACCCCCTTTTCATTATAAAGGCGTTCGCACACGGAGCAGATGGAGTGCTTGTGGCTGGCTGTCATCTGGGGGATTGTCATTACCTGAATGGGAATTACAAAGCAAAAGGAAGGATGGAGAAGCTTCGATACCTGCTGGAAGAGTTCGGGATCGAAAAGGATAGGTTGAGGATAGAGTGGATATCTGCTTCAGAGGGAGAGAAATTTGCCAGCACCATACGGGAGTTCACCCATGAATTGGAATCTATGGGCGATTTAAAGGGAAAAGAAGATATTGAAGAGATCGGAGATAAAATTGACGATATAGGTGTGATCAATGAAGCTAATCCTTAAAAATGGTATTGTCTACGACCCTGCGAATGGAATAAACGGCGAAAAAATGGACATCTTCATAAAAGACGGCAAGATCGTGGACAGAATATGGTTTGGAGCCAAAACCATAGATGTTAATAATAAGCTGGTCATGCCCGGCGGTTTTGACATTCATGCTCATATTGCAGGTGGTAAAGAGAATATCGGAAGAATGTTCAGGCCGGAAGATGGCCTTAAGAAACACTACAGTAAGAAAAACGGTCTTAGAGGGGGCAGTGGAAATTCGGTACCTTCCGTATTTCCCACAGGTTATGAATACTCACGACTGGGTTATACTACAGCAATAACCCCCGCTATGCCTCCTTTGTATGCTCGCCACACCCACCACGAGCTGAACGATATCCCCAATATAGACAAAATGGCTTTCCCTCTATACGATGGTAACTGGTTCGTGATGAAGTGCATAGCGGAGGACGATGAAGAATCCCTGCAGAGTTACGTCTCCTGGTTGCTGAAAGCTACCAAAGGATATGCTGTCAAAATTGTTAATCCTGGTGGTACCGAGGCATGGGGGTGGGGAAGAAATATCAAGGAGCTGGACCAGCAGGTCCCGTTCTTCAACGTGACCTCCAGAGAAATAATAAACAATTTGGTGGACGCATGCGAGCAGTTGAAGCTCCCCCATTCTGTTCACATTCACGGTAACAACTTGGGCAATCCTGGGAATTTTGAAACTGCCCTGCAGACAATAGATTCCATTAAGAACGTCAAATCCAATAACCATAGGCCTGTTCTGCATCTGACCCACTTGCAGTTCTTCTCCTACGGAGGAGATTCGTGGAAGACCTTCGGCTCCGGGGCTGAGGAAGTGGCCAAGAGCGTAAACAAGCGAGATGTCAGCATCGACACCGGAAATGTTATTTTTGGAGACACTACCACCATGACCGCTGACGGACCTCTGGAATACTCTCTTCACAGCCTGTCCAGGCTGAAGTGGGTTAACAGGAATGTTGAGGCTGAGACAGCGCCTGGTTTAACTCCTGTGATATACTCGCCTAAATCACCGGTGAATACTGTACAGTGGGCAGTGGGACTGGAACTGGCCCTGCTGATAGATAGTGATAAAGTGGTCATCACTACAGACCATCCCAATGGCGGCCCTTTCACCCGCTACCCGGAGCTAATGACCATGTTGATGAGCAAAAAATATAGAGATAGTGTAGACGTTCATAAAGTGATCGATAAGAGGTCATCTCTTCCTGCCATTGACCGGGAGTTGACCATCTATGAAATTGTCAAATTAACCAGAGCCAATCCTGCCAGGGTGATAGGTCTGAAGAATAAAGGACATCTGGGCAAAGGGGCGGATGCAGACGTTGCAGTTTATGATCTGAACCCTCATGAGGTTGATTCATCGGATTATACACGGATCGAAAAAGCACTCTCCAATGCCTACTTGACCATAAAAGGCGGTAGAATTGTGTGCAGTCAGGGAGAAATTGTAGATCAGTTAAAGGGAGATACTTACTGGGTCAACTCATCTGTTGACAAGGATATTGAGAAAGATCTGGAGGAGTACTTTAAGAAGTACTATTCTGTGAGACTCTCCAACTACAGTGTTAAAGAAGAAGAGCTGGCCAAAAGTAAAGTTATCTCTGTCTAAGGTTAGGGTGGTAGAATGCTCTTGAAACTCAAAGAAACTCCTGAACTTGTCCTGGATGTGGAGGGTGTTTTACCCCAGACCGTCCAGCAGAAAAGCAGAGAAGATGTAGAGAGAATGGAAGTACTTTACGGTAATAGCACCATCGATTTGGGCGACTTTTTTGACGTCTACACTGAAGGAGATGGTCTGATCTTCGAAGGGGATTTGAGAAAGGTAAAGAGGATAGGCTGGTCACTGGAAGATGGAGAAATTCTGGTCAGAGGGAATGCAGGTATGTATGTTGGTGCATTTATGGAGGGAGGTAAGATACTGGTGGAAGGTGATATTGGTCCCTTCTCGGCTTTAAACATGGGTGGTGGAGAGCTGATCGTCAAGGGAGATGCCGGAGATTATATTGGAGCTTCTTATAGAGGAGAATGGCGGGGTATGAGTTCCGGCAAAATACTGGTAGAGGGAAACGCTGGAAAGGAAGTGGGCAGTCATATGAGAGATGGGATGATCATAATAAGGGGTTTTGCGGATTCTTTCTGTGGTACCAGGATGTCCGGCGGCATTGTTTTCGCCAGTAAGGCCAATACCAGAGCTGGTGCGGGAATGAGAGCCGGAACGATCATCATAAATGAGACTCCTGAGTTGCTTCCGGGATTCCATTTTGAAGGGCATATGAAACCCGATATAGATGATGAGATGCTTGAAGAAGATTATATTGTTTATTCGGGAGACCATGCCGAAAAGGGAGCAAAAGGACAGCTTTTTTGTTCTAGTTTGCTGGTTTAAAATCAAATAAGTAGTATAGTGATGAGCAAATTTTAGGTCTTCCAAAAAATTTATATAATTTAGGGTAGCCTAACTACATTGGATTAAAGGTGATGCCAATGCTGGGAAGAAGGTCTGAAGATTACCTGGAAATAATCTATGAATTGAGTAGAGAAAAGGGTTATACCAGAATAAAGGATATATCCGATGAGCTTAATGTGAAGCCTGCCAGCGCTTCGGAGATGATGAGAAAGCTCTCCGATATGGGTTATATTATCTACAAAAAAAGGCTGTTCGTCTCTCTTACAGATAGCGGCAAGGAACTGGCCGAAAGTGTCAGAGAGCGAAGGTCCATCCTCGTAAGGTTCTTGACCACCTTGAATATCCCCATAGAAATTGCTGAGCAGGATGCTTGCCTTATTGAGCATGTCTTGAACCCCGAAACCGTGGATCAGCTCAAGAATTTTGTGAGATTTGTTGAAAACTCTCCAGAACTGAATCCAAAGTGGTTACGACATTTTAGAGAGTATTGTAGAGATGGAGTCCATCCGTGTGGGCAGAAAACTGAAATAAAAAATTGAGATAAGGAGATAATGCCGCCCATTTTAGGTCATGGCTCTAGGGATATCCCTGAGGATGTATTTCTGAAGACCTTTGAGCATGGCAGGACTGAAGATTATGTTAGGGTTTCAGACCGAAACCTAATTGTATTAGGGTCAATTATCTATACCTCTAAATCATACTTGAGGTGCTGGGGCAGTTTGATCTCAGCAGGATTGGTAGCAAGAGTGAAAAGCTCGTTTGGAGATGATCCCCATGATTTATGACAGGATCTCCCATTGGAGAACCTCCCCAGAAATGCAAAAAACAAGTGGTGATAAAATGAAGCCTTTAAGCGAACTTGGTTCAGGTAGAGAAGGAGTGGTAACACGATTGGAAGGTGGCCAAGGGTTTAGACACCGAGTAGAGACCATGGGTATTAGGATAGGGAAGCGCATAAGGGTGGTGGCCAAGCACCCGTGGGGACCCATAGTGGTGGATATTGGGGGATGCCAAGTAACTATGGGTAGAGGCATGGCCAACAAGGTTATAGTAGAGGAGTGATGGAATGAGTAGAGCTCTTCTAATGGGAAATCCTAACGTAGGTAAGAGTGTCGTTTTTTCCAGGCTAACAGGAGCAAATGTAGTAGCATCGAACTACTCAGGTACTACCATTGACTTTAACAAGGGTTTAATGCGTGTCGGCGATAAAAAATACGATTTGATAGATGTTCCCGGTACCTATTCTCTGCAACCATCTTGCCGTGCTGAAGAAGTGGCCAGAAAAATGCTGGATGAAGGTGGAGATGTGGTCATCAATGTTGTGGACTCTACCAATCTGGAGAGGAATCTATACCTTACTTTTGAACTCCTGGAGAGAGATATTCCTGTTGTGGTAGCCCTGAACCTGTGGGACGAGGCACAGCACTTGGGAATTGATATAGACGTGAAAAAGCTGGAGAAGGGGTTGGGGGTGCCTGTAGTCCCGGTGGTGGCGTTAACAGGAGAAGGTATCAAAGATCTCGTTCAAAATATAAAGGATGCCAAAGCCAACACCAAGAATAAGATGAGCAGTGAGGAGAGGTGGGCTGAGATAGGTAAATTGGTCATGGATGTCCAGAAAATAGAGCACAGGCACCATACTTTGAGAGATACCATTACTGAAGCAACGATTAAACCCGTGACGGGGGTTCCAATAGCATTTGTGGTCATGTTCCTCACCTTCTGGCTGATCAGATATATAGGAGAGTGGCTGATAGGTAATGTGACTGAACCTTTTTTTGAGGAGTTCTATATGCCCCTTGCGGTATACCTCAGCAATTTCCTTGGTCCGGGTATCCTGCACAGCATATTGATAGGGAAACTGATAGGTGGGGAAATCGAGTTCATGGAATCAATGGGGCTCTTGACCACAGGCATCTTCGTACCTTTTGGAGCGGTCCTCCCCTACATAATAGCATTTTACTTCGGACTTTCACTTCTGGAGGACTCCGGCTACCTTCCCCGTCTGGCGACCCTGGTGGACAACGTTTTCCACAAGCTGGGAATACACGGCTATGGAATAATTTCGGTTTTCCTGGGTATGGGTTGTAACGTTCCTGGAGCCCTCTCCACCAGGACTATGGAGACCAGGAAACAGAGGTTCATTTCCACCACTCTTCTGGCAATATCTGTACCCTGCATGGCCCAGATAGCGATGATCTTCGGTATCCTGGGCATCCATGGTATGAGTTATATCTACATGGTCTTTGGGACCCTGGCCGTGGTCTATTTGGTTGCTGGTGTGATCTTGAACAAGCTCACCTCAGGTGAGAGCCCGGAGATCTTTCTGGAGATCCCGCCTTACAGAAGACCGAGCGTAGAGACCATCCTGAAGAAAACGTTTAT
>JBKHKH010000138.1:0-5415 GCA_046537735.1 Archaeoglobaceae archaeon | reverse complement strand
ACACCCCAAACAATCATTCACAACCTGATCCTCGCCACCCAGGTTCCCTCGTTCTTATCACATTCCAGAATCGTTTTCCCTGTTTTGATTGCCCATATGTTCAAGTCCCTCTCAAAAGTAGAGCAATCTGCAAATACTTTCATTATTGTCCCTGTGGAGAGGGTTGAAGACTTTGATTGTATCTTCAGTATTGGTTGTGGGCACTTCAAGCCTCTTAGATCCAGATCTACCTCTTTAACCATATTCTTCCCCCATTCACATATATAGATTAGAATCTAAAGTTAGTTTAAAAATTTTTCCGTTTAAAATCATTATATAAATAATTGTTATCTTACAATTAATTCCTTTTTCAATATTTCAGAATTGTAATACGAATTTCGAAAATCTTTAGTAGTTATACTAATTATAATTATAGTAAAGGTTAACACGAAATATTCCCGACCAGGTGAATGAAAATGCGGAATAAGAGTGATTATGGAAACGGACAGTTAAAAACGGTTAATGATAATTACGAGATGCTCAACAGCGTTCTGAGACACGACATCAGCAACTACCTGACCATAATAAACAATCATCTTGAATTGCTTGAGATCAGCAACTGCGACCCAAAATACATGGAAAAAATCAGGGACACTGTTGATAAATCCCTTGAGCTCATAGGAAAGGTGAGGCTGGTCAAGGATTATCAGGGTAAGCAAAAAACAAAACCTGTAAACCTATCTGCTGCCCTGATGGAAGAATTGAGGGGGTTGTCTTCAAAGGTCAACATTCAAACCAGCATACCGGAAAACTTCTACGTCCAGGCAAACGAGATGCTGAACTCTGTATTCAGTAACTTACTTCATAACGCCATTTTGCATAATGATAAAGAGCAGAAAGAGATCGATCTGAGGGTAAATCCCGGAAATACATGGGTAGAGATCAGGATTGCTGACAATGGACCGGGTATCCCTCAAGACATGAAAGAAATTATATTCAAAGAGGGGGTCAAAGGAGAGACCGGACGGACCGGACTGGGTCTTTACATTGTGAAGATGCTGGTAGAAAGTTACGGCGGAGAAATCTGGGTTGAGGATAATTACCCCCAGGGTACGGTTTTCGTCTTGGCCCTCAGAGTAGCTGAGAGGGATAAAATCAGATCCGATTAAGGATAACTTTGAAGGGTGTATCCATGGCCAACTTCGATCTGGACAGAATACTGGAGAACGTACCCGTTCCTACCTTCGTTATCGACAAGGAACACCGAGTCAAATACTGGAATAAAGCCTGTGAGGAGCTGACCAACTATAGAAAGGAAGATATCATCGGAACTACCGATCACTGGAAGCCTTTCTTTTCCAGGAAAAAGCCTCTACTGGCGGATATCGTCCTTGATGGAGTGGAGGAATTCTACAGGAATAAGAAAGTCAAAAAAAGGAAGATAAAAAAAGTAAGGGACAGAGAAGACACCTACGAAATGGAGCTATTCCTCCCTCACTTCGGAAAATGGGTGTACTTCAGAGCTTCTCTTCTGAGATCAAATGGCGATATCATAGGGGCAATAGAGACCATGGAAGATATTAGCGAGCGAAAGCTCATGGAAGAACTGGTAAAAGCTGCCGAACAGGAGAAGGGTGTAGTTCTGGATAATATGAGAGAAGTTGTCATCTTCCAGGATCTGAATCATAGGGTTTGGCTGGCCAATCGAGCCGCAGGGGAAGCGGTAAATATGAATCCGGATGCTATGGTAGGAAATTCGTGTCATGAGGTGTGGTTCAATCGCAGTGAGCCATGCAAAAACTGCCCTATCGAAGTAGCTCTTGATAAAGGTCAGCCACAGGAAGGGGAGATGATCTCTCCAGATGGTAGAATCTGGCTGGTGAGAGGTTATCCGGTTAAAGGTGAGAACGATAAAATCGAGGGTGTAGTTGAAGTTGGGTTAGATATAACCGATAGTAAAAAAGCGGAAATGGAAATTGAGCGGCAAAGAGAGTTTTTACAGAGAATTATTGATTCTATACCTGATTTTGTGGTGTTCAAGGATAGAGAACAGACCTACAGGTTGGTGAACAAAGCATTCTGTGATTTTATAGGAAAAGACTGGCAAGAAATTATTGGAAAGACCGATTTTGAGATCTTCCCCCCTGAAGAGGCCGAAATGTTCCAGAGAGATGATTCCCGTTTGATGGATACGGGGCAAACGCAGGTACAGGATGAAGAAGTTACCGGTAAAGGGGGAAAGCAGTGGCTGCAGGTGGCCAAGACTCCAGTATATGATCATTCCGGTAACGTTACAGGGATACTGTGCTCTGTGAGAGATGTTACAGAGCGAAAGCTCATGGAAGAACTGGTAAAAGCTGCCGAACAGGAGAAGGGTGCAGTCCTGGATAGCATGAATGAGATAGTTATGTTCCAGAACAACGACCACCGGATCATGCTGGCCAACAGGGCAGCTGGAGAAGCTGTGAGTATGGATTCGGGGGCGCTGGTAGGTAAATACTGTTATGAGGTGTGGTTTGGTAAAGAGGAGCCCTGTGAGAATTGCCCTGTGGAAAGAGCCTATAAAACTGGTTATCCTCAGGAGGCGGAGATCAGGGCAAATGGTAAAGTGTGGTTTATTCGAGGATACCCGGTCAAAGATGAGGAGGGAAATATAGGTGGCGTGGTCGAGGTTGGGCTGGACATGACCGATAGAAAATTGATGGAAGAGAATTTGACCAGGTTGAACCAATTATTACGCATCTCCAGCGAGATCAATGATCTGATAGTAAAAGAGAAAGAAAAAGAAGAACTGCTAAGAAAAGCCTGTAGAACGTTAGCCAGCTTTGACGGGGTAATAACAGTATGGATCGGGCTATTAGAAGATGATAGAGTTAGGCCGGTCGAAGTAGTGGGCAAGACGAGCAAGGAAGAGCTAGAAGACGCTTTATCTTCAGGAGCCTATTGCACCCGAGAAGCCATTTCCAGAAAAAGACCTGTTCTGAAATGGAGTAATGAGATGTGTGAGGGCTGTTCAATAAGGGCGAAGCATATAGAGCACCAGAGTTTCGTAATTCCCATACCACACGGCGATAAATTATATGGTATAATCGGCTTTTGCTCTTCTAAAGATATTTTCGGTGAAGAAGAAAGAAGCAAGATGAAAGAGCTGTCGGAGGATCTGGGTTTTGCGTTATGGTCCATTGAGATCGAGCAGGAAAGGAAAGAAGCTATCGACCACATCACCAAAAATCTGGAGCATTTCGAGTTCCTTGCCGATAAATTGAGAAACCCATTGGCAATAGCCAAAGGCTGCTTAGAGCTGGAAGATGAGATAGGGACCAGAGAAACCTTGAGGATCATTGCAGACCAAATGGATAGACTGCATATAATACTAAACGACTTGAGAAGGAGAGAAACAATTACTTTCCAGCTCAAAGAAAAACTGGAGTGAGGATGCAGAATCCTTAAAAAATAGCTTAATCTTAAAATATGTAAAGCCATATAAATGGCTCCCTCTTAAGCCAGATCATGAGTTTCGAGGAAGTGCTTGACAATTATGGTGAGCTGGTGGAAAAAGAGTTGAAAAATTTTCTCGATTCGACCGTTAGGGAAGGTTATAACTATCATCCCTTTATGGGAGAGCTATACAGTTCAACTGAAGAATTCGTGTTAAGAAAAGGGAAAAGACTGGCTTCCTGCAGCACTCTAGTTGTTTATGAGGGATACGGAAACCAGATCGATGAGAAGATCTTGAGGGTGGGTTGCGGCGTTGAGATATTCAGGCATTGCATTCTAGTCCATGATGATCTAGTTGATGAAGATGCTACCAGAAGAGAAGGCAAAACTTTACACAAGGCGATAGAAGAATTCGACGAACAATACGATGAAAGATTCGGTAACGGTTCAGCTATATTCGCCGGTAACATCCTACTGGCCTTAGCCAATCAGGCTATTCTATCATCAGGATTCGGACATACTGAAGTGGTCAAAGCATTGAGTTTGCTATCCTTAGGATACAGGAACATTAACGAGAGTCAAATCCTCGATCTACTGTTCGAGTATACAACTCCAACTCCACACGAATGGAACATAATGGCCAGCAAAAGAGCTGCTACCCTTTTTCAAGTGACTATGCTTATGGGAGCTGAACTCAGTGAAGCTTCACAGGAAGATAAATCACTATTGAGAGAAGCAGGTGAACAGATTGGTTATGCTTTCGATATTCAAGACGACATCATCGACACCTTCGCCTCAGAAGAGCAATACGGCAGGAAGCCGGGCAAAGATATAGCCAGAGGTAAAAAACCACTGCACATTATTTTAGCTCTTGAGAAAGATGATGAAGTTAAAAAATTACTGGGAAAAGGAAGAGAGCTCAGAAAAGATGAATTAGAACATGTCAAACAGTTAATAACTGATTGTGGAGCTCTTGATTCAGCCAAAAACGCATCTAAAGGTTATGTAAATAATGCTAAAGCTGCCATTAGAAATACTAAGATGAGCAAAGAAGCAAAAGATTTCTTTATCTCTTTCATTGATTATGTGGAAAAGAGCATGGACTGGTACGAGTGAATCTTTTGATCTCATAACCTTGTCTGCAACCACGTTCCTGATTCGAGGCAATTTTCAAGATGTGCATCATAATTTTTAGGTTCACCGAAAGATTTAAAATACATCCAATACAAGTTATATCGGGGTGTGCTAAAATGGAGATAGTAGAAGACGTAATCCTTTATTCCAAGACGGAAATGGATGATAATGGAGATATAAAAACAGAAGATTGGGTCATGCTGATCGGCTCCAGAGGCGGCAGCAGTGAAATCCCCATCTCAGACATCGAATCCGGCAAGATCTCCGATTATACTCTAACAGAAGAGGCAAAAAATAAACTGAGAATTAAACTTCAAAATCACCAAGCACAGGTTGGAAAGCCAGGATAGTCCTCAACTATAGGATCGACAAGAGCCAGAGGAATCTTTAAATGAAGATAGTTGTTATCAGATGATTGGAGGCTCTAAAAAGTCTTGGTTTAAATCCTCTCTAAAAAGAAAAAGTTATACCTACCAACAACAGGTGACCGAATATGTTCAACAAAGCGCTGGTGCCCCTGGAGCTCAGAAGGTCACAAAAGGAGCTCTCTGCCATGATGAAGTTCCTGGAAACTCTCAACACCACATCCGCACATCTCCTCCACGTCATATCGGAAGGTTTTGGGAAAAAGAGGAAGCTCCAGAACTACATTAATGAGGTAGCCCAAATATTAGCCAATGAGACCGAATTGACTCTTACCACAGAGGTCATGGAAGGGCATGTGGCTTCAGAGATCTCTCGAGCAGCAAACGAAACTGATACTGATCTCATTTACATTACGTCCAATCACAGGGGTTTCATGTACCGCACCTTCCTGGGAAGCACTTCCCGAGACGTTATCCGCCTCACCGATAAACCCACTTT
>JBKHKH010000137.1:0-5466 GCA_046537735.1 Archaeoglobaceae archaeon | reverse complement strand
CCTCGTCAACGTGTTTGGGCTCCACGGTAAGCATCATCCTCTCCTGACTTTCCGAAACCCATATTTCCCAGGGAGCCATATTCTTCTCCTTCAGGTGGACCTTCTCCAGATGAACCTCAGCCCCGAAACCAGCAGCCGAAGCCATTTCACCGATAACGCAGCTAAGTCCTCCACCACCCAGGTCTTTCATTCCGGTAAGCAGTCCCTTGTCCACTATCTCCAGACAGGAATGGATTAGAGGCTCCTTGATTATGGGATTACCCAGCTGGACAGCCCCCCGGGACTCCTCCTCACTCCTCTCGTGCAGCTCTGAGGAGGCGAATGTTACTCCGTGGATACCGTCCCTACCTGTGGGACCTCCTGCAAGAATGAAAACGTCTCCAGCATTTCCCGCCCTGCTGTGGATGAGCTGGTCCTTCTTCACTATACCCACACACCCCACGTTGACGATACAGTTGGTGAGGTATTTATGGTCAAAGAAGACGGAGCCTGATACAGTGGGTATGCCCACTCTATTGCCGTAATCCCTTATTCCCTCCACAACCCCCGAAAGAAGGTAGAGGGGGTGTTTTGTTCCCGACGGAACGTCATCTCTGGGTGTATCGGGATTCCCGAAATACAGGGGGTCGATAAGAGCTATGGGCTGGGCACCCATGCACAGGACATCCCTCAGTATGCCCCCCACTCCTGTGGCGGCACCACCATATGGTTCGATCGCAGATGGATGGTTGTGGGACTCCAGAGCAAGCACATAAGCATGTTCTTCATCAAATTCTGCTACTCCCGCATCCTCCTCTATAGCCGATATCACGTAGTCAGCCGAGAGACCCACAATAGACTTCTTGAGATAGTATTTGGAGCTCTTGTAACAGCAGTGCTCACTCCACGCCTGTCCCAGGCTCTGTATCTCGATGTCCATAGGGTTCCTGCCTTTTTGATGGAAATACTCCTTTATACGCTTCATTTCATCTAAGCTAAGCCCCAGACCGAGCTCCTCACTCATCTTTATGAGGGAATCATCATCAGCTTCCAGTATCTTGATCTCGTGGAGCTCGAACGGCACATCAACCGGAATATACATCATTTCACCCTGATCTGTTTCATCCACATTTTCACGCCCAATGTTCAATCAATCGATCCACTGAATAGAGTAGCTTTGAATTACAGGATTGGCAAGAAGTTTCTCACACATAGTAACGAGTTCTTTCTCCGCATCTTCTTTCTTGCGAGCATCAACGTCTATCCGGAACACTTTTCTGGAAGAAACGCTTTTAACGTTTTTGAAGCCCAGTAATCTCAACGCTTTTCTGGTTGCCTCCCCCTCTGGATCAGCAATTCCTTCTTTGAGGTAAATGTAGACGTCAGCAATCATATCAGCCACTCAAGTCTAAAGTATAAAATCATTTTGAGACTTTGCAATTCAAGTAACTGCAGATGACCTCAACGGCTTCTCCCAGATTTTGTTCATTGTCAAATTCTGAATATGAGCGAGTGGTTTCAGAGGGTTTTAAGCTCTCTAAAATCTCTATCATGTTGGGAATGGCCCTGGTGACGTTATCCACAATGGTGATATCGGCCATTTGAGATGTTCTGGACAGAGGATTTAAATCGATGGCGATTGCCTTCTTCCCATGCTTTTTCAATATCTCGCACCTGTCTCCATCCTCCAGGGGCACCAAAACCGTGTCTGCCCTGTATATACCTCTACTATCCACCATACGCCTGTCCGACTTCAATCCCTCCAGAACAGCATCTCCAGCAGATAGGACGTTCGCTCCATAGGACTGAAGAAAATCCGCTATTTTTTGGGCTCTTTCCTGGCTCCAGTGGAATAGATTTACCTCAAGTGGAGCATCAAGTAACTCTGACAGCTTTACCAATTCTTCAGGTACTAAGGCTGCGGTATTACCGTTAACCGATATTACAGGATGATCTGAATTGATCAAAAGCTGGACTGCAGCTTTTTCAGCTTTTAGGGTGAAACCATGGGACTTTTCGCCCAGAATGTAATCAAAAGCTTCTCCTCTCCCATGGGCTATGAGCCCCTGAGGAGCGACCAAACCCCTGTTAAATCCCTCTACTATCTTTTCTCTGGTAACCAGACTCTTATACCGGGGATGATCTTCGGGTATGTTATCCATGGCACTGATTGATGCTGAAGGTTTATAATTCTTGGTCCCATCCCTCAAAAGGAAGGTTATTTTTCATTGGGAACTTTTTTGCACGTGTTGTCTATGCATCTGGCTGTAAAGTTGTCGTTGATTATTCTTATGGGGCATAAGGGTTGAGGGCCGCATTCATCTTCTGGCGGACCAACTTTTTCTTTAAAATCTTTAAACGATTTTTCATTAACCGCCACGTATTTCGGTAGGGAATAATCGACCTCTTCACATGCTCCCGGCCAGCATGAGCTGTAATTCAACTGCCTATCCACCAGCACGCAGTCTTCATCCACTTCGCAATCTGTAGATACTTCTTGGCCATTGATCTCTATTTTTCTTTCTTCATCCAATTGAGTGCACCCACTCACCAGGAGCACCAATGACACACAGAGGAGGGAGCTAATTGTCTTCCCCTTCATACCTGTATCTCAAGGCCATTGAGCCAAATATGTTTTGAATTCGTTAATCAATATTTTAACTAATAACTAGATTAAAGCAGCGCTGATACCATCAAGGGTAGTATTAGGGTGGCATCTCCCTCGACTGTCACGTGTTTGGCGAACTCCCTTACCTTCCCCCATGAGACAGCTTCCCTTACTCTTGCTCCCGAGAGGCTGCCATCCCACTCTACAGCAGTGGTAATGTATATGGCATAGTCCAGACCGTCTCTGAACTGGTTCCACCAGATAGTGTGGTGCTTGGACACCCCTCCACCCACTATCAGTGCTCCCGTTTTTTCAGCTCCATAAACAATGTCGCTCAGCTCGCTCTCGTCCTTCAGGACATCGATCTGGAAGTCCTTGTGCTGCTGATAGAAGAGCCACAACTGGAAACCTACGGCTCCATCGGTTATAGCAGGAACAAACACCGGTATGTCGTTCTTGTAACACCAGTACAGGATGGAAGATTCTTTATTTTCCTCTGAGTCCAGTCTCTTACCAATTTCTCTTACCAGTTCTCTGGTGGAGAGATTCTTCTTTTCTCCGTAGATCTCTTCCAGCATGGGCTGTAATTTCTCCTCCAGAATGAGTCCGTAGCTCTCATTGGGAGCCAGCACATTGCCTATACGATTAATGCCCTTGTGGTGGAGCTCTGCATCATCTAAAGTGAAGCTACCGTGATAGTAGTCCCTCCAAATCCTCGCCAGGTCGTGGTCCAGCGTCCCGCAGGTGGTCATCACCACATCCACCAGCCTCCTCTTTACCAGCTCCTTGATAACTCCTCTGGTCCCAGTAGATATTATTGCTGCAGGGAATGAGAGAAAAGTCGTAGCTCCTTCATGTTTCATCTCTTTGAATATTTCCACCGCTTCTGCAACCTTCTTGGCGCTGAAGCCTCCAGCATCCCCCATTTGTTGAATTAGTTCAGGGACAGTCATTTCTTTTTTTATCTCCATGTCCTCTACGGGGTCCATTTCCATATTCTCGTCACTCATAATTCTTAACCGGATGGCAGGAATAAAAATTGGTGCCCTCATCTAAAATCGCCTCAAAAAACCATGTTTTTATATACCGTATTCGAAAGCAATGATATGTCCGAGTGCTTTAAATGTGGAGAGAAACGGAGCAGGGTAAAAGATTATTATGGGCTACCGATCTGCAATAAATGTTATTCTGAATTGGGGTTGCACAAAATAGTTGAAAATGAGGTAGGCAAAGACTCCTTCCTGGAAAGAATGATCCAACCTGACGACCACCAGTACATTAAAGCTCTAAATACGTTTGCGTCATCATTCCCCTCAGCATCTTCTTACGATTGAAGATGTGTGTGGTAAACATTGAAAATGCTGATATGAACAGCGTCGCTGTAAACTCGTTCATCATCGGTGCCCGCTCTATATTGATTTTTGGCAAAGATGGAGAGGAACAAGAACAGTGGTCCGAGATGGACGAGAACAGATTGCATTTTCTCCTCAATCTGGCCAACCTGATTGGGATAGGAATAATTGGGAATATTGCAAGAAAGTACAATCAATTGGGACTCGATGTTGAAGATGAAGAAATAGGAGACGATATTGAAGACGAGGTCACTATGGCAATGATAGATGCCCTCAATGATATTAAACACAATGGCACAAATGGAAGAACTTCGAGAAACTGTCATCGAATTCTTTCTGATCTTAACAGGCCGATGAAAACTAATTTAAATGGACCTGCTCACGAACACTTATGTCCCACCTCATGCTGATAGTTCTGGGGAACACTGAAATCGCAACCATTCCATCCATCTCCATGGCGGGAGCTTCTCCCGAGCTCACCAAATTCACTCCTCTGGCAGATGTAGAGTATATTATGCTGGATAAGCCGGTGAGCATAGACGAGATTCCCGTAACTCCTGAAGGGCACCCCACACCAGCCATAATAACCAAGGCCTGCTATCAGCTTGCCAATTTTTCTTGTATGGTGGTGAGAGGAGGTTCATATCTACCACCTGCCCTCCCCCACATCTTCGTTTCAGGTGAAGTCGGAAAGGATTTCCGTACGGAGAAGGCTGTCCCCAATGCCAGTATTATAATAGGAAGAGCAAAATCGCTGGGAAGAGAATTGGATAAACTGGAATTGGATGAGATAGTGATCGGGGAGAGCACTCCGGGTGGGACCACTACAGCTCAGGCAGTATTAAGGGCTCTGGGATACGATGCGAATACCAGCTCTGCCTCCCCTCAAAATCCTCAGGAAGTGAAAGATAAAGTAATTGGCGAAGGTTTCGAGAGAACAGGAATGATCGATCTTTCACAAAAACCATTGAGAGCTTTAGAGGAGTTTGGGGATCCCATGCTGGCCACAGTTTTGGGATTGTCTCTTGGTCTCAACAAAAAAGTGGTGCTGGCTGGGGGAACTCAATTGCTGGCAGTAGCTGCCCTTCTCAAGGCTATGGGTGAAGACGTGTCCAGGATTGAAATAGCTACCACAAAATACATCGTTGAGGACGGATATGCCAGTTTCAAGGATACCGCACGGAAAATAGGCGTGAATTATCATACCGCCATGCTCGACTTCAGCCACTCAAATTATAAGGGCCTGAGGGATTACGAAAAAGGTTACGTCAAAGAGGGAGCAGGAGCCGGGGGCAGCGTCTACATGGCCAAAAAGAAAGGTTTTTCAGAGGAGGATGTAGTCCAAGAAGTTGAAGAGCTCTATAAAAGGCTGCAGAGAGAATATAAGGGATAAGATGGCCGAATTCTTCGTTGAAAAGAATTTTGTTAAATCTTTTGATGAAGAAATGCAGGCAGTCTCTTCAGCAGCACATAACGGAGGATTCACCACTGCTAAGGGGTTCTTCTTTCTGTATGTTGATAAAGATT